>JADLGD010000217.1 GCA_020849495.1 Fluviicola sp.
GGGATTAAAAGTTCCTTTAGGGGAATTTCCACTTCCTGATGATGATTTACTGCTGTTGTATCCAGGAACGGGGACATTTGATGGGAATTTTCAATCCACATTGTTCTTGAAAAAAAACCGTTGGTCGTCAATAATTGACTGTCAAGGGATGATTCGTGGTACTAACAAACATGTTTACAAACCAGGCGCAACTTTTAGTTCAACGCTATTTGTTCAACGAAGTTTTAGAAAATGGGCTACATTTGGAGGAATTCAATATGCTTGGAATGGGACAGATTACCAAGACCACAAGGCAATCAATAGTTCTCCATCTTTAGGATCCATTTTAACCGGAACAATTGGGTATTCAATTCCTTACAAAAAATGGTTGTTTCAAGGGAATTATCATTTACCTTTGGTTCAAGATTTGAGTTTAGGATATACGAAGCAACGACATGCTTTTGTTTGTTCAATTACTTATTTTTTTTAAAACACCATGAAACATTTCATTTATATACTAGCGCTATCCAGCCTCATCTTTTCATGTAAGAAAAAAACGGATGATGTTGTTTTCTCCGGTACTTTAACAATCAACAATCCAGTAGAAAACGATACAATTTCTGGAACTCCATCATTCACCATCGCAGCAATTGCAAGCGCCAACATGGAGATGCATGGATATCACGTAACCGTTTACAATGAGAATGATCAATCGGTGTTGTTTGAAGACATTCAACATGTGCATGCTTCAAGTTATTCCATTTCTGAAACAATTCCTTACACCTCAACGGATACAATTCCAATGAGAGTGGTCATTGAAACGGCTGGAAATCATGAAGATGAGATCATGACTAAAACAAGGTATTTCGTTGTCAAGCCATAACAACATTTTAATAACAATTTTAAAAAACACAAAATGAAATCAATTTTTTATACCGCAGGATTATTTATCGCATTAAGCTTAACTTCTTGTAAAAAAGACAAAAATGATGAAACTCCAACTTCTCAATCTGCAAATGTAACAGTTGAAATGGAGCATTTATGGGGAATGAACGAAGATCCTTTTTATTTAGATTCTACGTTAGTGCACCCAATGTCTGGTGATACCATGCAATTTGTAACTGCAAAATACTACATCAGTAACTTTAAATTGAAAGATGCAAATGGAAACTGGCACGCCATGCCTGAATCTTACTTTTTAGTAGATGTATCTAATCCGTCATCAACTGTATTAAACTTAGGAAATTTCCCTAAAGGAACTTATACTGAAATGTCCTACGTTGTTGGAGTTGACAGTTTACGTAATGTTTCTGGTGCACAAACAGGTGCATTGGCTGCTTCAAACGGTATGTTCTGGAGCTGGAACAGTGGATACATCATGTTCAAATTGGAAGGTATTTCACCACAATCTACAACAGGTTCTTACACCTATCATATTGGTGGTTTTAGTGGAACAAACAATACGGTTGCAACAATCAATCATGTGTTTACAGATGCTATGACATTAGACGCAGCAGGCAAAATGATTCATTTATCAGTGAACATGGCGAAACCTTTCCATACGCTTGGTAGTGTGAGTGCAAACAACATGATTCACATGCCAGGAGCAACTGGAACTCAAATGGCTGTTGATTTCCATTCAGGATTTGCTTTCGAACATTTCCATTAATTAAAAATAAATCCAAACAAAGCGACGTCAATCTTGGCGTCGCTTTTTTATTGTTCCTATTTTTGCTCATGACAAAAAAAGAAAAAGCTGCTTTTGTAATTGAAGAGTTGGAAAAATTGTATCCAGAAACACCTGTTCCATTGGATCATTGGGACGCTTATACCTTATTGATTGCAGTCTTGCTTTCTGCTCAATGTACGGACGAACGGGTTAATCAAATAACACCAAAGTTATTCAAGCGTGCGTCTCGTCCACAAGACATGATCAAACTTTCGGTGGAAGAAATACGTGATATCATCAAACCATGCGGACTTTCACCACGAAAATCACAAGCAATTTATGATTTATCACACATGATTTTAGATTTACACGATGGAGAAGTTCCAGCTTCATTCGAAGCTTTGGAGGCCATGCCTGGTGTTGGTCATAAAACAGCTTCCGTTGTCATGTCGCAAGCTTTTGGTGTCCCAGCATTTCCTGTCGACACACATATTCATCGTTTGATGGTTCGTTGGGGCTTAACCTCTGGAAAAAACGTGGAAGAAACTGAACGTGATGCTAAAAAACTCTTCCCTCGTGAATTATGGAATAAACTGCATTTGCAAATCATCTTTTACGGGAGAAGTCACTCCCCTGCTCGTTCACCAAAACGCGAAATCGATTACATCACTGCAACAATTGGTACCAAGAAAGCCTTGTTGGAATTAAAATAAAGCATGAGTTACTTTGTAGATCGCGTTTATGCATTGAAAGACATTCCTGAAAATGGTTTGGAAAAAGGAGAATATGAAAACTGCACCTTTGAGCAATGTGATTTTAGCAATCAACATTTGGGAAATCTCAAATTTGTAGATTGTACGTTTAATGCGTGTAATTTAAGTTTATGTAAAGTTGCCGGTACTGCTTTCCGCGATTGCATTTTTGAAGAATGTAAATTACTGGGCATTCGTTTTGAAGATTGCAATCCTATAGGTTTCAATGTGCGTTTTACCGATTGTACGCTTAACCATTCAAGCTTTTATGATTTGAATTTAAAGAAAACCGTCTTTTCAAATTGCCAATTAACAGAGGTTGATTTTACTTTAGCAGATTTGACTCAAGCTTCTATAGTAAAAAGCACATTAAATGGGGCCGTTTTTCAAAACACCAACCTCGAACAAGCTGATTTTAGATCTGCAACCCATTTTCAAATTGACCCAACAAAAAACAAACTGAAAAAAGCAAAGTTTTCAAAAGAAGGATTGGAAGGACTCTTGTATGCGTTTGGAATTTTAATCGAATAAGTTCAATTAAGCGCATCTATCAAGATGACATGAAACAACTTTACCCTTTGATTCAATCACGAATTATCAACTAAGAAATTTAAGATAATTGTTGTTGTTTCTTTAAACGTTCAATGATTCGTTTTTCAATAGGAAAATTGAAATTCTTGCTTTGACAGCGCTTTTTTGCTAACCATTGAATTGGAAATAGCAGTTTTTTCTTCTTAGAATAAGCGAGTTTTAAGTAGAACTTATACCGCTCAAAAAACTGAAACTTTTCAGCATCGACCCAAGGTCCAGAAGAACCTATGTAATCAAAATCTGCCCATTCCAAAAGTGTTTGAGGCATCTGATAGCCACTTTTCACAACATCATCCGTAATAGCAGTTCCTGGATAAGGTTTAAAATAAAAAATGGGCGTTGAAAAATCTTCTGACTGTTTGTTTAAATTCAAGGCCATATCAACTGTTGCGTTAACGCTTTCAATTGACTCATTCGGAAAACCAACAATAAAAGGAAAAATGGCTGCCACATTATATTTTGCACAGCGTTCGGCACACAAAATGACCTGCTCCATTTTAATGTCTTTTTTGAGCCAATCCATCATTTCTTGCGAACCGGATTCAACACCAATCAACAATCTTCGCATCCCAGATTTGACACAGGTTTCAAATTCTTCTTCAGAAAGCCTTGAACCTTGATCAGCTCTCATCGTAGCAGCCCACGTAAAATCAAGTTTTCGGTCAATGATCCCTTGTGCAATTTCTACCACCCTGTTTCGATAGGTAAAATAGGTTTCATCTTGTAAATTCAAATCTGTAAACCGGTATTTTTTATGGAGCGCTTCCAATGTGTCAAGCATTTTGACTGGAGATACAGCTGTCCACTTTCGTTCATAAACTTGCGGATCTGCACAAAATGTACAACGGAAATAACAACCTGTTGAAGAAATATAATCCAATTGACGACGACCTTTTTTCTGGAAGTATTTTTCAACATCAATCAAATCATAATTGATCGAAGCAAATTCGTCCATTGGCACAATTGTCCTAGGACGATTTTTCACCACTTCACCAGCTTCATTTTTAAAACAAATACCTGGAATATCAACCAATGAACTTTGATTGGAAAAAGCATCAATTAACTCAATAAATGTGCGTTCTCCTTGACCTTGAACCGTGACGTCTATGGAACATTCATCTTTAAGCGTTGCTTCAGGAAACAAGGATGTGTGCCAACCTCCCCAAACAACAGGCAAATCAGGATTGTGTGTTTTTACTTTTCGAGAAATATCAATTGCATCTTTTATTGGACGGCCAGTTAAACACGTTACCCCAAAACAAATAGCTTCATCTAAATGATGTTGAATGGCTTTCCATGCGTCGTCTTCTATTCTAGCATCAATGATAATGACTTCAAATTTTTCGGAATCCAGTGCTGAACCAATGGCTAATAATGCAAGTGGCATATCAAAAAACACCGCAATTGGATTGTAAAGAATAACTTTTTTTCGCTCGTTCACAGTCATATTGATTCAAATATAACCAACGAATCTTACTTAAAAGAGTAAAAAAAATTAAAGTTTTATTTAGTTGAACACTTCATGGAAATAAACATCAAAAACCTTGATACTAGTTGATTAATTGTTTAACTTTAATAGAAATGTAAAAAACCAATATTATGAAAAAACTTAGACTTACTATTACCTTGTTATCTTTTGCAAGCATTGTCAATGCACAACAATTGCAAACGAAAAAGCAAAATTCAACCTCACCTTCTTCTGTTGATCAGGCACCTTTTATGCAACAAAATGATTTAGAAGCAAATAAAGCAACTTGGACTGTTCAACTTTTGTCAGACATTACTACTTCATCTGGTTCTAACGGATATGCAGGAATTACTTTTTTAAACAACCAATTTTGGGTGTCAAAATGGGGGTCAGACACATTAGCACGCTTTACAAACACGGGTGCTTTTGTAGATAAATTTGTAATTGCTGGTATTACAGGAGTTCGTTGTATTACTACTGATGGAGGTCTTTTATACATGGGGAATAATACAAGCACTATATCTGTTGTCAATCCTACTACTCTAACGTCAATCGGAACAATAACGACTACAAATACTGTTCGTTTCTTAAGTTACGATCCAACATTGAATTCAAATGCTGGTGGGTTTTGGATGGGGAATTTTTCAGCAAACATTGATGCGATTTCAATGACTGGTACTATCTTAAGCTCAATTCCATCTGCAACACACACATTAACAGGAATGTATGGCGCTGCAATTGACAATGTTTCAGAAGGTGGTCCTTATTTGTGGGTACATAATCAAGGTGGGACAAACTCAGACCAATTTGTTGCATTACAGTTACCTGCAGGAACTCCAACAACCTATGTTCATGATGTATTTCCAGATTTAAGTTCATTAGGAGTAACATCTACTTTGGCAGGTGGTGCTTTTGTCACTTCAAATTTAGTACCTGGTCAAATTTCATTAATCGGATTGACACAAAGTACAGCTGTTAATTCTATTATTGCTTATGAATTATCTATTTCAACTGCAGGAATAACAGATAATAATCAAGTTAACTTAGCTGTTTACCCAAATCCAGTAACAGATTTTGTAACAATTCAAACTCCTGTTTCAAATGGTGCTAC
>JADLGD010000218.1 GCA_020849495.1 Fluviicola sp.
AGTATTCGTGATCGTCATTAAATCTTGCAGATCCAAAAACTGTGATACAAGGACCAACAAAATGTAATCCTCTAAAACCGCGAATAAATTGAACGACAACACCTATCGTATATTTGAATTCTTTCCAACGTGCTCTTGGTCCACTCAAAAAACTGTGTTCTTCTTGTGAAAATGCATTTTTGTTTTTCATAGATGCTTAAAGTTAATCGCTTTTATCTTTATAAAACAACAATCTAAAAGGTCATCATGTTTATTCAAGCGATTCTTTATATTTGTGGCCATTATGCAAAAGCATTTCATTTTCATTCTTTCATTGACACTCTTGTTTTTATCATGTGAAAACAAGGATAAAAAATTAACACGTCAGGAAACTAAAAAAACGAAGGTAAATCCATTTTACGTTCACTTCAATGAAGTTTCCAAATCGATGAATTCAAAATATAAGGATTCTATTCAAATCTACTTTAATGATTACATGGAGTTAGGTGATTTGAATGGAATGTTCTTAGTCGCAAAGAATGGTAAAATCATCACAGAAAAATACCAAGGTTTTGCAGACAAGAAAAACAATACACGCATTAGTCCAACAACACCAATGCACGTAGCATCAATATCAAAAGTGGTAACAGCAATAGCGACACTGCGTTTGGTAGATCAAGGTAAAATTGACTTAGATAAAGATATCCGATCCTATATTCCTACAATTCCGTATGAAGGCATAACTGCACGAATGCTACTCAATCATCGTTCAGGGATTCCTTACTATGCCTATTTCCCTGTTGAAATTTGGCCCTATAACAAAGTGATGACAAACCAAAATATTGTGGAAGTTCTGAATGAATACAAAATCCCTTTATATTTCCCACCGAACACACAGTTTTCATATTGCAATACGAATTATGCAATTTTGGCATTAATCATCGAAAAAGTAACAGAACAAAAATTCCCATTGGCCATCTATAAATTGATTTTTCAACCATTAAAAATGAAACACAGTTTTATCTATGAAAAATGGAGAGAATCAGCTGTTCATGCGCATTCATATGATGAAAGAGGGAGATTAGAAGAAATAACTAATTTAGATTACGTCTATGGAGATAAAAATCTGTATACAACAGCAAGAGATCTTTTGATTTTAGATAAAGCAACCTATTCGGATTCGTTTTTAAGTAAAAAAATGAAAGCTGAAATGTTTAAAGGATACAGCTATGAACGTCCCGGTAAAAGTAATTATGGCTTAGGCATGCGCATTCGAGAAGAAAAAGGAAAATCAACTTTCTTTTTTCATACCGGTTGGTGGCATGGAAATACCGGTTGTTATGCAACATTGCGTGCAGATACAGTTTGTTTCATTGTATTGTCAAATCAATACACTAAAAAGGTGTTTCAAATCAATCGGTTATCAACTCTTTTTGGAAATTATCCTTTTGAATCTTTAATTGATACCAAAGAAAATTTCATTCAACCTGAAGAGGCTAAAGAACAATTGATGAATAAGTATGCGAAACCTAAAGAAACATCCGAAGGTGAAGAATGACGTGTTGGTGAACGAAACTATTTGTCCTTGTGGTTCCAAACTTCTATTTGTTTCATGTTGTTATCCTTTTCTAAACAATGAAAAATGGCCTTCAACACCTGAAGCTTTGATGCGTTCAAGATATTGTGCGTTTGTTTTTTTGCAAGTTGATTACCTCTTAGAAACAACGCATCCAAAGACAAAAAAATTCTATTCAGATGCAGCTATTCGAAATTGGGCAGAACAATTAAAATGGGTTGATTTAACCATTCATGAAGCAAAAGAGTCAACAGTCAAATTCAATGCTCGATACATCGATGAAAAGGGAATTCTCCAAGAACACAAAGAGTTTTCTACATTCGAAAAAGCAAATAGTAAATGGTACTTTTTAGATGGGGTAGATTGGGACTAATCATTCTGGTTTAATCGTATTACTAGATTCTGTCTTTTGTTTTAAATAGATGCCAAACATCAATCGAAATGAATTTGCTTTTGTATAGGCACCCATCCCCGCTTTTCCTACTAAAGCATTATCATTCGCACTAGGACTATTGAAGTCAACAACATAGTATGTTTCTTTATGGATAGCAAAACCATATTCAAAAGCGACAGAAAATTTCCGACCTTTTTTACTCAAAATCGAACCTCCAATACTGTAAATTAAGCGGTCGTATTCTGTGGATTCAACGACTTGTTTCTTAAACAAATAGCGAGCAGAAGGATTGTTGTTGACATCTGTGCGAATACCAAACTGTAATTCTGCTCGTTCCCCCATTTGAATGGACATTCCAAAACCTAAATTAGTGACCATTTTGCGCTCTTCTCCGTAGGATAAAAATGCTTGATCACCAAAAAACTTTTTAGTAGTGGAATCAGCTATATAATTGGGGTAAACATTAGGTGATTTTTGAGCATCGTAAATCAAGTAATACTTCTGCGCTAAAAAAGTTTCACCCGTTAAGTGAAGCCATACACTTTTGCTCAATCCAAAACTTAAACCATAAGCTAAGGATCCATTTTGTTGGTGTTTCACTTTAACACCATTTTCACGTTGAATCCATGAAACATCAGATGTTATTGCATCATCCATATTAATGATCGAAAACTCTCGATAAAAACTCCCTTTACCAAAAATATGAAAGGTAGGTGTGGTATAGACTAGTCCTGCTCTAAAACGGTTGAAATGAAGTGAAAGTCCTGGTTTAAACAAGCCTTTTACTGTATAATAATTGAAGGCAATGTTACTTGATAAGGAAGTTACATCACCAGTCGTATAATCTTCTGGTAATGCTCGAAAATCATACGTATTTGAATACTTCATACTTCGATAAATACCAAAATGACTTAACCCAATAGAAATGTGTTTTGATAACTCTAATCCCAATCCTATTCCTGCCCAATATTCACTGCTGTGCATGAAATAATTAAATGATCCTACAAAATTTTCAAGTCCGGCTGTCGATTGAACTGCATCTATTCGCTGACTTTGGAGTAAATTCAAACTATTGGTCACATCGTTTTTTGAAAGCACATTGTATCCAAATCGCACTTTAGGATGTTTGCTTGGAGACAAAATACCTGCAATCATGTTGGGAAGTGTAGAAAAATCACTGCCAGATAAATTTTGGTTTAATCCTAAAGCATTGTAGTTCTTGTAAGTTCGGTATTGATAAGCATTGAGTGTAACAGATAAACTAGGTTCTTTCACCAAGTACATAGTAGCTGGATTGTAATAAACCATCGACTGCTCATCTATCCCAGCTGTAACAGCTCCTCCTAAATTGGCACCTTGAATACCGAATTGATCGGTCCAATAATGATTGTCTTGTCCAAAACAAACAATCGAAACGAATGTGATAAGTAGTAGTGAGTAGCGCATGGTCATTCAATTGAAATAAGTTACTTTTCAAACAATTCAACTAATATTCTTCCTTTGGAAGTAGGCATTTCAAAGCCTTTCATGTAAGCAATTGTCTGACTGATATCAATTAATTCTCCACTTTCATCCAATTGACAGTTTTTTTTGAAATCTGGCCCCATTGCCAATAAAGAAATCTGCTTACATCCAGCGCATTTATCACCGTGATTCACAAATCCATTTTTATGTCCATCTAAATGTCTGCCATGGTCATTTGTAATAAACAAAGTGGTCTTGTCTTTTAAAATAGGATTCGACTGAATTTTACGCCAAATCTGATAAGCATATTCATCACATTGAACCAAGGCATTTAAATACTTATCCCATTCATTGGAATGACCGTAAGAATCAACTGCTAAAAAATTAATCAACATTAAATGAGGAGGGTTGCTTTCAAGTAGTTGGTTGACTTTAAGGAAGGTTTGATCATCAGAAACGTAATCAGAACTATTGCCTTTTGGTCCACAATAAGTAGATGGCATGTACGTATTCCACCATTTTTTATCTTTTGTGTTTGCCAATATTTCTAATTTTCCTTTACTTGAAACAATGTAAGCATCAGTTTTATCAGCATTCATTGATTTTAAGTAATACTGAAAAATGGAAGGGTTTTTTGGCAGTTCTTTACCTGCGTTTGAAATGCGTTGATACACTCCCGTTGTTATCGCTGTGTGACCAGCATTGGTGTATGTTGGGCCATTGTTGTAAAAATGTTTCATCAAAACCCCTTCTTTACTCAGTTCATTACCTAGATGAGGAATATAGCGGTGTGTTGTGTCTCCAAATGTTTCAGTAAATCGAGGTCCATCAATTACAAGTACAATAAAGTATTCTGACTTGAATTTATTATTTGTAACTCTATCTTTTTCTGGAGTTGTATAGGATAAATTCAATAATGAAAATGAAATTACTAAAGTCGTAAGTATAAATAGACGCATATAAATTCAAATAGAATGTCCGAATTTACGATTTTAGTTTTAGAACAGAATATTCTTACCTCATGTAAGTAACAAAAGCATAATTTACTAACTTCAACTTATGAAATATTTTTACCTATTATTTTTACTTGTTTCCAGTCAACTATTTGCTCAAAAAGAAGCAGATTGGTGGTTTTTTGGTAGAAATGCAAGTGTGCATTTTACACCGGCAGGAGTAGCATCCTATACTGATGGTGCGCTTTCAACTGAGGAAGGTTGTTCTGTAATCAGTGATAAAACAGGAAAACTATTGTTTTACACAGATGGAATTACTGTTTGGAATGCGAATCATAAGGTGATGAAGAATGGTGATAGTTTAATGGGGGATCCTTCCAGTACTCAATCGAGTGTTGCTATTCCTAGACCAAAGCATCCCGGGGAATATTATTTATTTACAGTAGCTGCAACGGCAAAATCTGCAGGAATTCGCTATTCGTTGGTGGATACAAAATTGGAAGCAGGATTGGGTGCTGTTGTTGCAGTTTCAAAAAATACAGCACTTGTTACGCCTGTTACAGAGAAAATGACTGCTGTGCGTCATCGGAATGGAACAGATATCTGGGTGATTGGTCATAAATGGAAATCCAATGAATTCATAGCATTTTTGGTTTCTGAATCTGGGGTGAAAATTGAACCAGTAGTTTCTGCTGTTGGTAAAATTCATGAAGGAGGTGATTTAAACACGCAAGGTTATATGAAATCAAATCCTGATGGAACCAATTTAGCTTTGGCCTTGGAAGAATCTGGAGATGTAGAAATTTTTGATTTTGACAATGCAACTGGGAAAGTATCCAAACCGATCTCGGTCGTTATGCCTGAGGGCTCGTATGTATATGGAATTGAATTTTCTCCGAATGGTTCACTTTTGTATGCTTCTGCTGCAGGAAATGGAGACATTTTTCAATTTAACCTACAAGCAGGATCGGATACCAAAATTCAAGCATCTAAAGTGTTAGTTGGAAGCTCTCCCAACAAAGAATGGATTGGTGCGCTTCAATTAGGAAATGATGGAGCAATCTATTTCCCCATTTACAATACTTCTTTTCTAGGGAAAATTGAAACTCCAAATGCGCTAGGAAAAGCTTGTAATGTAAAAATGAATGCTGTTGCTTTAGCAGGTAAACAATCATCTTTAGGCTTGCCGACGTTTACACAAAGTTTTTTTGAAGAAAGCTTTTCAAAGTCAGTAACTTATTTTGACGGTGTAAAAGCGACGAAAGGTGAAAAATTGGTCATTAAGAACATCCAATTTGATTTTGCTAAAAGTTCTTTACAAGCTACATCATACGTTGAACTCAAAAAAGTGGTTGATTTATTGAAAAAAAATCCCAATTATCGCATTGCTATTTATGGGCATACAGATAACATTGGAAATAAATCTGCCAATTTGGTGTTATCTAATAATAGAGCATTGTCTGTTAAAAATTATTTAGTTAGTCAAGGAATTGCCGAAAATCGCATTGAAATCAGTGGTTTTGGAAGCTCCGAACCAATTACTTCAAACAGTACAGATGCTGGAAGAGCAAAAAATAGAAGGGTTGAATTTGTACTTTTATAGATCAAAATAATTTAGTTCTACTTAAATCAAACTATGAACAAAAAGAATATTATCATCATTGATGATGAATTTGATGCAAGAAGGGTATTGGCAAAATACATGGAACGCTATTTTCCTGATTTTGTCATTGTAGGAGAAGCGGATAATGTAGATAGAGCAGTGAGTCTGCTTGAACAAGTGAAAGCTGATATTGTCTTTTTAGATATCAATTTGGGTGATGGTACCGGGTTTGACGTGTTGGATGCAGTAGATGCTAAACTAGGTGCTATCATTTTTACAACTGCTTTTGATCAATATGCCTTGAAAGCATTTAATTATCATGCACTCGATTATTTGTTAAAGCCAATTGAACCAGAGTCTTTTGTGAATGCAGTAGAACATGTTCTTGCTTTGACGCCAAAAGAAAAGGAGTCAAGTATAGACATGACTAGTTTACTAAAATCTTTGGGACAAAGTGATCGTAAATTAGGAATACCTACATCAGAAGGATTAAAATTCATCGTATTGGAACGAATTGTCATGTTCGTCGCAGATGCAAGTTATTGCTCGGTGTTTTTAGATGATAGAAGTGAGATTGTGGTTTCTAAACCACTTAAATTCTTTTCAGATAAACTAGAAAATGTGTCCACATTTTTGCGACCACATAAGTCTTACATTGTAAACGTTCACTTTATTGAGGAATACATCAAAGAAGACGGTGGTAGTTTGAAGTTAAGTAATGGAAAACTGATTCCAATTTCTCGCCAAAAAAAGGATGAAATTTTAAAAGAATTAAATAATTCCTTTATTTAGTCTTTTCTAGCTCGAAATATTAAAAAATGGCTCATTCTATCTCAATAATATGAAACTGAAACATTGTTTCATTGTCTTGTTTTTTTGGTTCTTTCAACCAAACTATTTCGCGGCACCTTATGGTCTTCCTGAAGGTAAAATCAATTGGAAGCACATTGGTGTCAATCAAGGCTTACCATCTTCTGAAACCTATTTCGTTCATCAAGACAAAAAAGGCTACATCTGGATATGTACAGATCGAGGTGTGGTGCGCTATGATGGTTCTAAAATGAAACTTTATACAACAAAAAATGGACTCACAGATGATGTTGTTTTTAAAGTGTACGAAGATTTCAAGGGACGTATTTGGTTCATTACCTACAATGGTTTATTGAGCTATTATGAAAATGGAAAAATTATAAAGTACAAATACAATTATCACATTGTTCGGTTTTTAAATAGATATGTTGCAACGTATAAATCTTTCAGAATAGATCGAAATGAAACCATTTATTACAGTTTAAAAGACCTTGGTGGATTTACGATTTCGAAAAATGGGAAATTCAAGTTATGGAAATCAAATTTGAATACTAAACCTGCTTTAGCCTTTGAGAAAGTCGGCAAAGACTGTTTTTTTGCCTACAAAAGTAATCTAGGAAAAAAGTCAGTTAATAAAATCCATGAATATGATACCACAATTATTTATGAAATAAACAAAAACAAAGCAATTTTTAAAGGATTTGCAAATCCAAGAACCCCAATCAGTATTTCATCAAGTGGTTCATACCAATATATGGTGATTTACAACATCTGTTATAATTTGAAGAATTTTAATCGAAATGAAAAACATGAAGATTTAATTAGTATTTCAACTGATCAGAATTATTTATGGCTTGGGAAATATAGTAAAGGTGTAGAGCAAATAAACCATTCTGATTTTGCGAGAAAAAACAGAAAATCTATTTTGTTTTTGAAAAATTACAGTGTTACTTGCGTTTTGAAAGATAAAAATGGAGGTTATTGGTTCAGTACTCTGGAAAACGGCGTTTTTTATTCCCCATCATTAGACTTTAATTATTGGGATACACAAAATAAGCTTCATAATAAAGAAGTACTAACAGTTCGAGTATACAATAAGCACTTACTTGTAGCTTCTTTGGCTGGGTATCAAATTTTACACCCGAAATGCAATCAATTCTTTAAAAGAGCAGAATCAAAACCTTTAAATATCTGGATCAATCGTGAAAACAAGCTTATTTTAGGCGGCTACACCCATTTACAGTTTCAACCAAATGGTAGTTTGAGTTGTGAGGAAGATCTTTCTCAGTTTTACAATTATTTGCCTGCAGATAAAGGATTTTATCTGTTGGGTATTGATGCAATTGTCAAAACAGATTTGAACAATACAGACACACTGTATAAGTTTATTCTGCATAAAGAAATTGGAGGCCATTATGATTATAATTCAATTCTTGAAATTAAAAAAAACGTTTATTATTTATCAAATGGATTTGGTTTGTTTAGTTTGAAAAATGATAAAATTAAAGAGGCTTTACCTTTTGATAAACGAGCAAGAGTTAGAATTGACAAAGCTTTAAAAGATGATCACCTTGGAGTTGTGGTTGCTACCCGTGGGATTGGTGTCTATATGATTAAAAACAATAAAATATGGATGCATTTAGACAAAAGTAAAGGCTTGATTGATGCCAACATTACGGATATACACATTGATCAAAAGTCTAATTTGTATTGTGCAAGTTACAAAGGGATTAGTAGAATCAGTTTTAAGAATAATGTCCCTAAAATTGTAAATATCACAAAGTTTCACGGACTAATTTCTAATGAAGTAGAATCGATTGATTCGGATAATAAATCCCTGTGGGTTGGGACTAAAAATGGTTTGGTTAGCATCCCCCTTGATTATTTTAATCATGTTGCCAACACAGCACCCCTTGTTTTTGAATCCATTGATGTCAATGGGCAACAATTTCAAACTTCAAAATCACGTTCATTTGATGAGGGAAAATTGAATTTCAAATTGAATTTTCGATCTCTGGAGTACCGTTCATTTGGTCACCAGAAATTTCGATACCGCTTCTCTAAAAATGAAAAATGGAATTATACTGATCGTTCTTCAATCGTTTTATCTCACCCTCAAAGTGGAGATTATACTTTTGAAGTGGCGCAATTGGTATTAGATGGAACATGGGGACCCGCTCAAAAATTGATTCAGTTTTCAATTACCCCTCCTTTTTACAAACAATGGTACTTTTTCGCTGTCCTCTTTATTATGGGTTTATTCATAGTTATTGTCATTTATCGACGCAGATTGAAGAATATAAACAACAAATTCACTTTGCAAAAACGAGTAAATGAATTGGAACAAAAAGCCTTGAGTGCGCAAATGAATCCGCACTTTATTTTCAATTCCTTGAATTCCATCCAAAGTTTCTTATTGTATCAAGAAAATGACAAAGCAGAAAAATACCTTTTGAAGTTTTCAAAATTGATTAGAGCTACTTTAGCCAATTCACGAGAGACATTTATCACGATTGAACAAGAAATCGATTTGCTGAAAAACTATGTCGAATTGGAACAAATGCGTTTTCAAAACCGATTTGATTTTAAAATTGAATCAGACAATCAATTATCACACGTTCTTATTCCTCCGATGTTGATTCAACCCTTCGTTGAAAATGCAATCCTTCACGGCTTATCAAAAAGAGCTGAAAATGGTTTGCTTCAAATAACTTTTACAAAACTAGATACGTTTATTCAAGTTCGAATTTCGGATAATGGAGCAGGTCTCAATCAAGATAAAACAAACACACAATTAGGTCATCGATCATTTGGTTCAGATATCACAAAAGAACGTATGGCGATATACGAGAAGAATTTTAATAAATCGTTCCGTTGGGAAATGAACCCAAATTCGGAAGACAAAGAATTTCCGGGTGTCGAAGTAATCATCGAAATCCCAATCAATGAATAAAGTTTTACATGAAATAACAGCCCATTTGTTGACGGTATTTATAGCTATCGTTGCTTGTTTGTTTCCAAAAAATTCCAATGCTATTGGCAATCAATACGGACTGCCCGAAGGTAAAATCAATTGGAAACACATTGGTGTCAATCAAGGCTTACCATCTTCTGAAACCTATTTCGTTCATCAAGACAAAAAAGGTTATATCTGGATTTGTACAGATCGAGGTGTGGTGCGATATGATGGTTCTAAGAAAACAATCTTCACAAAAAAAGATGGACTCACTGATGATGTGGTTTTTAGTTTACACGAAGATTTCAAAGGGCGTATCTGGTTCATTACCTACAATGGACTATTATCGTATTATCTAAACGGAAAAATTTATAAATACAAATACAATTACAAAATCAAACAGTATTTGAACAGCTATCAAGCGACGTTTAAAAATTTCTTAATCACAAAAGATGAAACGATCTACTTGGGTTTACAGGATGTTGGAGCCATTCAATTCGACAAAAATGGACACATGAAGGTGTGGAATGCCAAGTTTTTCAACCAACTAGGCTTTTTATACGAAAAAATAGACGAAAACTATTTCATCGCTTTTAATGGCAAGACCAAAAGCAAAAAAAATAACAAAAACAATAGATATTATGATTTAGTTGAGAAAAAGGGAAAGCATAAAATTGTGCAAGGGAATTTTTATTTACCGAATCACATGAATGTGATTCAAAATAAATTTGGAGCCTTTTTGATTATGGATGAAACATTCATTAATCTCAATAATCCAAGACAAAGAGAACAATTTCCGAATCTAATTAATGGAGGTATTGAAAATGATAAATTATGGGTATGTCAATATTCTAAAGGCGTCACTGTTATGCCTAAAAAAGATTTGGGACGAAAAAACAAGAATAGAACAACATTCTTAAATGAATACAGTGTTTCAAGTGTACTGAAAGATCGTCAAGGAGGCTATTGGTTTTCTACTTTAGAAAACGGGGTGTTTTATACACCTAATTTTTATACAAGATTTTGGAATAAAGGAAACGGCCTTTTTGGTAAAGAAGTACTAGAAGTAAGCGGGACTAAAGAAAATTTGATTGTTTCATACATAAATGGATTTGAGATTTATGATGAAAAGTTCAAGCAGTATTTTAAGCGTATTAAAAATTCTTTAGTAACAACTTGTGCAACAAAAAAAGGGAGTGTTTTTATATCTGGACATGGTTTTCTAACCAAAAAAGGCAAGTACTTTTCAAACAAAATGCTGAACTATAATTTTATTAATTTAAAAGAAACTAAGTTTGGTTTTGTAAGTGCTTATACGAGTATACATAGAGTTTATGAAGAGTCAGAAAAGCATGACACTTTGTATGATTTTAAATCATTTTATAAAGATGAAGTTCCGGTTTTTAATGCGTTAATTGAGCCTGAATTAAATGAGTTTTATGTGGGAAACATAAACGGCTTATTCAAGGTAAAAAACAAACAAGTTTTGAGATTAAAACCGAATAATCCATTATTCAATATACGAGTAGATGAACTTTTGATCCATCCAAAATGGGGTATCGTTGTCGCTACACGGGGAGCAGGATTGTATTTTGTGAAAAATGATAAAGTTTGGAAAACCATCAGCAAAAAAAACGGTTTAATTGACGATGATTTAACAGATATAGCGCTGGATGAAAATGGAGCTATTTATTGCTCCAGTTATAAAGGGATTTCAAAGGTTTTTATAGCTGAATCTGGAGATTGTTCGATCAATAGTTTAACAATCAATGATGGATTGATCTCTAATGAAATTGGTTCCATTCACGTTGATGAAAATGCTGTGTGGTTAGGAACAAAAAACGGACTGATTCAAGTCCTGAAAACAGCTTTCTTAAAGGAAGATCAACCATTAAAATTGGATTTGGAACAAATTGCAGTAAATGGAAAATCAATCAATGGAAATCAAATAATGGATGTTCAAGAAGGTGTCCCTTCGATTCGATTCAATTTCCGTTCGCTCAATTACAAATTGCAAGGAAAACAAAAATTCAAATACCGCTTTTCACCGAATCAAAACTGGGTGTATACCGATAAATCAATCATCACCTTATCGTATCCAGCTTCTGGTGATTATAAATTTGAAGTTGCTGAATTAAATACCGATAATACTTGGAGTAAACCAACTACTTTGTACAATTTTACTGTTAATCCGCCATTTTATAAGCAGTGGTATACCATTCTCGTTTTTTTCATCATAGGAATTGTTCTTGTTTACCTCTTTTATAGACGACGATTGATTTCGATAAACAATAAATTCAAATTACAACGAAGAGTGAACGAATTGGAACAAAAAGCACTCACAGCTCAAATGAATCCTCATTTTATTTTCAATTCCTTGAATTCAATTCAGAGCTTCTTATTGTACCAAGAAAATGAAAAAGCCGAAAAATATTTGTTGAAGTTTTCAAAATTGATTCGTGCTACTTTGGCCAATTCAAGAGAAACGTTTATTACCATCGAACAAGAAGTTGAATTGCTTTCCAATTATATCGAATTGGAACAAATGCGCTATCAGCATCGTTTTCAGTTTACCATTGAAATGAACCTTTCGAATAGTGAGAAACAATTACTCATTCCTCCTATGTTGATTCAACCATTCGTGGAGAATGCAATCATTCACGGCTTGTCTAAAAGAGCAACTGATGGTTTACTCATCATCCGTTTTCAAAAATCAGATGAAACAATCACAGTAAATGTAATCGATAATGGAGTAGGAATCGATGCGACTAAAAAAACAACCAATCAAGGTCACCGCTCTTTTGGAACAGATATCACCAAGGAACGCATGGCAATCTACGAAAAGAACTTTAATAAATCGTTTGCTTGGAGTGCTTTGAATGCTTATGAGGACGTTGAATTTCCTGGGACAAATGTTGAAATCACTATTCCAATCTCAGTCGATTAACCGTGCATTGTTTCGTTTTTTCCGTATTTGTCCATCAAGGTCGCTTCGTATTCTAAAAATGCTTTCCAACGCGTATCCACGTCAATACCAGTTCCGTATTTGCGTGCAAAGTTCAAGAAAGTGGTATAATGTCTTGCTTCACTTTCCATTAAACTTCTGTAAAACTCGCGCAAATCTACATCATTGATTTCCTCTGAAAGAATTTTGAATCGTTCACAACTGCGAGCCTCAATCATCGCGGCAAACAACAATTGATTTACCATGTGCGATATCTTCGGATTCCCTGAATGGGCATTTTTCAAAAATGCATACAAATCATGTACATAAGGGTCTCTACGTTCATTGCCAAGATTGTAACCGCGCTCAAGAATTTTGTCGTGTACCATTCCAAAATGTTCCATTTCTTCCTGACAAATTTCTGTCATCGCTTTCACCATATCTGGATACTGAGGATATTGCACAATGATCGAAATGGCATTGCTAGCTGCTTTCTGCTCACAAAAAGCATGATCAGTTAAGATTTCTTCAATGTTTTTCTCTACAATATTCACCCAGCGTGGGTCAGTTGGTAATTTTAATCCGAGCATCTCACAAATTTTCATCGCAAAGTTCGTTATTTCTCCCTTTCATTCGGTAGTTTTGCTGTAAATTAATCTGTTCAGTATGCGTCAGTTTTTATTCCTTGTTCTGTTGGCTCCCTTGTTTTCTTTTGCTCAAAAGAATGCTCCCAAATTGGTAGTTGGTATTGTCATCGATCAAATGTGTTATGATTACTTATACCGCTTTTATCCCAATTTTGAAAAAGATGGTTTCAAACGTTTGATGGACAAAGGTTCACACTTTAGAAATGTGACCTATAATTATGTGCCAACATACACCGGACCTGGACATGCTTCCATCTACACTGGAACTACTCCAAGCAATCACGGAATAGTTGCAAATGATTGGTTTCATAGAGCTTACAACAGAGAAGTGAATTGTGTGGACGATACAACAGTTACTGGAGTTGGAACAACTAGCGTAGAAGGTCAATGCTCACCGATTTTTTTACGAGCAAATACCATTACCGACCAATTGAAATTGACCTATCCAAGCTCAAAAGTGGTTGGCGTTTCGATTAAAGATCGCAGTGCAATTCTTCCCGCTGGACACATGCCAAATGGAGCTTATTGGTATGATTACAGCTTAGGAAAATTCATTACAAGTTCGTTTTATAAGTCTACTTTGCCAACTTGGGTGAGCAATTTTTACACTTCGAATCCAGTAGAAAATTACATCAAGCAAGTATGGAATTTGAAAAATGATTCGACCGCCTATATGTATGCTCAAAAAGACAATTCGCCTTATGAAGTATTGATTGGAGGAAAAACAACTCCAACTTTCCCTTATGATTTAAATGGTCTTCCGCAAGCACAACAGTTTTCAACCTTTACAGCTTTGCCAACTGCAAATACGTTTTTGACAGATTTTGCTCTTGCTGCGATCGCTGGTGAACAATTGGGGAAAAGCAAAACAACCGATTTCTTGACAATTAGTTACTCTACTCCAGATATCGCAGGACATGCTTTTGGTCCTTATTCTCTCGAAATGGAAGACATGTATTACCGCTTAGATGTGGAGTTGGCACGTTTGTTCAAATCATTGGATGCAACCATTGGTAAAGGGGAATACGTTGTTTTTCTTACTGCTGATCATGCCGTAGTTCCCGTACCACAATTCTTAGCGGATAATCATTTGCCAGGTGGCTATTTGTTCTTGGAGCAAAAAGAATTGGATTTACGCAATGCGTGTATGGAAGAATTTCAAGTGGATGTCATCGATCGCATAGACAATGATAATGTGTACTTGAAAGCCGATTTCTTAAATACACCAATGGAAGAACAATTCATCGCATTTGTAAAGAAACAGATCCAACAATGGTCAGAAGTGAAAGCAGTTTATACGAAAAGTGAATTACTTTCAACTCCTTCAGATGTATGGATGAAAATGGTCGCTGCTGGTTACGATAGAGAACGAAGTGGAGAAGTGATTTTCATTTTACAACCTGGTTTTTTACCTAAATCTTCTGATACTCCAGGCGCTCACAAAGGAACAAGTCACGGTTCTGCGTTTAATTATGACACGCATGTACCAGTATTGTTCTACGGAAAAGATGTGCCAGTTCAAGAAGTTTTCACCGCGTATGATATTGTTGATATTGCTGCAACAGTGATTCATATTCTCGATGTTCAACGTCCAAATGCAATGATTGGTAAACCGATGGTTGAGCTCTTAAATGTGAAAAAGAAGTAGTTTCTTTTAAAATTTAAGGATTACTAGTTGCAGAAAAAGAAAATATCACTAATTTTGTGACCCGTTTGGATGATGTCTGAACGAGAAGTTGAACGAAACTTCGAAAAATTGAAATAGATTATTCAGTACAAACTGTACTTTATAAATATGCGGATGTGGTGAAATTGGTAGACACGCTAGACTTAGGATCTAGTGCCGAGATGTGTGCGGGTTCGAGTCCCTCCATCCGCACTTCAGATGGTCTCGTTGTTGTACAATGAAGACCATTTTTTGTTTGTAAACATTAGTATCAAAAGTTAAACGGAATGAACGTAACACGTCAAGAAGTTAATGCAGGAACAGCGCTTTTAACTGTTCAGGTTTCAACAGCAGATTACCAAGGTAAAGTAGCTGCTTCTTTAGAAAAATACCGCAAGCAAGCTAAAATCCCAGGATTCCGTCCAGGAAAAGTTCCTATGGGATTGGTGCAAAAACAATACGGTAAATCCGTGTTAGCGGAAGAAATCAACAAATTGGTTTCAGATGCCTTGTACCAACACGTGAGCGAAAACAAATTGGAAATTTTAGGAAACCCAATTCCTAAAGAAGATATTGAAGTAAAAGGTGATTTCGACAATCCAGGTGATTTCGAGTTTACTTACGAAATTGGTTTTGCTCCTGCAATTCAATTGGAATTAGGTCCTAAAACAAAATACGATTACGTTAAAGTAAAAATCGATGATACTTTGTTGAACAAACAAGTAGATGATTTACGCCGTCGTTATGGTAAATTGACTTCAGTTGAAGAAGTGGGTGATACAGATATGATTTTGGCTCAATTCGTTGAGTTGAATGAAGATGGTAGCATCAAAGAAGGTGGAGTAATGCATTCTTCTACAACATCAATGGAATTTGTTGAAGACAAAAAAGCGAAGAAAGCATTGGTTGGTAAAAAAGTAGGCGACAAAGTAACGGTTGCTGCTTCTGCTATTACGCGTGGAGATTCAGACAAAGCTGCTATGTTAGGTTTGAAACCTGAAGAATTAGCAAACCACGGAGATAGCTACCAAATGACAATCAACGATGTGAAACGCATTGAATTGGCTGAATTGAACCAAGAATTGTTTGATAAATTGTTTGGTGAAGGTGCTGTTTCTTCTGAAAAAGAATTGCGTGAGCGTATCGCTGCTGATTTGGATCAAATGTTCGCAAATGACTCAGATCGTTTGTTGACAAGAGAAGTTTACCGTGATTTGGTGGAGAAAACACCAGTTGCTTTACCAGATGATTTCTTGAAACGTTGGATTCGTTTGTCGAACGAGAAACCAATTTCTGCTGAACAAGTAGAAGCTGAATACGATAACTATGCGAAAGATTTGAAATGGCAATTAATCCAAGGTCATATCTTAAAAGCAAATGATATCAAATTGGATCAAAAAGAAGCAATCGACTACACAAAAATGTTGATCGCTAACCAATATGCACAATACGGAATTCCTGCTCCAGAAGAAGCAGAATTGACTTCTCAAGCTGCAAAAGCACTGTCAAACCGCGAAGAAGCAAATCGTATCTACGATATGTTGGCTGAAATGAAATTGACAGAATACTTTAAAAATACAGTGAAATTGAATACAAAAGAAGTAGCTTACGACGCGTTCGTTGAGATGGCTTCTAAGTAATCAATCAACACAAAACATTGAAGGGAGAGCTTTTAGTTCTCCCTTTTTTTGTTGTGATGTTTTCCAGCATATTTGTCCTTTATTTAGAATTAGATACTTTTTCTTCGTTAGATTGTTTTTCATTCTATGAAAATTTAAACTGCGGTCAGAATCCCAATTACAGTTTGGATAAATAGTTGTTTTAAGTGAAATTTTAAGCTTTTTATGAATTGAAAGTTTGAAAGATAAAGTCTTTCCTTTCTAATACTGAACTTGGAAAGTGGTTTCCATTTGAGGTCCTGACCTCGTCTTTCCTTAGTTCAGTCAGAAAGGGAAGACTGCTTGAAAGCTGTAATTGGGGGAAGGCATTTTTGTTACTTTTTCTGCCTTTGGAAAAAGTAAGAGAAGAGTTTTGTGGTTAGGTAGTTTTAGTCTGATAATATTGATTTTTAAATTCAAACGGATCAAGGTTCTTAAACCAATCCCGCCCCTAATGCGATTGACAAACCAATCAGCAATACCGCTACCATAACTTGTACAAAACGAATGGTTACTTTTTTCAAGAGTTTATTTCCCAAAATAGCCCCAACAATCGCTGCGGAAGTGGTAACAACAATCAACAACAAGTTTTCTTCTAAATGCAAGGTTTGATAGCGTGTTGCATACATGCCCAAACGTGTAAAATCAACAAACGTAGAAACAACCACAGCTGTACCAATAAAAGCCTCTTTTGAAAGTCCTGCCTTGATCAAAAAAGCACTTCTCAAAGCCCCTTGGTTTCCGGATAATCCTCCAAAAAATCCGCTCAATGCTCCTCCTAATACTAATTTGTCTTTTCCAAATTGCATTTTTTCAAAGTAGGGCAACAAATCCATCAAAGCAAAAAACAATAACAAGATTGAAATGATCAACTTGATGGTGTAAACTTCGATTGTTTTCCCAAAAGCTTCATAAGTAAACAACGGAGACGAAGTTGGAATACTGACCAACAACCAAGCACCCAAAAATGCCGCAATAACCGCTGGAATTCCAAAGCGCAATAAGGTTTGCTTGTCTGCCTTCCGACCAACCAACAACAATTTGAAGAGATTATTACAGAAGTGCACAATACCAGTGAGTCCAATTGCAACATCAACTGGAAAAAAGACCATGAACACGGGAGTTAGAAAAGTTCCCAAGCCAAATCCAGAAAAGAATGTCAAAATGGCAACAATAAATGCTACAACAGGGATGATGAAATATTCCAAGTCTAAATGTTTTGGAGTAAAAATACGGACATTTTAGAAATGCTTAGTTTGGAGTAAAACCCTTAACAAATCCACAATATTCACTTAACTTTACACCGTGAAGAATTGGCAATCGATTTTCTGGAAAAACAGACAGTGGTTTATACCCATGTTTGTGCTTTTATTCATTCTTAGGTGCTACTTGTTTTTTGCACTTTCTTCAGGAGCATCGCTGATCGATGTGCCAACCACTCATACACTTTTAGGTTTTTTCTACGATGCCTGGTTCGTACTCATTATTTGGTTTTCGCTTAGTACGGTTGAGGCCATTCTTCATTTATCAAGATTGCATTTTCTGCGGTTTTTAATTCCTTCGCTCACTGTCCTTTTCCTTTTCGCCAATATTGTTGCAGATCAGTATTTCCTGACCATGTATCAGCCTTTGGATGCTTCCATCTATTACTTTTCTTTGGAAGAACTCTGGTTGATTGCAGGTTTTGAACAGCGTCTATCAGTCATAGTCATCCTCGCTTTGATGTTGCTTTACACCCTTTATTTTCTCTTTGTTCGTTGGATCAAAAAACATGACAAATGGAACAGTGAAAAGGCAAAGCGTTTTTATTTCTGGGTATCCGTTCTTGCCGTTGTTTCGCTTCCAATTGCTCGCTATGAAAATCAACAAAACGAAGCAGAAGATGGTCTAGTAAACAATCGTTTAATGTTATTCTTAAATGAAAGTTGGCGTTTCGCGTTTTTAGAAAATGCTACAACCAATGATGTTTTACCTCGTGATTTCAGCCAGTTGAATCCTGATTTTTACAATACACCTAATAAAAGTAAAACCTATCCCTTGTGGCACGAATTGCCGAGTCAATCCGCATTAACACCCTACTTGAATCCAACATCAAATGGTAAAGCCCCAAATGTGGTGTTCATCATCGTTGAAAGTTTGTCGTCTGATTTAGTAGGAGTGAAAGCCAAAAACCACGGGAATCTATTGCCCTTTTTGGATTCCTTATCACAAGAGTCCTTGTACTTTCCAAATGTGTTCTCCACTTCTCAGCGAACCCACAATGTATTGCCGGCTACTTTGACTTCGGTTCCAAATGTAATCGACGGAAATGCCTTCCAACAAATCAATTACCCGGATCATTGGTCCTTGATGCGTTTGTTGAAAACATCGTATTATTCCCGTTTTTACTGTGGTGTTTACTTGGAATACTTAAACATGCGTGGGTTCATGAATTACCATGAGGTGGATTATCTAGTAGATGATTGGAGTTCGAAAGCCAAACAACACAGCGCAAAAGTCAATAGCCCTTGGGGATTTCCTGATGGCGATTTATTCAATCAAGCCTTTGAAGATGAGCAAAAACAAAAAACATCCTCTAAAAGCAAAATGGATGTGTTTCTAACCATTAGTACGCACGATCCTTTTGTCTATCCTGAAAAAGAAAAGTATACCGAAGTAGCTAAAAAACGAATTGCACACATTCAAAAAGAACCTCAAAAATCGAGTATGATGGCCAATGCGGCTCAATTTGGAGCATTTTGTTACACAGATGATCAATTGCGTATCTTTTTTGAAAAGTGGAAACAACGACCTGAATACAAGAACACGATTTTCGTCATAACAGGGGATCATGGTAGTGAATTGTGCAATTTCAATAAATTGTCAAAATACACGATTCCATTAGTCATTTATTCGCCCTTGCTGAAAAAAGCAAAGACCTGTTACAGTGTTGCTTCACATTTGGATATCACACCAACCTTGTACAATTATTTGCGCACAACTTATCAGTTAGAAGTTCCTGAATCCGTTCCGTTTATTGGAAAAGAATTGGATTTAAGCGACGCTTTTCATACCGATCGCTCGTTGGTGTTTACAACCAATAAATTGAAAGCCAACGAAGGATTCATGCAGGGAATTGCATTGTTAGATCATCAGCTTTATGCGGTTAATAAATTGTTGACTCCAACTAAAATTTCCAATCCAGAAAAGTTGCGCTATTTCAAGAAACAATTGGAAGTTTATCAGGCATTTAGTCAGTATTGCATCAATCAAAACAAGTTGGTTCCGTCCAATGAGCAAGCAAAATGGATGGGGGTGCGCACGTGGAAAAAAAGCAAACAATTTGAAACGCCACTAGCAGTAAAAGATAAAGCTGCTCAGTTTACAGAAGTGGGTGCTTTTGACTATTCCCAAAAGGCAAGCATGATTCGAATTCAAGTCTTCGCTGATGTGTATTGTCGAACCAAAGATGATATTCGCCAAGTAGGGGATTTGGTGGTCAGTACCGATGAATTGAAATGGATGAAGAAAGAATGGGTCTTGTTCAAAGCAATCCGACCGAATTTTACGGAAAAATTCAAACCCAATACGAATAATCGTGTCGCTTTTACCTTGGAATTCAGTCCGAAAACCATCAAACGCTTGAAAAGTAAAAACAACTTACAGTTATATATCTATAATCGAAAACGGATAAAACAACCGA
>JADLGD010000219.1 GCA_020849495.1 Fluviicola sp.
AACTTTGAATTTATAATTGTCAGTTTCCAGATTAGTGATTTTTCCTCTGCCTATGTCGTTTAATGAGGTGTCTGGTAAAATTCCATTGTTTCGGTAGGTATTGTCTGTAAACAAAGGTTCTTTGTGGCAACTCGCACATTTGGTTCTAAAGATGTTCAGGCCACTTTTCTCCTGAACACTAAACGTATCTTTCCCGGCAATGTATTTATCGAAACGGGAATTTGCTGAAATCATTAAGCCTGTAAACTGTGCAAGCGACTTTAAAATTCGCTCCGAATTAATCACCGTGTCTTTGTAGATTTTCTTGAAGAATGCAGAATACTCTTTGTTAGCTCTTAGCTTTGAAATAATATTCGGCAAGGTTTCATTCATCTCAATCGGACTCGTAATTGGATTCAATGGTTGGACTTCCAAATTGTTGACTCCGCCATCCCACATATAGGTGTCTTTCCAAATCATGTTTTGCAGTGATGGAACATTGCGTGTGCCGATTTTCCCATCTATACCATGACTCAAGGCATGATCAATATGAGCAAAGGCGGCTACTCTTTGGTGGCAACTTTCACAACTTGTAGAACTATCTTTAGAAAGAATAGGATCGTAAAATAATTTTCTGCCTAATTCAAAATTTTCGACAGTTAATGGATTCTTTGTAAAATCGTAATTCGGTTTTGGGAATCCCTTGGGTATTTTTAATTCCATATTCTTTTTGGAAATGGAATATTCGTTTACAAATCCCAATAGGAAAATGCTGAACGAAAGAATAAGGAAGAAGGAGTTTTGTTTTTTCATTTCTGAATACTAAACATATCCATATAATTATCTGCAATCAGAGTAGCATTCTTTGAATCATTCACTGTTGGTAGTTTTGAAAAATCAATTGTTGTTGGTGTTTTTAATACTTCTGAAACATTTACTTTTATTCGAATATTAGAAGTTTGTTTAGACGTAATTGTTATTAACGAATCTAATTTTAAAGCAACTGTTCTGATACAATTTGATGGTTCTTTGTATCCGCCAATGTGATATTCAATCATTTTGCCCGTTGCAACAGATACGGACGATTTGCCTTCCAGTTTCATGAAAATGTATCCGGTATTCCAGGTCCAGAACATCGCATTCATAGGATCCAGCGCTCCTGATTGGGCTCCGCTACAATTGTGCAAACTGTCTACTCCAATCATGAAACGAATAGAAGAATACTTTCCTTCCGGAATTGAGCTTAAAATTATTTCTTTTGAATTTGGTTCATCTTCATTGATTAAAAAGTAGTCTTTTGAATGAATTGTTTGTCCATCTTCATTTATTAATTCAATATTGCTGATATAATATTTGAAATTACTGATGCTAAAAGGTTGTCCAAATTCATTTTTGTATAGCGCACTATCCAATTTTAGAAGTTCATCAGCTATATAATGATGAAAACCAATGCTCAACATCCCTTTCGAGTGTTGAGCATTGGTAGCACATGGGGATAGAATCAGTAAAATGAGTATCCTAATAAGCACACTACCTATTTTTTTCAATTTAGTTGTAAGTTAAGAACGTCATTGCGAGGAACGAAGCAATCTCCATGTTAGATTGTTATACATAGATTGCTTCGTTCCTCGCAATGACGTCCTATTGATGTTACTTCGACACGACAACTTTGGTCGTTTCAATTTTATCACCGTCAGTTACTTTTACAAAGTAAATTCCGGCATAAACGGTTTGTAAATCAAAATAGCACATGGTGCTTCCTTGAAATAAAATTTGTGTTTGAACAACTTTTCCTAATGCATCGATCAATTCAACTTTTCTGTTTGTTTTTCCAACTAAATGTGATTGGATGGCAATGATATCGTTTGCTGGATTTGGATAGATTGTCAGTTTTAAATTTTCATTCGTTGCATCTGCAACATCAGTCGTTGATGTATAAGTTGTTAATCCTCCTGGTAAGGCTCCACCTTCGGTGACTACTTTCGTTCCATAAAATGTTGGACCAACCGCATAGGGATAATATGAGTTCCAATTCGCATCAACCGTGCAGAAGTATGCATAGGTTCCTAAGGGATATTCTGGCGTAACACAGAACCTTCCATTATGCTCATCCAAATAATCAGGTGTCGCTGCAGAAGTTGGATTGTATTTATAATCTTCGCGATAGCGACCAAGTGGATATGTTGTATTGATTGGAGGGCCTGCTGCTACAGTACTTCCGTCTGCATAAGTGTTTCTTACAGTAATACTTCTTAAACCATAGCTTGATTTTATTCTTGTAATCCCACCTGTTCCATCAGCATTTTTATAACCGTAAGCGCCATAAATCGGGAAGCCATCAAACGCAAAACCAACTAACGGTGAATGAACAGTTGAGTCAATTACATACAAGCCGTCTGCTAGATATAAATTGCAAACCGTTGAAATAACAACTTGATCTAAGTTGAATGCACTTGGATTTTGGTGATGATGATAGTTTGTTCCTGCCGGATGTCCCTTTGCACAATCAAAACCAAGTTTTTCGGCAGGAATAGCATCTCTGTTCCAAACGCCATCTCCGGGCCCTCCGGGGATAGGTCCACCCGCTTCTGCACCCGTTGAGTTTTTCCAAGAAACTCCATCTCTATAATCAAACAAAGAAACACCGTTGATGAATACACCAATTGTTCCTGCTGTTGTAGCCGTTGGTGTCCCTGTGTTTTGAACTGGATTTAATGGTATCTTATAAAGATTGGTATTGTTTCCGCCTTGATTTGGATTGCCATCTAAATACGGTCCGATTACATAAGCAGGAATTCCACTGCAACTAACATAAACGTGGGTAGTGTTGTATGCAACCGATTGACAATTGGCGGGCAAACTTGCATCAACAATAGGAGTTGAGCTTCCACTAATGTAATGTCTTCCGGTTATTCCGGTGGTGTTTTGTATCCAACTTGAAATTGCAGGATTCACTTGTGCGATTGCGCTTGCCGAAACAAATAATGCAAATGCTAAATGGAATATTTTTCTTTTCATGCTTTTTGTTTTTTTATTTCTTCTTTAGACGATGGTTGTTTATTAAACTTGCGTTCCTTGTTTTTTATTTCGTCCCGATAGCTATCGAGAAAAGTTGAAAAATCT
>JADLGD010000220.1 GCA_020849495.1 Fluviicola sp.
CCTGACTTGTTCAAGATATTTTATTTGATAAAACCAATAGTGAACCTGCGCCCTTATTTCATTTTCAGTGGCTTGTTTTTGCAACTTAGTCCCCTCCAGTTCAGCAGCGTATAGATTTGATGTGGAAGTAAAATAGGTAGGAAACGGAATTGTCTGCATTACCTGAAAAGACATGTCCTGATTGATGCTGTTGTATTGTCCAAATTGAAAATTGACATCGGTCTTTGGCAAATCAAAAGCTGACTTTCTCATACTTGAAGCTGATTCGACATTTAACTGCTGCGCTTGAATTTGAAGGTTGTTTCGTAACGCAACAGAAATGGCTTCATCCAAATTTATTGTTTTTACAGAATCAGTTTGTGCATTAACTGCACTGCCTAAACTCAAGGCAATAATAACTGCACTCACAGGCTTCGCTTTTCCTTTTATGTTCATCCTAGAAAAAAGTAAGTACAACAAAGGCAATACAAACAAGGTAAGAAAGGTGGCTGTGACTAATCCGCCAATTACAACTGTGGCTAACGGACGCTGAACTTCGGCACCTGCACTGTTAGAAAGTGCCATTGGTAAAAAACCTAATGAAGCAACTATTGCTGTCATCAGAACCGGACGCAGTCTGATTTTTGTTCCTTCCTTGATGCGCTCAACGACGTCATTCATTCCTTCTTTTTGCAGATTATTAAATGTTCCGATCAGTACAATTCCGTTTAAAACCGCAACCCCAAAAAGTGCAATAAAACCGACCCCTGCAGAAATACTAAAAGGCATATCGCGTATCAGCAAAGCAAAAACACCGCCAATTGCCGCCATTGGAATGGCCGTAAAAATAAGTGTTGCGTGTTTGAATGAAGAGAAAGTAAAATAGAGCAAAAGGAAAATGAGTCCGAGTGCAACAGGTACAGCAATCATCAATCGAGCAGATGCTGCCTTTAGATTTTCAAACGTACCACCGTAAGTATAATAATATCCTTCAGGGAGTGTTATTTTTTCTGAGAGTTCTTTCTCGATATCTTTTACAACGCTTTCCACGTCGCGACCTTCAACATTGAATCCAACTACGATTCTGCGTTTTCCGTCTTCACGACTTATTTGTGCCGGTCCCAACTCCATCTTAATTTCAGCTACTTGTGACAACGGGATTTGAGCGCCGTTAGAATTGGGCACATAAAGATGACCAACATCTTCAAAATTGTTGCGATGTGCGCTGTCCAAACGAACTACCAAATCAAACCGACGTTCGTTTTCATAGACAACTCCTGCAGTTCCACCTGCAAAAGCAGTACTGATGACATGATTAATATCTTCTATAGACATGCCATTGGTTGCAATTTGTGAGCGATTGTATCTGATTACAATCTGAGGCAGTCCTGCAACACGCTCAACAGATGGTTCTGTTGCACCCTCAACGCCCTGAATTATTTGCGAAATTTTGTTTGCATGGCTGAGTAATGTATCCATGTCTTCACCAAATATTTTAATCGCCACATCTTGCCGAATACCAGTCATTAATTCATTAAAGCGCATTTGGATTGGTTGATTTTTCTCAAAAAATACGCCGGGAATTACTTCCAGTTCTTCCATCATTTCATCCGCCAATTCATCGTAAGAAATATCTCTTTTCCACTCTGATTGTGGTTTCAAAATAATCATCATATCAGTAGCTTCAGGAGGCATTGGATCAGTTGGTACTTCTGCTGCTCCGGTTTTTCCAACCACCATTTTGACTTCATCAAATCCTTTTAAAATGCGTGATGCCTGCATTGAGGTTTCAATACTTTGTGACAAAGAAGTACCTTGTGGAAGAATGCAGTGAAAAGCAAAATCACCCTCTGAAAGTGTTGGTATAAATTCTCCACCCATTCGGGAAAAAAGAATAAGTGAAAAAGCAAAAATGGCAACGGTAGTTGAAATTACTACTTCTTTAAAACGAATAGCAATCCTAAGCATAGGCGCATACATTTTATGAAATGCGTTCATCATGCGGTCGCTGATAGTTGGCTTGAGTGATTCTTTTTTGGAAAGAAACTGTGCACACATCATCGGAATGTATGTGAACGATAAAATCAAGGCACCCAGAATTGCGAAAGAAACAGTTTGCGCCATAGGCGAAAACATTTTTCCCTCAATACCAACCAACGTTAGAATAGGAATGTACACAATCAGAATAATGATCTCGCCAAAGGCTGCGCTTTTTCGAATTTTAGTTGCTGACTTAAACACTTCAGCATCCATTTCCTCTTGGTTAAGTTTTCCAAAACCTTTTCGTAAACTCAAATGATGCATAGTTGCTTCCACAATTATAACGGCACCATCCACAATCAATCCAAAATCAATCGCTCCCAAACTCATCAAGTTAGCGCTTACTCCAAATACGTGCATCATACCCAAAGCAAAGAGCATAGCAAGTGGAATAGCAGACGCCACAATTAATCCTGCTCGAAAATTTCCAAGAAATAATACAAGAACAAAAATGACTATCAAAGCACCTTCAATCAGATTTTTTTCAACAGTAGATATAGCACGATTAACCAAATCGGTTCTGTCCAAATAAG
>JADLGD010000221.1 GCA_020849495.1 Fluviicola sp.
TAGATGTCGTAACTACTTTTTTGACCAGCGATATTGATTCCTGACATCACGATTTTGTTCCATTCTTTGTACACTTTAAAATGTGTGTCGTCATTCACTGTGTTTACTGTTGCGCCCAAGTTAATTGGTGTCGACCAACCTGAACCGGTGTTTTCACAAACGTAAACATCCAATCCTCCCATTCCACGGTGACCGTCAGAAGAGAAGAACAAGAAGCGTCCATCAGGTGAAATAAAAGGAGTTGTTTCTCTACCCAAAGAATTGATGCTATCAGGTAACAATTTTGCTTCACCCCATTTTTTACCAATCTTTTGAACCATGTAAATGTCAGTAGAGCGTTTATCGCCTTTGCGATCAGAAACAAAATACATCGTGTTTCCATCAGCTGTTAAAGTAGCAGATCCTTCAAAGAAAGAAGTGTTGATGCTTTTGTTCACGATTGGTTTTGCAACCGTCCACTTCATTTTTTTAGTGAATTCAATTTCGCAGATATCAGAACTTTTTGTTTGTAGCTTCATTTCTGTTGCTGTTGTATTCAAGGTTAACACACCAAAAAGGGCATCTTTCGAAAGCCAGTTCAAGGCGTCAAAACCATCAGAATTCATGCGTTCAATATCATTTGAAACGCTGTCCCATTGCTGGTCAGCTTCGTTCCAAATCGCTTTGTAAACATCTTCAAAGTATTCTTGGTCATCCGGGTTCATTTTACCACCTGTTGTATTCCCTCTTCTGGATGTGAAATACATGGTAGTTCCATTATTTGTAAGCAAGGGGCAGTAATCGTTGTAACCCGTATTGATGTCACCACGCATTGGAATACGCATGTTTGAACCTTTTTCCAAAGCGTTTTTAGCAAAGGCACATTCTGCGATTTTTTCATTCACACGTAATTCTTTGATTCTCGTATTGGACAAGCTATTGATTGCTTTTTGATAGTACACTTGCGCAGAATCCAATTCGCCCAAACGGTGGTAGCTTGATCCTAAAATATCGTAAATATCTGCATCTACTTCCGTTCCACCTTTTTTGATTGCATCAACAGCATATTGGCGAGAATAACCGAAGTTGTTTAATTTGTAATGACAAAAAGACATCCAAAAAGGCGCTTTCCAAGTGTTGGGGTCTTTTTGAGCGGCATCACGGAAGGTCATTAACGCGTCTCTTACTTTGCCTTCAAGTATCTGTTGACGGCCTTTGTCAATTAACAGTAGGGCAGCAGATTTATCAACGATTCCAGTGGTAGTATCAGCAGGAACGGAGTGGTAAACAGCAGCATGACTGTGTTTTGCGAAAAAGCTTAAGAGCAATAAACCAAAAATAAATTTCATAGTATGTGTTAAATGCATTGTGCTACAAAATAAGATAAATTATTCATTTTTCAATGACTCTTCGTGGGTAAATTCCACTACTTTGTTGATAAGTCTTGATTGGCAAGTACGATTTCACGCGTTTTTTTCAAATCCAGCAAGTCGTCCATAGCAATGGTTGCCGCAATGATGGACCAAATAGGAGCGAAAGATGCACAAATCCACAACAATAAGTTCAACACAAATTGCCCCATGAAATGAACGGGATCTGTTGAAAAAGTACTCCAATCAAACAAGGCTTTTAATTCAACAGGCACCCAAATCATAATGGAATAAATGGCGCCAATAGAAATAGCTAAACCTCTGTTTTTTCTAGCAAACTGAATACTTTGTTCCACATTTAAACGCAAACGTTCGTTCACATAATCCAAAAATGAAAAACCGTAATAGTAGAATCCAATGATGAAAATCAAGTAAAATAGGGGACTCTCTTTGGCGTCTTTCCAACCAAGAAAAGCAACAATGTAGACCAATAAAAAGAAAAAGTACTCCCACATGATGTTCCGAATCGCAATGCGAAATCCTCTTTTTACATCGTGGATCAATTGATGCATGGAGAATTTGTAGGTATTTCCTGTGATGAGGTATTCTACTTTTTGGGATAAATGCGAAAACAACGGAGACAATAGAATCACAACAAGGTACTTCGCAAAACGCATCAATAAGATGGCAACCGAGATTTCTAGCAGTAATCGCATCATGTACCATACGATTTGATTCATGTTCTCCGCTTTTGCAACAGGTTTGTTCAGCTCTATTAAAAATCCAATTTGATAAATCCCCAACATCAACACAGCAGGGATCAAGACATACCAATAGAGCTTGTGCTCGATGATGAATCGAAATGCTTTGATGTATGCTCGGAATCCAAAAAGGAGATTTCTTAAAAATCGCATCCTCAAAAGTAAGTAGAATCTTGCAGAACTCTTTCAATAATTCCGATTGTTTTAGAAACCACAAACACCATAAAATTCCTTTAATTTAAACTGCTTTTAAAGTGTTACTCTTTAAAATTAACTATCTTTGCCGCTTTATTTTTAGTCGTAAATAAGCAATGAATATGATGACACTTACCGCACTTTCAGCAATCAGTCCAGTAGATGGAAGATACCGTTCTAAAGTAGCAGAATTAGCTCCTTTTTTCTCTGAATTTGGTTTGATTAAATACCGTGTTTTGGTAGAGGTTGAATATTTTATTGCTTTGCGCGAAGCTGATTTACCTCAATTAGCCAATATTGACAAATCGATTTACGATTCTTTAAGAGCTATTTATAAGAACTTTTCTACTGAAGATGCACTTTGGATTAAAGAAACCGAAAAAACAACGAATCACGATGTAAAAGCGGTGGAA
>JADLGD010000222.1 GCA_020849495.1 Fluviicola sp.
ACAACAGCTCAAGACAATGTAGTCATTGCGAACCCTCCAACGAGTCAATGGGTGTATTGTTCGGCAAATGGTTCAAACGGTTGTTTTGACAGTGATTCTATTTACATCAGCGTAGGTAATTTAGGTGCAGCAGTAACGGCAACTGCGAATCCGGAAATTATTTTACCAGGAGAAACTTCTGTTTTGACAGCATCCCCATCAGGTTTTAGTTACAGCTGGTCGCCAACAACTGGTTTATCTTCACCTAATAGCCAAATCACCAATGCAACGGTACAAGAAACAACAGACTACACCGTTTCGGTTACCGATGGTATTTGTACAAATAGTGCTACCGTTCAACTGAAAGTCATGAGCATTCTATGCGACCGCACCTTTGTTTACGTTCCCAATGCCTTTACTCCGAATGGTGATGGTAAAAACGATGTAATCAAAGTGTACAGTCAAATTGCAACAGAAATCACTTTCCGAATTTTCAATCGCTGGGGAGAAATGGTCTTTGAAACAAAAGACATCAATGTTGGTTGGGATGGGAAATTCAGAGGCAAACTTTTAGATCCTGACACTTACGACTATTACCTCGAAGCGACTTGCATTGGAGGAGATCAAGAAATCATCAAAGGAAACATCACATTAATTCGATAACATGTCAAAAAAAATCATTACCAAAAAAAGCGAACAATTTTTAGCAGATTACTTAAACAATGCTTCCCCAACAGGATTTGAAGCAGCAGGTCAAAAATTATGGATGGAATACATTTCACCTTATGTTGACAAAATTGAAACTGACATATACGGAACGGCTGTAGCCATCATCAACCCGAAAGAAAAATACAAAGTAGTGATCGAAGCACATGCGGATGAAATCTCTTGGTTTGTGCACTACATTACGAAAGATGGTTTTGTATATGTGAGAAGAAACGGTGGAAGCGACCACATGATTGCTCCGTCAAAACGCGTGAACATTCACACAAAAAAAGGGATTGTAAAAGGCGTTTTTGGTTGGCCAGCGATTCATACACGTGCAGAAAAAGACGAAGCCCCAAGTATCAAAAACATTTGTTTGGATTTGGGTTGCAGCAGTAAAGAGGAAGTAGAGAAATTGGGCGTTCATGTTGGCTGTGTCATCACATACGAAGATGAATTCATGATTTTAAATGATACCCGTTATGTTGGTCGTGCATTAGACAATCGCATGGGTGGGTTTATGATTGCAGAGGTAGCGCGTATATTGAAAGAAAACAAAGTGAAATTACCTTTTGGCTTGTACATCGTGAATGCTGTTCAAGAAGAAGTTGGTTTACGTGGAGCAGAAATGATTGCACACAATATTCAGCCAAATGTAGCTATAGTAACAGATGTTTGTCATGATACGCAAACACCGATGATCAACAAAATCGAACAAGGTGATTTAGCTGGAGGAGCTGGTCCTGTTTTAACATACGGCCCTGCGGTACACAATATTTTATTGAATCAAATCATTGATGTAGCAGAGAAAAACAAAATCGATTTTCAGCGAGCGGCAGTTTCAAGAGCTACTGGAACAGATACCGATGCCTTTGCATACTCCAACGCAGGGGTTGCATCAGCCTTGATTTCATTGCCATTGCGCTACATGCACACTACTGTTGAAATGTGTCACAAAAAAGATGTAGAAGGAACTATCTCATTGATATACCATGCACTACAATCGATTAAAAACAATCAACAATTCAATTATTTTGACTAAATTGAGATTTCAATAATGCGGATGAATTGAAGATAAAGTTGCTATGAATGCATGGTGAATTCTGCGTTATTTGTAATGATAAAACTATACTTATGAAAAAACAATTACTCTCTTTAGGTGTATTGCTAAGTGCAACTGCATTTGGTCAAACATTCTCAGATGATTTCGAATCTTATACTGCAGGACAGTATTTAGCACAAAACAGTGGTGGTGCCTGGACTACTTGGAGTAATGCTCCTGGAACAACGGAAGATGTCTTGGTTTCAAATGCTGATTCTCAATCTGGCAGCAATTCCATTTATTTAACGACTTCTGTTTCAGGAGGTGGACCAACAGATTTAGTGCGCAATTTTGGTGTATTGAATACAGGACAATTTTCTATGGAATTCAACATCAAAGTTGAAACAGGGAAAGCTGGTTATTTTAATTTACAACGCAATGCAACGATTGGCCAAGTTTGGGCAATGGATTGTTTTTTCACAGACAATGGTCAAATCATTATTAACAATCAATCTGGTTTGAATTTTACAGGTTCGTATATGCAAGGAACTTGGTTCAACTTCAGAATGGATATCAATTTCAACACGAATACTTGGGAAGTATTTATTGATAACAATTCCATTGGGTCTTTTGCAAATACAGAAAACCAAATTGCATCCATTGATATTTATCCAACTGATCAAAATGCACCATATAGCTGTGGCTATTTCATCGATGATTTCCAATACACAGTAACACCTTATACGTTACCTGCATTGAATGGAGCAGCAAACAATGTTACTTATTCAGAAGCAAACTTATCAGGTGTGGATGTAACACCAAAAGTGACTTTCAGAAACTTAGGAACAACAACTATTACTTCTGCTGCGATCGACGTAACATACAATGGAAATACGATTTCCAACAATTTTACAGGATTGAATTTAGCTTCATTGGCTACAACAACATTGACAATGCCAAGCACAATGACATTAGCTGCTGGACAAATGAACATGACTGCAACTGTTATTAATGTAAACGGCACTTCTCCAGATGGTGACAATGCAGATAATTCTGTTTCTGTTTCCGTTAATCCAATCACTCCTGCTGCTGGTAAAATGGTTGTTGGTGAAGAAGGTACTGGAACTTGGTGTGGATGGTGTCCACGTGGAGCTGTATTCATGGACATGATGGAAACAAAATATGCTGATTACTGGGCTGGAATTGCTGTTCACAATGGTGACCCAATGACGGTTACAGATTACGATGCTGCAATTGGAGCTTTAATTTCTGGTTACCCATCAGCATTGGTTGATCGTACGGGTGTTATTGATCCTTCTGAAGTTGAAGCTGATTTCTTTAACCGTGTAACTGTAGCTCCTACTGCATTCATTACAAACGGTGCTACTTATGATGCTGGTACTCGTACATTGAATGTGTCTATCTCTGCAGATTTCCAAAGCGCAGCTACTAACAACTACAAATTAGCAGTTGTTCTTACTGAAGACAATATTACAGGAACTGCTTCAGGATACAATCAAGCGAACTATTATTCAGGTGGTGGATCTGGAGTTATGGGAGGATATGAAACCATGGCGAATCCTGTACCAGCTGCTCAAATGGAATACGACCACGTAGCACGTGTAATCGCACCTTCATTTAGTGGAACAAATGCTGCATTCCCTGCAACAATCAATGTTGGTGAAACACACACATTGAATTATAGCTTTACTCTTCCTGCAACTTGGGATGAAAATGAAATCCACATCATTGGTATGTTGATTGATCCAAGTGGTGACATTGACAACGCTGGAAAAGCAACGATCGCTGAAGCAGTAGCAAATGGCTATGTTGATGGAACTGGAGCTGCAGGTATTACTGAAACAGAAGCGATTGACGCTACAATGTCCATCTACCCTAACCCAGCAAATGATGTAGCTGTTGTAACTGTAAACCTTCAAAATGAAAGTTCAGTTAACATGAAAATTGTTGACTTAAACGGAAAAACAATTGCTGTTCGTGACTATGGAGTGATGAATGGTGCTGCAACAATTCAAGTGAACACATCTAATTTTACTGCTGGAGTTTATGTAGTAGAATTAACAATTGACAACGCTGTTGTAAAAAGACGTTTAGTTGTTGAATAATTGATCCCCAATACAAAACATGAAGGGTGGCAGATTTGTCACCCTTTTTTGTTACAATCTTTTTGAAAAATGTACTTTTGCAACATGAAATGGATAGGAAATCGCATTAGCTATAGAGATACAGACATCAAAACCACAATTGTTATCACTCCTGAAAACGTAGGGTTCTATAAAGCAATCATTGGCGCTTGGTTCTTCATGTGGTTGACTATTGGTGCAGTAATGATTTGGGGCTACAATACCTTTCCATTTAAAGCCGACATGAAAGATCAATTATCCATCATGTTTTTAATCTTCATGCTCTTTTGGACCTATTACTTCATTCGTGTTGGAAGAATGTTTTTTTGGTTATTGTACGGAAGCGAGAACATCAAATTAGATAAAATAAGTTTGACGATTAAAACTTCCATTAAAGGATACGGCAAAGCCAAACAATTCTACATCGAAAACATTGAAAAAGTGCGTGTTTCGATCCCCAAAGAAAACTCGTTTCAAGCGGCATGGGAAAACTCACCTTGGATCCGTGGAGGAGAACGTTTGGAATTTGATTACTTAGGTAAAACCATCCGCTTTGGTCGAAAGCTGAATGAACAAGAATCAAAATTACTGTTCCAACTCCTTACCAAAAGGTTGGATGAACATGTAAAACGCCGTAAAAAAGAAGCTTAAGACATTACATTGGTCAAGACCTCATCACGTGTCATTCCATTGCGTAGATGTTCTAAAATAATCGGAAATTTCTCATTGATTCGTTCAGGTGTAAAGCCCAATTCAACACCAAATCGGCGAACCATAGCTTCTTCAGCTTTATCCGAACGTCCGTCGATCACCAACATTTGAATCAATTGAATGAAACGTTCGTAGCGCTCTTCTCTTGTAGCAGGAGGAATGGATGGATACGCATCTGGATCATTTAAAATTTCAGTCACTTGCTCATCTGTCAATGACAATCTTCTTGCAATACGTTGCAATAATTGCTTTTCCAAATCAGAAACATGCCCATCAACACGAGCCAGCATGACTAAATTTCTAAAATGACCTTTTTGGCGTGCTTGTTCACCAGATTCAAAATAATTGGATAATGAGCTCATAATATGTAATTAAAACAATTGTCTTTCGATGTGATCAATTAATGAATGAATCACTTTGATATGAATTTCTTGGGCACGATCAGCAAAAGGAGCATGAGGAGCGCGTATTTCCACATCGCAAATCCCAGCCATTTTACCACCATCTTTACCCGTTAAACCAACTACTTTCATTCCTTTCTGCTTAGCTGCTTCAATTGCTAGCAACACATTTTTAGAATTTCCAGATGTTGAAATCGCCAATAAAACATCACCTGCTTTACCAACAGATTCGATGTAGCGAGAGAACACAAAATCGTAGCCATAATCATTCGCCACACACGACAAATGGGAAGGGTCACTGATACTCATTGCTGCAATTCCTGGTCTGTTTTCACGATAACGACCTGTTAATTCTTCAGCAAAATGCATCGCGTCGCACATGGACCCTCCGTTCCCACAAGAAATGATTTTACCCTGGTTCTTAATCGCTTCCACCATTAATTCTCCAGCCTTTTCAATCTTTTGAAAGTTTTCTTCATTGTTAAATTTTTGCAAAACCTCTAAGGCTTGTGTAAAATGGTCTGCTATTTGTTTCATGGTCTTCGAATCGATGATAATGGTCAAAAATAAATAATTCTGATGACAGTCATCAATTTGTAGAAACTTGTTATATTTGAAACTCGGAGTTTGACTCCCTAAACAACAACAAAAACTATGAAAAATATTCTACTTGTAGCATTCACCTTATTTTTAGGGATTCATTCATTCGCACAAGACGATTGTTTTAAGAAGCTTGAAGAAGCTTTTGCAAAAAGAGGCTCTTATACTGTAGCTGACGAAATGCATCGCAATGTCATTATTAGTTTTTTCACTCCAGAAGGAACGGAATGTCGTTCAGGAAAAGTACGCGTTGAGAACGGAACAATTGTTTCCATCTTTTTACAATTTGATGATAGCACTTACGAATTGTATGAAAAGAAATTTTACAATGCTAAAAAATTAAGTCCAACAATTACAAACGGAATCTCTGAAATGATTTTCACTTCAGATGGCGAAAAATTCAAAGTGGTTTTCATTGATAAATTGAAACCAAAACAAAAATCTTACAAGCAAGCGGATCTTCCTACTGACTTGTAAAAATCATTAAACTAAGAAAGCGGTGAAATTTCATCGCTTTTTTCATTTATCATTTTTTGCATTCAGATTGTTTTTTTTATGAAAAAAGTAGCATGGGTCACTGGAGCCTCATCTGGTATTGGAGAAGAAACGTGTAAACAATTGGCTAAAGCTGGTTATCGCATTGTTTTATCTGCACGAAATGAAGCGAAATTAATTGAACTTAAAAATCAATTGCCACACAGTGAAATCCATTTGGTGGTTCCTTTAGACTTGGAGTTTTCAGAAAACTTTGTTGAATTAGTGAAAGAAGTTCATCAACAAGTTGGTCGATTTGACTACTTATACAATTGTGGCGGGTTATCCCAACGTTCAGAAGCACATGAAACTTCATTAGCGATTGATCGTCGAATCATGGAAATCAATTACTTTGGAACCATTGCGCTGACTAAAGCGGTGTTACCATACATGCAAGCTCAAAAAAGCGGACATATCATTGCGATTTCAAGTATTGCAGGGAAATTTGGATTTTATTTACGATCTGCATACAGCGCCTCAAAACATGCACTTCACGGCTTTTTTGAAAGTCTTTCTTTGGAAGAAGCAAAAAATCATGTTCGCATTACCATTGCTTGTCCAGGAAAAATAAATACACCTATTTCACTAAGTGCATTGAACAAAGATGGCGAATCACATGGCGTGATGGATCACAACCAAGAAACGGGAATGCCAGTGGAAGAATGTGTTGCTATCTTAATCAAAGCGGTAAACGAAGGTAAACGAGAAATCCTGATAGGAAACAAAGAAATCAAAGCAGTAACATTGAAACGCTTTTTACCAAAATTATTCTGGAAAGTGATTGCTAAACAAAGTGCTACTTGATACGATCATCGACAAAAGACTTATTTTGACAAAAGACAAAAGAGCAATCCTCTTTTGTCTTTTGTCTTTTTGTCAATTCTTACAGAATCCCTTTTTCCATCAAAAACTTCGCAACATTCGATTCGATGCGCTTGTTGATGTTGGAAGTATCCGCTTTCTCAAACGTTTTTCCGGTGATTTTTTCGTATAATTCTATGTAACGTTCAGTAATGGTATCCACAAAACTATCTGGCATTTCGGGCATCACTTGACCGTCCAATCCTTGAAAACCATTTTCAATTAACCACTGACGCACGAATTCTTTCGACAATTGTTTTTGAGCTTCGTTGTTATCTTGACGTTCTTGATAGCCATCCGCATAAAAATAACGCGAAGAATCTGGTGTATGAATTTCATCAATTAAGATCACTTCTCCATTGCGAATACCAAACTCGTATTTTGTATCAACTAAAATCAACCCACGAGCTGCAGCCATTTCGGTACCGCGTTGAAACAATGCACGTGTGTACCCTTCCATCTTTTCATAAATGTCTTGTGGCACAATTTGTTGACGTAAAATTTCTTCTCTAGAAATATCTTCATCGTGTCCTTCCTCTGCTTTTGTAGCTGGAGTAATAATTGGTTCGGGAAAACGATCATTTTCTTTTAAACCTTCTGGCATAGTGACTCCACAAAGCACACGTTTACCTGCTGCATATTCACGAGCAGCATGTCCAGCTAAATAACCGCGAATCACCATTTCAACACGAACCGGTTCGCAAGCGTGGCCAACTGCTACACTAGGATCAGGAGTACCTAACAACCAGTTTGGGACAATATCTTTTGTTGCATCCAAAAACATGGTTGCCACTTGATTGAGCACTTGCCCTTTGAATGGAATCCCTTTTGGTAAAATATGATCAAACGCAGAAATACGGTCACTTGCAACCATTACCAAAATATCATTGTCAAGGGTGTAAACCTCACGTACTTTTCCTCGGTAAACATTTTTTTGACCAGGAAATTTAAAATTGGTACTTGTAATTGTTTCGCTCATGGCTTTTGTATTTCGTTGTTATTCTGAGTTCTTTATTTTTGATTGTCATCACGCGAATGACGTTTTTCTTTTCGTTCTGCAGCTTCTGCTTTCTCAATTGCTTCTGCCTTCTCAAAGGCATCAATGATACGTTTTACAATCGTATGTCGAATGACATCGTTTTGCGTCAATCGCACTATTCCAATTCCTTCCACATCACCTAAAATATCTAAGGCATAAGACAAACCGGAACGCTGACGATGTGGTAAATCTACTTGCGACATATCTCCAGTAATGACAAATTGAGCTGTTTGCCCCATACGCGTTAAGAACATCTTCATTTGCATGACCGTCGCATTTTGAGATTCATCCAAAATCACAAATGCTTTATCCAATGTACGTCCGCGCATAAACGCCAACGGTGCAATTTCAATGATGCCATATTCGATCATATCGGCCAATTTTTCAGGCGGAATCATATCGCGCAAAGCATCATACAAAGGCATCAAATACGGATCGAGTTTTTCTTTCAAATCGCCTGGAAGGAAACCTAAATTTTCACCCGCTTCAACCGCTGGACGTGTCAGAATAATGCGTTTCACCTCTTTTGCTTTGAGTGCGCGAACAGCCAATGCAACAGCCGTATACGTTTTACCCGTTCCAGCTGGCCCAACTGCAAAAACCATATCGTGCTTATTCACAGCTTGTACCAACTTGCGTTGATTGACCGTTTTCGCTTTGATTTTGACCCCACCGTTACCATGAACCAAGGTTTCTGAACCATCCGAAGAAAGCATTGCAGAGCCATCATCCAACATTAGATTATCAATGTTGTTCTCTGTTAAACTATTGTATTGATGAAAATGAGCCATGATCAATTCAAACTTGCGTTCAAACTCTTCCATGACTTCTGCATCACCTGCAATGGTCAATTCATTTCCTCTAGCGTTGATTTTCAACTTAGGAAAAAACGTACGGATGTGTTTTAAATTCGCGTTGTTAACACCGAACAATTCAGCAATGTTTACACCGGTAATTTCGATTTTCTTCTCTGTCAATGTGAATAAATCTTTTTGTTGGACTTCAGGATTGAATATATTACCCTTATTTTTGGGTCAAATTTAATCAATTTTTTGTGCTTCAATAGCAGAACTTGACAAGATGCGAATAATTACGCTTACAACAGACATGGGGCTAAACGATTACTACGTTGCCGTTCTCAAAGGAAGTCTTTTGCGTTTGGATGCATCTGTCCAAATTATTGATATCACTCACAGTGTAAAACCCTTTGACATCGTAAACGCGAGTTACTATGTTGGAGCAGCATTTCATGAGTTTCCAGAAGGCACGATTCACATCATTGGTGTAGATAGCGAACCTGAAATTAATTCGAGTGGTGGTTCAATGCCTGCTATTTTAAAATGGAAAGGACATTATTTTGTAGGAAATGACAATGGTTTCTTTGCATTGCTATTAAAAGAACAGCAACCAGAAGGATTTTGGCATTTAGACAACGTTTTGAGTAATCCAAAAGCTTTTCGCTTTCCTGTTAAAAATATTTTTGTTCCCATTGCCGTTAAAATTGCGCAAGGAGAAAACATCGAAACATTTGCTTCACCTGTGGACAAATGGCGCATTGCACACACCTTCAATGCAGTGATAGAAGAGAATTTGATCAAAGGATCTATCATTCACATCGACCATTACGGAAATGCCATCACCAACATCACCAAAGAGTTGTTTGACCGTTTTGAGGAATCTCCTTTCACCATATATTTCAGACGAAAAGATTATTTCATCGATGAAATTTCGACTTCCTATAACGAAGTAGCTCCTGGTGAACGCTTGGCTATTTTCAATGACAATGGCTTGCTTGAAATCGCTATCAACAAAGGCGCAACGGGTGGCGCTGGAGGTGCTGACTCCCTATTTGGCTTACGATTGACAGATGTAGTTCGTGTAGAGTTCACTCCTCGTGGATCTGCTAAAACAATTGCTTCACTTTTTTAAATTATGCTAACTAGAATTGTTAAACTGACATTTCAAGAGGATAAAATTGACGATTTCTTATCCTTTTTCAATACCATTAATACTCGAGTAAGTACGTTTGAAAATTGCTACGGGATGCGTTTGTTGCAAGACATCAAGCATCCAAACATCATCTTTACTTACAGCAATTGGAAAGACGAAACCGCATTGAATAATTACAGAGACTCTGAGCTATTCGCTGGAGTTTGGTCAACAATAAAACCGTGGTTTGGAGGGAAGCCAGAAGCATGGAGCGTCAACACTTATTTTGAAGATGGCAACTTTTTTCCCAACCAAAGTTGATAGTTTGCGTTAATGTACTTCATGAAAGGTTGATGGAGTTGGTTGTAGTTCGTATCTTTGAACACTTTTTTAAGCATGAGAGCATTATATTGGAAAGAAATTAGAAGTTTTTTGGGGTCTATCGTTGGATACATCTTCATCATTATATTCCTTATTTCTTCGGGAATTTTTCACTGGGTCGTTTCACAAGACACCAATTTACTTCAAGGGGAAGAAGTGGATTTGATTCCGTTTTTTAATCTGTCACCTATTATCTTTTTGATTTTGATTCCTGCGATTACGATGCGTATGATTGCCGAAGAACGAAAAAACGGCACCATCGAATTGTTGTTTACACGCCCAATTACCGATTTACAAATCATTCTTGCAAAATACTTAGCTGGTGTCACTTTGTTGATCATCGCGCTTTTACCAACTTTGGTTTACTATTACAGCATGGTTTCTTTGGGGGTTGAAGCTGTAGATGAAGATGGACTTGCCATTTCTGTCATTGACGAAGGAGCTACTTTCACTTCTTATATTGGTTTATTACTACTTGGCTCTGTTTTCATTGCCATTGGCGTCTTTGCTTCTGCTATTACGAGTAATCAAATTGTTGCCTTTATTCTTGCCATGTTCTTGTGCTGGTTTTTTTATGATGGCTTTGAAATGCTAGGTTCATTCAACTTAATGGGTGACTATGATTTTATTTTTCAATTTGTTGGACTTACCTCTCATTACAGAAGTATCATGAAAGGAGTCATCGATACCAGTGACATCATTTATTTTTTCGGAATGATTGCCATTTTCTTAACTGCATCATTAACTGTTGTAAAATCTTTGAAGCGTTAATCCATGAAAAAATCGGCAGCAAAAACAAACAAAGTTTACAATTGGGTGCTACTCTTCATCATTGTGGGAGTTGTAATTTTCCTTAATATCATTGGAACGTTTATCTATTCGCGCATTGACATGACGGAAGATGAAAGGTATTCCCTTTCTTCTGGGACCATCGAGTTTTTAGATAAAATGACCCCTTCTGATGCAGCAGAACCATCAAACGCAGCAGGAGATAAAGTCAATCGTTTATACATTAAAATTTACCTGGAAGGAAATCTTCCTGCTGAAATCAAACGCTTCAGAAATGCCATTGAAGACAAACTGGTTGAGTTTAGAGAAATTGCAGGTGACCGCATCGAATATGAATTCATCGATCCTTCGCAAGGAACTGAAGCTGATCAAAATGCATTAAAAGAAAAATTATACAATAAAGGCAAAGGCATCATGCCATTGGAGATTGTTTACGACAAAGACGGAGGGCAAAACCAAATGATGTTGTGGCCAGGAGCAGAAATCGATTACGGCGGCATCACAAAAGGCTATGTTCAATTACTTCCAGGTTCTCCTCAAGGTCAGCCTGCACGTTTGACAACTGAATTTTCCGAAACAACCGTACAAAATTCCATCAACAACTTGGAATACATGCTTGTTTCCGCTTTGAGAAGAGTAATTCAAAAAACAAAACCTCGCGTTGCATTCATTCATGGACATGGAGAATTGAGCTTCCCTGAAACGCAACGCATTCGCTCTTTGATTGATGATTATTATACAGTAGAAGACATTACTTTAAATGACTCACTTGCAGCTTTAGACAATGTAAAAGGAGTCATTATTGCACGTCCAACTAGTGCTTTTTCGGATAAAGATTTGTTCATTCTCGACCAATTTGTAATGAAAGGAGGTCGTTTGATGTGTTTCATTGATAAATTGACGTTCCCTATGGACACGCTCAACATGAAAGGAGCTGTTCATACGGTGCGCACAAATATTGGACTCGACCGCATGTTATTTGATTATGGAATTAAAGTCAATGACAATTATGCCATGGATGTTCGCTGTGGACCAATTGCAGTTCCTTTTGCGAAAGAAAGCTTATTGCCTTGGTTTTTCTACATTGCATCGACACCAACAAAGCATCCGATTTCAAGAAACATTGAACCGGTCATGTTGCGATACGCATCCCAAATTCAGTTGATTCCAAACGAAGGAAACTGGATGGTTTCTCCTGTATTGACAACATCTACCAATTCAACCGTAACGGGATTAGCTCCACTATTAAGTTTAGGAATGCCTATGAATTATGGGAAATCTCCTATTTTAGTAGATAATCCAACGAGCGATGCGAATAAAATCTGCTTAGCTGGATTGGTTGAAGGTCGATTTACTTCTCATTTCAAAAATAGAATCATCGATACTTATGCAAAAAATCCGGACGCGAAATTTGCTGAGAAAAGCTCCAATGAAGGAAAAGTATTTGTTGTTGGAAACGGCAATTTCTTGAAAAATTATTATGATTCAATGCCAAACAAATATGGTCAAATGCAATACCGTCCAATTGGGTTCAACAATCTTCGCTACGATGAAGTTTTGGCTCAAATGCGTATGCAACCATTGATTTATGGTAATCAAGAATTTTTCCAAAACACACTTGATTACATGATGGGCGACAATTCTGTTTTAGACATTCGAAGCAAGCAAATTGACATTCATCCGATCGATAAAGAAAAAGTGAAAACAAATGGGAATTTTTACAAATTCATGAACATGCTTTTACCATCTGGTTTAGTATTGATTTTAGCATTTATCATTTTTTACTTGCGCAAACGTCGTTTTGCACGTTAACAGTTTTATGAAAAAGACAATTTATCTACTTATTGGTTTTGTGTTATTGATTGGCTTAGGCTATTTCACTGTTCAATTGCTTTCTAAAAAAGGGAAATCGGACGCACAAACAGCAGCATTTAATTTTGATATAAAAGACACCGCTAGCGTCAATCGCATCATCATAACGGAGCCCAACGGAATGGAAATCGACATGGTGAGAGATGGAAAAGTTTGGACTAGAAGCAACGGCGAGTGTATTCAATACCAATTGGTCAATAGTATGTTGGACGCTGCTTTCAACATCCGATTTAAAGGATACGTTCCAGAAAACGCTGTCAAAACGGTTAGTAATCGCATGGCGGCTGTTGGAACGAAAGTACAATTCTTTGTGAATGGTGAATGGCATAAAACCTGGTTCCTAGGGAGCTCAACTCCTGATCATTATGGCACTTACATGTTGGTTGAATCTTCTGAATATGGAAAAAGCGATTTACCTGTTATCATGGAGATCAAAGGAATGAAGGGAATCATTTCTCCACGTTTTTTTGCTGACCCAAGAAGATGGGAATGCACGAACATTTTTGGGTACGAACCGAATGAAATCTCAACTATTACGGTAAAACACACCGCTCATCCGGAACGCAATTTTGAAGTAAAAACAATGGGAGCCAACTTCAAAGTAACTTCAAATGGAAAAGCGATTCCGAATGTCAATCCCAAATTGATGTCTCGATACTTGTTGAATTTCAGACGCATCCATTACGAATTACCAAATTTTGAATTGACAGACCGACAAGTAGATAGTGTAAAACACAGTACGCCATTCTGTTTGTTGCAAGTAAAAGCTAAATCAGGAGAACAAATCAAATTGCGCATGTTCAAACGTAAATCCGATTCAGGAGAAATGGAAACGGATGATTTTGGTGAATCTACTCCTTACGATATCAACCGTTTTTGGTGTGAATTGCCTTCTGGAAAATTGGTAAAATGTCAGTATTTCGTTTTCAATCCATTGATCATGGGGCAGATTTACTTCAATTATCAGCCAACGAATGCAGCATCGGCTCCAGGAAACTAACAAGTATCGTTGAAAACATGCTCACAACTTGTTCAATAGAACGTTTTAGACGCTGAAAAAAAAAGTATATTTGTTCGTTAAAAACAATCTTAAAGGTATATGAACTTTATCGTATCCAGTACAAACTTATTGCGCCACTTACAGAGCATTAGCGGTGTTTTGAGCACAAGCAACACATTGCCCATTTTAGACAATTTCTTGTTTGATATTGCTGAAGGTCAATTAACCATTTCAGCATCAGACTTGGAAACTACTATGCGTACAACCATGGAAGTGGAGGCTTCTGATTCCGGAAGAGTAGCAATTCCAGCAAAAATGTTGTTGGATGTTTTGAAAAACCTTCCAGATCAACCATGTACTTTCAAAGTGGACAATGCCAATTTCGGTATTGAAATCGCATACGATAATGGTAAATCCAAAATGGTTGGTTTTAATGGGGATGATTTCCCAAAAACGCCTAGCATTGAGAACAGCACAAGCATTCGTATTTCTGGAGAAATCATTTCACGCGCAATCAATAAAACTTTGTTTGCAGCAGGAAATGACGATTTACGTCCAGTAATGAGCGGTATGTATTGTCAATTTAGTCCATCAGATATTACTTTCGTAGCAACAGATGCTCATAAATTAGTTCGCTACAAAAGAACAGACGGTCAATCAACGGGTGGATCTGCTTTCATTTTACCAAAGAAACCATTGAACTTATTGAAATCCAATTTACGTGGAGATGAAGAAGTGTTGGTTGAATATTCTGATTCAAATGCTATTTTCACTTTCAACGACATCGTTTTGATGTGTCGTTTGATTGATGGGAAATATCCAAACTACGAAGCAGTTATTCCAAAAGAGAATCCAAACATTTTAATCGTTGATCGCATTCAATTTTTAGGAGCAATCAAACGTGTTTCTATTTTCGCAAATAAAACAACGCACCAAGTAAAATTAAAAATCGCAGGAAGTGAATTGAATATTTCTGCTGAAGATTTGGATTTTGCAAATGAAGCGAATGAGCGTTTGACATGTAACTACGACGGCGCGGATATTGAAATCGCATTCAACAGTCGTTTCTTAATGGAAATGTTGAATAACATCGATTCACCTGAAGTAAAAATTGCCATGAGTGAGCCAAGCAGAGCTGGTTTATTGATGCCAAATTCTTCAGAAAACGAACACGAAGACATCTTGATGTTAGTGATGCCAGTTATGCTAAATCGCTAATTAAAAAAAGCTGATACGAAACCGCTCTATTCGAGCGGTTTTTTTTTGTTCATCACTTTTTACTCAAACATTTCAATTGTTATTTTCTCGTTAAGCAAATCTTTTTGGCACGGTATCGGTTAACGCTAATTCAACATTAAAAATTAGCGTCATGAAAACATTTTACTCTTTACTCGTCCTAACAATTTTAAGTAGCACAAGTTTTGCATCAGAATTGTTTATCCGCGTCAATCGCGTTGGAATGTACTACGCAAGCACAGGAAATCAGACGCAATACAACAACACGAATATTTTCCGTTTTTTTGATATCCCAGGAGGGATGGTGAATTTAGTGGTCTCAGATCAATATTCCGGAGTTGCCATTTTTAGCAGCGTGGTTAAAGTGGATCACAATCATCGATTGGTTGGAGAAATTGATGCTTATGGGAACTTTAACATTATTCAATCTGTTCCAATAGCGAATACAAACTGGTACACACCTGCACCAAATCAGCCAGTTGTTCAAACACCTCCCCCACATTGCGGTACTCCTGTACCTCCAATGTATGGAACGAATAACAACGTGTATTTTGAGCAATTCAAACAAACATTAACAGATGAATCGTTTGATAGTAATCGCTTAAAAACAGCCAAAAATTACGCAAGTAAAAACCCGCTTTCTTCACAGCAGATTAGTGAAGTTGCAAAAATATTCACATTCGATAGCAACCGATTGGAATTTGCAAAATCAGCTTATGCCAACTGCTACGATCAACAGAATTATTTTTTATTGAAGAATACCTTTCAATTTTCCTCGAATTATAGCGCACTCGAAGGATACATTGAAGGCCAATAAACAACCCAAGTTCTTTTTCATTGAAAAAGACATCCAATTTCAAACCAAATAACACCGAACATTTTTTGTTCGGTGTTGTTTTTTTATAACAAAACGAGTTTAAAATTTAACTATATTTGAATCAGAGATACTTACAATATGAAAGAAGTTAATTTAACAGAATTAGAAGCTGCTTTTCAAGCTAAGATCGATAGTGAAGTGAGAATTGAGCCAAAAGATTGGATGCCGGAGAGATATCGAAAAACGCTTATTCGTCAGATTTCGCAGCATGCACATTCGGAAATTGTGGGGATGTTACCAGAAGGTAACTGGATTACACGTGCACCGAATTTGCGTCGTAAGCAAGTTTTGCTAGCGAAAGTACAAGACGAGGGAGGCCATGGTCAGTATCTTTACAGTGCAATGGAGACTTTGGGGCATTCACGCCAACAATCGATGGATGATTTGATTTCAGGAAAAGCAAAGTATTCATCTATTTTTAATTATCCAACATTGACTTGGGCTGACATTGGCGCAGTAGGTTGGTTGGTAGATGGAGCAGCAATTATGAACCAAGTTGCATTGTGTAGAACTTCATACGGTCCTTATGCAAGAGCGATGGTACGTATTTGTAAAGAAGAATCATTTCACCAACGCCAAGGTTTTGAAATCATGTGTGTTTTGATGAAAGGTTCTGAAGAGCAGCGTGCAATGGCTCAAGACGCAATGAACCGTTTTTGGTGGCCTGCATTGATGATGTTTGGTCCAAGTGATGCAGATTCGACCAACAGTGAAGAATCATTGAAATGGAGAATCAAACGTCACACAAATGATGAGTTACGTCAATCGTTCATTGATGCAACAGTGCCTCAAGCAGAATTGATTGGTTTAACCATTCCTGATAAAGATTTGAAATGGAATGAAGCACGTGGTCATTATGATTATGGTCAAATTGACTGGAATGAATTTAAGCAAGTTGTTAGTGGACATGGTCCTTGCAACACAGAAAGAATAGCAGCGCGTAAAAAGGCTGAGGAAGATGGGAAGTGGGTACGTGAAGCAGCTATGGCTTATGCCGAAAAGAAAAAAGCTCGCAAAGCATCATAATTTATTTTAAAAATTTAGCTTATGTCGACAAAAGATTGGCCATTGTGGGAAGTGTTTATTAGAAGTAAACAAGGTTTAGCTCACAAACATGTTGGAAGTTTGCATGCTCCAGATGCTGAAATGGCAGTAGAAAATGCACGTGACGTATATACTCGTCGCAATGAAGGAATATCTATTTGGGTTGTTGAATCATCTCAAGTTTTTGCATCTGATCCTTCAGATTCTGATGCGTTCTTCGAACCAGCTCAAAGCAAAGTGTATCGCCACCCTACTTTTTACGAAGTACCGGAAGGTATTGCACACATGTAACCTTTAAAATTTGGACTCGTGAGTGCATTAAATACATACATCCTGCGCATAGCAGACGATAGCCTTATTTTAGGTCAACGCTTATCTGAGTTGTGTGGTCATGGACCAGCAATTGAAGAAGATATTGCTTTAACGAATGTTGCATTGGATTTAATTGGTCAAGCAACTTCGCTTTATGAATATGCTGCTGAAATTCAAAATGGAGGAAAAACTTCAGATGATTTAGCGTTTTTACGATTGGAACATCAATACTTGAATACTTTATTGGTTGAACAACCAAACGGAGATTTTGGGATGACGATTGTGAGACAATGGTTATTTGACACCTTCCGTTTACCGTTCTATGAGGCTTTACAACAATCCAAAGATGCTCAAATTGCTGGAATTGCTGAGAAAGCTTTAAAAGAAACGCGTTACCATTGGCGTCATTCATCTGAATGGGTGATTCGCTTAGGAGATGGTACGGAAGAATCTCATTATCGTGTTCAAGAAGCATTGAATTTTTTATACAAGTACGTTGATGAGTTGTTCTACATGGACGACATTGATAAAGAAATGATTGAAAAAGGAATTGGAGTTGATTTGGAATCGCTACGTCCAGCATTCAACGAACGTTTGAAGCATGTTTTAGAAGCTTCAACCTTATCAATGCCAGCTTATGAATGGAAACTGAAAGGTGGACGTGTTGGAAGACATACGGAACATTTAGGACACATACTTACAGAATTGCAATACATGCAAAGAGCCTATCCAAATTTACAATGGTAAGTTCAGATTTTATTTGGAAATTATTAGACGAAGTACCGGACCCTGAGATTCCGGTACTTTCTGTCGTTGACTTAGGCATTGTTCGTTCAGTGAATGTCATCGACGAAAAAAACATTGCAGTAGTCGTTACTCCCACTTATTCTGGTTGCCCTGCTGTAAAAGCGATTGAAAACAGTATTCGCGAAAAATTAATTGAGAGTGGGTTTGAACCTTCAATTACCACTAGTCTCTCCCCTGCATGGAATACCGATTGGATTACAGAACGAGGAAGAGAGCGTTTGAAAGCTTACGGAATTGCTCCGCCAGTAGATGAAGTGGACAAAAATGTCTTATTTGCAGATGCACCAGTAGTACCGTGTCCAAGATGCAATTCTTCTAACACTCGAATGATCAGTCAATTTGGGAGCACCGCTTGTAAAGCACATTACCAATGCAATGAATGCTTGGAACCATTTGATTATTTCAAATGCTTGAAGTAATCCATAACAATAAGTTTACAAATCCTTGACACAACTTCATATTCTGTTCATTTTATAGCAATAAGCTAGAAGTAGCTTTGTTTTAAAATTAAAAGGATATGAAAATAATGTTACAATTGAGCATGGTTGCATTTGGTTTTGGAATGCTATCTTGTTCAAAAGCAGAAATTACGACTAACAAAGACGAGGTAATTTCCTACAAAAGTCGTATTTCACCTATTATTGCTGAAAAATGTTTGGATTGTCACTCGATGGAAAGTTCTTTTCCAATGGCAAAATATGAACAATTGGTTCAAGAAGGTATAAATGGGAAATTAACGGCTATCATCAACACCGAAAACCATCACATTCCTTTTCCAATGGCTCTTGAAAAAACGGAAAAAGAAGCAATCAATTTATGGGTGAATCAAAACTATCCTGAATGATTATTGAAGCGTAGTTAACTTTATCTTTAAATCTACAATTCTCAATGAATCAAAATGGTTGATAGCAAACTGTACGCTATCAATTTTTTGATCTAATAAAATATAAGCTTCATATTTTTTCATCTTAGTATGCTTAGCATAAGGGAATCCGAGGCGTATTTTTTGTTGTTTAATCACTTTTCCATTTGAAAATAAATCAAAACTCCAAAAACCACCATCAACCATGGAATGAGAAGTGAACGTCGAACTGAAATGTAAATATCTTGCTTGATGATGAGTTCGTATATTTCTCAACGTATTTTTCCCAGCTAGAAACAAGGTATCATTATTTTTAAGTTCAAGTACTTTTAATGGTTTAATTGAACTTGGTTTCACACTTGCCGAATCCAACAAACTATAATCCAAAGGTGTGGGATCTGTATCTAAGTAAATGGCTTTGTAATAGGAGAAATTCATGTGATCATAATGTAAAATTGTACGGTTGTATTGCCACAATTGCACGCCATTCACGAATATCAAATACAAACCAATACTTCCAATTAGCAAACGCTTTTTTGCTACAAAGAAACGGGATAGAAAAGCTGCCAAAGCAATCGCATAAACAGGGTAACTTTGTGTCAAAGCTCTTGTAGAATAAGTGGCTCCGTAGCGCCAATCAGACCAAGAAATGATGATCCAAAGATTGATTAAACCAAACGTTAAAATTGCTTTCCCATAAGCTTTCCCCTTCATCATGAATAAACCAAGTAACATGAAAATGGTAACAGGAGTGTAAATGAACCATCCTTTTTCAAAGCCAATCAAAACACGCCACCAAGGATTTAAGAAAAACCATTTGCTTCCAACATTGTAAATCCAAGAACCTGTTGCTATTTTCCAATACAGCAATTGTGGAAACATACCAATTAACACACTCAAGATGATCAAAGCAATCATCCATTTTCGTTGCCACAGAAAACGCCATTTCGAAGGAGCCAACTCAATTCTTTCCCATTTCCAAAGTAGTGGGATGAAAATCATTACCAATTCAGTTGGTCGAGAAATAGTTGCTAATCCAATCACCACACCCATTGCAAAGAGATACTTCCATTTGGGTTGATCATGCCATTTGATGGTCATCCAAAGCAATAAACTGTATAATGGAAAAATAAAAGCATGACTCATTGCGCCATCTATGCTAATGTATTGCAATAAATTGGTAGCTAATACAATTAGAAGAAGTGTAATACTCGTGATCGATTCAGAGAAAAAATGCAACAACACTTTTCTCAAAAAAAGCAATCCGATGGCAAACCAACAAATAGCTCCCCAAATGATTGCGTATTGATAAGGCCAAGAAAAACCATCTTCAGGGGCATCGCTTGCATGAGCAATTCCATGACCAATCAAGAAAAAGGGACTTTGCATAACAGCCACACCACCCAAATATTTAAATGCAAGATTTCCGTTTTCTAAGGTATCCGCTTGGTATAAATAACCACCAGAAACATGGTACTTTTTCTCTATTTCAGGATACCAACTCATTGTTTTAACATCCTTGTAAATAAAGGTGCTTGGCAAATAAGCGTAATATCCAAACGCGTCCCAGGTAGTAGCATTGTAACCATTCGGCGCATCATTGGTGTAATATCCAAAACGCACAAATACAGCTACAATAATTCCAAATAAAACGGTATATAAACTGAGCGATTTCATATCAAAACAAAAAAAAACGCTTCCACAAAAGTAGAAGCGTTTCAAATATAAGTTATTCCAATTGATTAACCCAAGAAAGGATATTTGTAATCTGTAGGTGGAACAAATGTTTCTTTGATTGTTCTAGCTGAAACCCAACGCAACAAATTCATTGCAGCACCGGCTTTATCATTGGTACCAGAACCTCTAGCTCCACCAAATGGCTGCTGACCTACAACTGCACCAGTTGGTTTATCGTTGATGTAAAAATTACCTGCTGCATTTTCCAATGCTTTAGTCGCTACTTGAATCGCATATCGATCATTTGACATAATAGAACCTGTCAATGCATATTCAGAAGTTCCATCTAACAATTGTAATGTTGCTTCAAATTCATTTTCAGGATAAACAAAAATGGTCATCACTGGTCCGAAAATTTCCTCACACAAGGTGCGGAATTTAGGGTTAGTTGTTACAACAACAGTAGGACTAATGAAATAACCTACAGATTTGTCATACGTTCCTCCAACGATGATTTCCGCATCATTTTGGGTTTTGATGTAATCAATATATCCTGCAATTTTATCAAAAGCACGTTCATCGATTACCGCATTTACAAAGTTGGATGTATCTTCAGGAGACCCCATTTTAAAAGAACTCACTTGTTCTACTAAAATGCGTTTCACATCAGGCCAAAGGTTTGAAGGCACATAAGCTCTTGAAGCTGCTGAACATTTTTGTCCTTGGAATTCAAAAGCGCCACGAGCAATTGCAGTAGCTACTTCGGCAGCATTTGCAGATTTATGCACCATGATGAAATCTTTACCACCGGTTTCACCCACAATTCGCGGATAAGAACGATAGTTTTCAATGTTGTTTCCAATTTCTTTCCACAAATGACGGAAAACTCCCGTAGAACCTGTGAAATGTAAACCAGCTAAATGTTTGTTTTTAAAGATGACATCTCCAGCAGTTGGACCATCAACAGAAACCATATTGATTACTCCAGCAGGAACACCCGCTGCTTCAAACAATTCCATGATAACTTGCGCTGAATACATTTGCGATTCTGCAGGTTTCCAAACCACCACATTCCCCATCATAGCAGGAGCAGCACATAAATTTGCCGCAATCGATGTGAAGTTGAATGGAGTAACTGCAAACACAAAACCTTCCAATGGTCGGTATTCTAAACGGTTCCACATTCCTGGTAAAGATTCAGGTTGTTCGCGGTACAATTGTGTCATGTACTGCACATTGAATCGGAAAAAGTCAATCAATTCACAAGCAGCATCAATTTCAGCTTGGAATACATTTTTTGACTGAGCTAACATCGTAGAAGCATTCATTTTATTTCTGAAAGGTCCAGCCAATAAATCAGCAGCTTTCAAGAAAATAGCAGCACGTTGTTCCCAAGGTAAATTTGCCCAAGCTTCACGTGCATTCATTGCAGCTTCAATTGCTTTCTCTACATGCGAAGCATCGCCATAATTGAAATGTCCCAACACTTTTTTGTGATCATGTGGAGGTGACATTGGTTTCTTATTCGTTGTATAGACCTTTTCACCGTTGATGTACATCGGCACATCAATAGCTTCTTGGTTCAACATTTTCTTGTATTCTGCGATAAGTGAGTCGCGTTCTGAAGTTCCTGGAGCGTAAGCTTTTACTGGCTCATTAATCGCTTTTGGAACAGTAAAAATGGCGTTCGACATAGTTCAAATTTTGCAACACAAATGTACACAAACTCTTTTGTCTAAACTATCAAAACAACGAGAATACATCCCACAAATTGAAAATATTTTCACTTCAAATAGCATTGCTAACAGCAATATTGAATGAAATTTCATTATACTTGTTGAAGATTCACCATCAATGAAAACAGCTGCACTACTTCTTATTTTTGTTTGCTCAACCCTGTTTGTTCATGCTCAAAACATTCAAAAAGAATGGAATAATTTTAGAAATGGATCAAGTTCTGAACGTATTCGTGCGGCAAAAGAGTTGGCGACTTATTACATTTCAGAAAACAAAGATTCATTGCGTGTCATAGGCGAAGATTTGTTTTTTTATGGAATTGATGAACATTATTATCCAGCAATAGAAAATGGAAAGCTCATATTAGCTGAATACTATGTTTCAACTGGAAAAACGACAGAGGGAATCTCAACAGTAAAAGCACTCATTTCAAACATTCAAGAAAGAGGTGATGAAGAACAAATGAGTAATGCATCACGAATAATCAGTCAAGGTTATCGTGTTGAAAAAGATGCGAAATCAGCTTTGTATTGGGCAAATAAATCAGTTGAACACGCGAAGAACACCATTCAACCAGAAACCCAAATCAGAGGGTTAATTTCACTTGCAGAAGCTCATTATTTAGCAAAAGACACCCCTAAAGCCATTTCAACTTATTTAGATTACGTTCAAAAAGCCAATAAAATAAAGAACAATAGAGGTTTGAGTTCTGCTTACGCCCGTTTAGGGGACATTTATCGAATCAAAGGCGATTTGAAAAAGGCTGAAGAATATTTTCAATTGTCAATGAACAAAGCTAAACAAGCAAAATTAAACACCCCTTTAGGTCATGCGATTAATAATTTAGCCATCATTCACTTTGAAAAAGGAGACACACTAAAAGCGCGACAACTCTTTGAAGAAGGATTAAATCTGCGACTAAAAGCCAATGATTTGCAATCCATTTCGGAGAGTTATTATAATTTGGGCGATTACCAATTCTACATTGGGAAAATAGATTTAGCTCGAAAATGGTATTTCAAGTCATTTGAATTTGCTAAAACAAACAATCTTAAAAACGAGCAAAAAGACGCTTTAAAAGCATTGGTTGAACTTTCGAAAAGTATTGGCGATTATGAAGCTGCTACTTCTTATTTAGAGCAATGCTTAACGATCAATGAACAACTCAAAATTCAACAGGAAAGTGACGACAGTGAATTGATGCAGTTGCAAATGGAGTTATACAAATTGGAAGTTCAGTCTGGAATTACTAAAAACGACACCTCTGAAAGCACATTTTTCAGCAAACTTCGTTGGGAATGGTTTGTAATTGGCTTGTTGATTCTTGTTCTTTTGGTTATACTTAAGCGAAAAGGAAAGTAAACGATTAATTCAACCTTCCAGGAAAAACCAGTTGAAATGAAGGGATATCTACACGAAACACCTCTTGTGTAAGTAGATTTAAAAAGGTATAAAAACCTTGCATTTTTCCAATTTCAGAATGAATTTCACAACCACTTGTATAATTGTAAACTTCACCCGCTTCTAACTTAGGTTGCTGCCCTACAACTCCTTCACCACTGACATGTTCAGGCTGATTTAAAGAATCAAAAATAAACCAGTCGCGATGCAACAAATGAACAGGAAAAGTATTCTGATTTTCAATGTCAATCCGATAATTGAAAAAATAAGAACCATCTTTTACCTGCGAAACATCTGCTCGAAATTGAGTAGTGACTTTTACAGCTACACCTTCAGTAATTGCAATGCTTTTGCCCATAAGCTATTGTTGTTGTCATGGAAAGGTATAAACTTATCACATGCACTCCAAATTTTTTTACATCAAATTTTGCTAGAATTTAAGATTTAACGTTCATTAAGAAGGTCCTTAGACCTTTCGAACAAAAAGAAAAAACGTATTTTTAGGCTATGAAAACACTGATTACACTTTTCGCTTTGGCTACTTATTATCTAAGTTTTGGTCAACATTTGCCTGCGAATCAACAACAAGATTGGAAGGAACTAAATAAACTTTCAAGCAATTACGCTGAAACAGGCAAAATCAATGAAACTATCATTCAAAAATTTCCGATTTATCTAATCAATCAGGAATATTACCTTTCACTATTTGGAAAAGTAAGTTCCAATTCAAATTACTCGGAACTAACAGCAAACAAATGCATCATCGGTAAACCAACTGGTTCTGTATTAACTGTAAAAGTTCCTTTGAAAGCAATTCACACCATCCATTGGAATGAGGTTTACAGTTATATGGAAATCCCTTCTAAAGTAGCCCCTCATTTAGATAGAGTATTAAAAGATACTCGAGTTGACAGTGTTCAACGAGGGATTAATCTACCTGAAGCGTTTACTGGAAAAGATGTTTATATTGGTGTTACAGATTGGGGATTTGATTACACCCACCCGATGTTTTATGATACACTTTTACAAACATCTCGTGTAGCTGCAGCTTGGGATCAATACCGTTCTTTTGGTTCGCAACCAATTAGCTTTCCCTATGGAGTTGAGTTCACAACACCGAGTGAATTGTTAGCTGCGGGATCAGATACGGCAAACATTTACAGTTACAATACACACGGTACTCACGTTGCAGGTATTGCTGGAGGAAGTGGCGCAGGACTCGCTTATAGAGGAATGGCCTTTGAATCAGAATTTTTGTTTTGTACCTTTTTGATTGATGCTGCATCTGTCATTGATGGATTTAATTGGATGCATGAAAAAGCACAACAAAATGGCAAGCGTTTAGTCATCAACATGAGTTGGGGTTTGACCTATATGGGAACATTGGATGGAAACTCGCTGTTATCACAAGCCATTGCAGATCTTGCAGATCAAGGTGTTGTCTTTGTTGCATCTGCAGGTAATAATGGAAATGTAAATTACCACATTAAAAAGACTTTTAGTAATAATGCTTTTCAATCACGCATCAATTTTTACAGTTATGCTTCCAATGCAAATATGTGGGGACAATCCATTAGCATGTGGGGAGAAGCTGGAAAAGATTTTGGTGTGAAACTGAAAATCTACACCAATTCAGGAACCTTTTTAGGCGAAAGTGACACTATTTTAACGAATTCAATTAGTTCATACATTGATTCATTTATTGTCATCGGAGTTGATACTGTTTTTTACAATGTTAGTGGAGAACATGCTCATCCTTTGAACGGACGATCCAATTTACGATTACGAGTTAAGAACCAACTTTCAAATGTCACTGTTTTGGAAAGTTTTGCAACTGACGGAACTGTACATTATTGGAATGTAACTGAATTGACCACCGGAGTAGGAAATTGGGGAATGGCATTCACTTCTTACGGCACAAATGGATTAAGTGGTGATGCAAATTACAGTATTGGCGAACCAACATGTTCACCTGATGTAATCAGTGTAGGGGCTTATTCTTCCGAATACATCAACGGACAGGGCAATTTAGCAGGCGGACAATTAGCCAATTTCACTAGTATTGGACCTTTGATGACAGAAGAAATGAAACCCGACATTTCAGCTCCTGGAGTTTCAGTTGCTTCTTCCGTTTCATCATTTACAGATGCTGCATATACTCAAGTTGCTACCATGAATTTTAATGGAACAGATTATGATTTCGCTCGACTTTCTGGCACTTCAATGTCGTCTCCCTGTGTTGCAGGAATTGTAGCTTTAATATTTGATTCGAACCCAAATTTATCGGCTGTTCAAGTTAAAAACATCATCAAAACAACTGCACGATTAGATAACAATACAGGTCAAATCATAGCTCCTGGCCACACTCGTTGGGGAATGGGTAAAATCAACGCGTATTCAGCAGTAATTTTAGCACTGAACACTTTAACTTTAGATGAAATCAATAGTAATTCTTGGGCTGTTTTATATCCTAATCCGTCCAAAAATGAAGTAACAATACTTTTGGCAGAACAAGAAATACCAGAAGCTTTTGTGGTCTATTCGATGGAAGGCAAACAAGTTTTAAATGAGAAAAACATGGCCACTTTCAATGTAGAAGCATTTCCATCTGGGACTTACATTGTACAAATAGTAACCAGTAAAGGATTGATTCATTCTAAATTAATTGTTGAATAGGTGATTGAACCGCTTTCAGTTGACAATATAGCCGATTTTAATGTTATTTTTGCTCCTTAAAAAGTTGAAAAAATGACGCCAAAATTTCATGCGCTTCTGATTGAAGATGTAAGACAAGAAACCGAAGACACAGTATCTGTTGCATTTTCAGTTCCAAATGACTTAACATCGGCTTATCAATACAATGCAGGACAGTATTTGACATTGAAAGCGACAATTAACGGTGAAGAAGTTAGAAGATCTTATTCGATATGCACAGCACCTCATGAAAATGAATTACGTGTTGCGATAAAACGTGTTGAAAGTGGTTTGTTTTCTACTTGGGCTACACAAGAACTAAAAGCTGGACAAACGATGGATGTTATGACTCCAATGGGGAATTTTCAATTATCACCATCCGTTTCATCAACTAAAAATTATGTTTTGTTTGCCGCTGGAAGTGGCGTTACTCCTATCATTTCAATTGCAAAAACCATTTTAACTCAAGAACCGAATAGTCGTGTTACGATGGTATATGGGAATAAAGGATTTGCGAGCATCATTTTCAGAGAAGAAATTGAAGCATTGAAAAACACTTACATGACTCGTTTTCGATTGGTACACATTCTAAGTCGTGAAAGTTTAGGTAACAAATTGCAAAAAGGTCGTATAGACGAAGAAAAAGTTTCAGCTGTTTACAAAGCTTTTTTACAAAACGAATCTATTGATGGGGTATATATTTGTGGACCAGAGTCGATGATTCATGCAGTAAAAAACGGACTTTCAAGTCATGGTGTTGCTGAAAACAATATTCATTTTGAATTGTTTGGTACAAACCAAACTGCCATTAAAAAAGAAGAGAAAAAAGATGATTCCAAAGTGGTTCTTGCAAAAGTAACCATTATCATGGATGACGATCATTTTGATTTTGATTTAAGTTCAAACGACACTAGTATTTTAGAAGCAGGTCATCTAGCGGGAGCAGATTTACCATTTGCATGTAAGGGTGGTGTTTGCTGTACATGTAAAGCTAAAATTCTTGAAGGAAGTGCCGTTATGGACGTCAATTATGCATTGGAAAAAGACGAAGTAGAAGCTGGATACATTTTAACTTGTCAAGCTCACCCTACTTCTGAGAAATTAGTAGTTTCATTTGATGATTAAACAATAATTATGGGATTATTCTCTCGTTTTAAGAAATCGGAAGGTACACCGAAAAAAAGTCGTTCAGCTCAATTAGAAGTTGGTGCAATTACCAAGTTAACAGCAGTTGGATGTCAAGTATCATTCATTGTTCCTGAAGAATTGAAAGCTAGTTATTCTTTTGAAGCAGGTCAATATTTAAATTTGCATTGCGAAGTAAATGGAGAAGTTCTTTCTCGTTCCTATTCCATTTGTAGTGGTAAAGAAGAGGCGTTATCTGTAGCTGTTAAAGCAATTGAAGGCGGGAAAGTATCCAATTGGATATTGAATCATCTAAAACCTGGAATGCAATTGGAAGTCGATTTTCCACAAGGAAATTTCAAACTTTCGAAAGATGCAAAGAAAGTGGTAGCTTTTGTAGCTGGAAGTGGTATTACTCCTATTCTATCTATGGCTAAATCTCTTTCTGATTCACAACAGATGGAGCTTTTCTACGGAAACAGAACTCAAAGTTCAACTTTTTTCCACTCTGAAATCAATGCCTTAAAAAATGTCAATGCACACTTCTATTTCAGTCAAGAAGCTGTAGAAGAAGCACACAAAGGAAAATTAGATAAAGAAACGATTAGTGAAATTATCAAGGCTGATTTAAGTTTATTGAGAGCTGATGGATTTTACATTTGTGGTCCTGAAGCGATGATTATTGCAATTCAAGAAGCGCTTTTAGTTTTTGGAGTAGAAAAGTCGAAAATTCATTTTGAATTATTTACGACTCCCGTTTTAATGAAACTAGAAACTACAACCGTTGATGCGAATTTTGAAGGTATGTCTTCTGTTTCAGCAATGATGGATGGAGAAGTGGTGAAAATTCAATTATCCACAAAAGGAAAATCACTTTTGGATGCATTGGATGGTGCGGGAATGGATGTTCCTTTTTCTTGCAAAGGTGGAGTTTGTTGCACTTGTAAAGCGAAGATTGTAGAAGGAAGTGCACGAATGAATATGAATTATGCATTGACAGATGAAGAAGTAAAAGAAGGTTATATTTTAACCTGTCAAGCCCATCCTACAAGTGAGGTTCTTAAAATAAACTTTGATGTCTAAAACGGCAATTGTCATTGGAGCAAGTAGAGGCATTGGAAAGGAAATTGTGGCACAACTTTCTATTCAAGGAATTGAAACCTTTGGTTTTGCACGTAGTCTTGAAGATCAAGATGAAGAAAACATTCATTACAGAACAATAGATTTAACGAGTTCTTCATTAAAAGAAGACTTAATCCGATTAACTTCAGAAATTTCTCAAATTGATTATCTCATCAATAATGCAGGTCAAATCGTTGTCAAACCATTTCTAGAGTTGAGTAAAGAAGACATTTTATCTTGTTACCAAGTAAATGTGATGTCAGTGATGGAAGTGATTCAAGTATGTCTACCAAAAATGAAAGCTGGTGGTCATATTGTGAATATCTCTTCCATTGGAGGATTTCAAGGAAGCGTCAAATTTCCAGGCCTGAGTGCCTATTCAACCTCTAAAGCAGCGTTAGTTTCATTAACAGAATTGCTAGCTGAAGAATTTAAAGAAACGGGGATCTCAATCAATTGTTTGTGTTTAGGAGCTGTTCAAACAGAAATGCTAGAGACAGCTTTTCCGGGTTATAAAGCTCCACATTCAGCAAAAGAAATGGCCAGTTATATTTGTGATTTCACTATTAATGCAGGAAAATACATGCACGGAAAGATTATTCCTGTTTCTAATTCAACACCTTGATCATGGAGCTTTTATTAGCCCCATTGCAAACCTACACAGATCATCATTATAGAAATGCTTTCCATCAAGTCTATACTGGAATTGATCAGTATTATGCCCCCTATTTACGTCTAAACAATGATGGTAGTATAAAAGAGGGACCCAAAGTAGATATTTTACCCAAAAACAATCCTTATTTCAACATCACTCCTCAATTAATGTGTTGTGGAATTGATGAATTTTTCATTTTACATGATTACATTGTTTCCTTGGGTTACGAAGAGGTAAATTGGAACATGGGATGTCCATATCCAATGGTTACCAATCGGAATTTAGGTGCGGGAATTCTGAATAAACCTGATGAATTACATCGCTTGTTAGAAGCCATTTATCCTAGATTAAAACTCAAGTTAGGAATCAAAATGCGCATGGGAATGGAAGAAACAAGTGAAATTTTAGATCTTCTTCCTATTCTCAATCAATTTCCTCTAACAGAAATTATCATTCATGCTAGAAATGCGAAACAACTGTATACTGGTGGCTGTGATGTCGAAATGTTTAAGCAGTGTATCAATGAGACAGATCATCGTCTTTCTTACAATGGAGACATCAATAATTTAGAAGGATTTGAAGAATTAAGAGATCAACTTCCAACAATCAATCGTTGGATGATTGGACGAGCAGCAGTTTCAAATCCAGCACTATTTGAGGAAATAAAAACAGGACAACTTATAGATACATCTACCTATCGTGAACGCCTTTTAGCATTTTCTAAGGCAATTGAATCATCTTGTTTAGTTAGTAATCCAGATCAAGGTTTTGCTTTATCACGCATGAAATCATACTGGGAAGGATTTTGTGAGGAACTAAGCGAAGGCAAACAGTTATTTAGGAAGATTAAAAAAGCTAAATCTCTGAACGAGTTGAACGATTTTACTGAGTCTATTGTAGATTGAAATCAATTCTATTAATGCTATTTAAGCTATAGCAATTGATATCGTTAGCGAATAGCTACTTTCATACCTATAAAAAACACATCTACTTTCAAAAAGCATCTAAACAAAAAAAGCCTCTCAGTTTCCTGAAAGGCTTTGTAAAAGTGGCGTCTCCTACAGCATCTTAGCGCATACATAGTAGGTGCTTAGAGGCTGTAGATCCCGAACGACCTGAGGGAAGTTTCGGGAGACTTGCTCAAAAAACACATCCAATCAAAAAGCATCTAAACAAAAAAAGCCTCTCAGTTTCCTGAAAGGCTTTGTAAAAGTGGCGTCGACTTACTCTCCCACCCTCAAAAAGGCAGTACCATCAGCGCTAACGGGCTTAACTTCTCTGTTC
>JADLGD010000223.1 GCA_020849495.1 Fluviicola sp.
CACAATTTGTCCTATAATTAATATTATGTTAAACAGCTAACGTGTAACGATCGACATTTATTGTATTATTGCAAAATAATTGTGTTTAACTCTCCTCTATGCGTTTGATTTGGAAACTGGTTTTAATGAGTTGCTTGGCACCATCGCTGTTGCACTCCCAGGATTCCATCACGCTGCAATTGGTACCAACACTCAAACATCCAGCGTTTGAAACTGTGTTCCTTGTCAATGGTTCGTATGCTGTGAAATCATACGAAAAACTGCCTGAGAAATTCGCGCCGAGATTTCATTATTTGATACAACCTGCACAACTGCGTTCAAATAACGGATTCTCACGCATTACAAGTTTGACCGATCAATGGCTCAATAGTCAGTTTGTGACGATTCCTAAAAAAGATACTCAAACTGTCTTTCCGTATTTCATTCATCAATTAATGGATTCTACAGATAAACATGCCTTTGAGGATTTTATGATTAGAGAAAGTCTATTTAGAGATAGTGTAACTTATAATTTTTATGAACGAAAAACAGAATATCTAGATGATTATGTTAAATACAATGGATATATAGCCGATCGTTACAAAGATGTTGCTTGGCGGAAAATCAGTGATTTTGTCATGGAAAATCCTGAATACATTGATTCCATTGAACAATTAAAAACAACTTATCGTGCGGAACATTACCAAACCTACGTTGATTCGCTGCTGCAACCGTTCTACATGGGACAAACGGAAATCACCAATGCGCAATACCGCGAATTCATCCACTACCTCCGTGATTCCATCGCAACCGCCCTACTCTACCAGCATTTAGGTCCAATTGACGGTTGGTATTTGACCAATGTGCCAAAGAATAATCGTTCCATTGTTGCACAAATGCCTGAAAAAGAAATTATTGCTGAGTACGGTTACAACTTTGATTACATCAAAAATCATCCGGAAGTGTTTCAAAATGAAAACTTTATCCCCGTTTTCAAAAGCATGTATTACCCTCAACCTGAGCGCTTTTACATACGCAGAGAATGGGATGTACGTCAATTCAACTATGTGTATCCCGATGGAACGAGCATCAATTGTTACCCCGACACGCTTGTTTGGTGGAAAGATTCAACGTTTAAAGACTTTGAGGCGCTTGCAAGTATGTATTTCTGGCATCCTGCTTACGACAATTATCCCGTTGTGGGACTTTCTATTCAACAACAATTGGCTTATTGCAGTTGGAAAACTCGGCAATTGAACTACTATTCCAATGATAAAAGCATTCAGTATCGCGTTGCTTTGCCACAAGTGTTTCACTATGAAATGGCTCTAAAAACGGGACTTTCGAAGAATTTCTTAAACGAAGTTGATGCCAATACGCGTCATTTTCTGACCTACAAACGTTCGCCAGAAGCCGCTTTTGCACACATTCAACGTGTGGCCATTAGTCCAGAACACGTTTTGCTGAAGAATCGTGAAAGCGAGAAATTCAAAAAATGGTTGTATGCGCACTACACTTCACCTATTTATGATTTGCTATCCAGTGTTGCAGAAACGAGCAGTGTTCTACCATTGAACCGCCAATCAGAAACAGCTTTGCAATTGGGCGGTCATCGCAGCTTGGGAATTGTGGATCCTGAAGAAAATTCGTTCAACACCCTTTTTTACCAAGAAATCATTGGTTCTCAATCTTCTTCAAGTTGTAGAGGCTTTCGAACGATCGTTTATGTGACAAAATCACGCTAATTTTTTTCAACAAACTGTAGTTCCTATGCAAATTAGACTATATTTGTTAATATGTTATCGTCAATTATTGTACGTTCATCGAAGATTTTATCAATTAGCCTGTTTTTGTATGCTTGTGAAAATGAGCCTACAGAACCAATCTTGTTTGAAAATTACGATCCTTCGAAAGCATCTTTGCTCTATGAATCCTTTGTGATGAACATAGACGAAGCGCCCGTACATTTTATCGATACGTGGAATAAATCGGTGATCAAGCAAACAGGTATCAAATCCATTACGCTATACACCAAAGGAGGTAAAAACCCTGAAGACACCTTGGAAAAGAAAGTATTCCGTTTTTCAGAAGATGCCAAAACGATGAACTATGCTGATTATCGTTACGATGAAACGCCGAATAATTGGAGCAAAGGAACCATCAAAACAAGCAACAGTCAAGGTTCCATTGAGTTTGACAATTACTATGGCATCAAACGCAAAACCAAGACAAAAATCATTGAAACGAAAGAAGCGATCTTGTTTTTACGCACAAAATCGAATAATTCATTTGATTCCACTTGGGTTGTCGGCAGTTTAGAACAGCCTAAAAAGATCATTTCTAAAATTGGAAAAAGTCTTTATTCTGTTGAATTGTTCATGCCTAGCGGAAGCAGTAATTCGCAAATTGAAAATGCATTCAAATCCTTGGGCTATTCGGAACAAGCATTGTTATTAGCAGAAAAAACAGTGGTTTTTGTGGAAAAAGGAAAACCTGTGAATGCCTTTTCGTTGAATGAAACTTACAGTCAAGTGGCGCAAATCCGTTCTTGGACTTAC
>JADLGD010000224.1 GCA_020849495.1 Fluviicola sp.
CATTGATTTTCGTTTCTTGCAAATCAACGCCCGAGTTAACTGAAGACGAGGTTTACACAATCATAAACGAAATAATAGTAGATGACAGTTTGGAAATTGACAAAGTGTGTTGGAAATTCCAGGAGATCAATTTGACTAGTGAATTGAAAAAAGAATTCACAAAACAAGATCTAAAATTCATCGGTGAACAAAAAAAACTGTATAAGAATATGACAGTTCAACCAAACAAATTGAAATCGTTTAATCGGAGAAAGAAACTATACGAATATTCTACTATTGATTCAATTTGTAATGACGGATTTTTAACTCACATTTCATTTCCTATAATTTCAGTAGACAGACAAAAAGTTATAATTGAAATTCAATCTTTTTGTAATTGTCAATTAGGTGGATCGGGCTCTAAAAAATTATACGAGAAAAAAAATGGACGTTGGGTTTGTGTGATGAATGAATTTTGGATTAGTCTTAATCAAAAGAAGTAAAAGCAAAAGCGCAAAAATGCTTATACTTGTTAGGCGTCTTTGCCTATTGGGGAAACATAATAACCATTCATAAAAAAACCATAACAAACCCATTTACATGATACGTCTAGCATTTTATTTAACACTTCCTTTCATTTTTTCAACCGTTGTAGCGCAATTATCTAATGAATCGATTCATCACCAATTTGATAGCCTCTTCAATTTACATTACGACAAAGGGTTCAACGGGAATGTCCTCTACTCAAAAGGCGAAAAGGTCATTTATACCGGAAATTTTGGAATGACAAAATACGAAGGCGGGGCTCCATTAAATGATTCAACTTTATTCGAATTAGGATCAAACACAAAACAGTTTACCGCACTTGCCATCATGCAATTGGTGGAAAAAGATTCATTCAGTTTGAATTCAGATATCCGAACCATCCTCCCAGATTTCCCATACCCAGACATTACTGTAGAGCAACTCTTAAGACATCAATCTGGACTTCCAGACTTTATGAAAATTTTCAAGAACAAGAAGATCTGGAACCGTAAGAATATTGCAGACAATGCCGATGTATATTGTGTTCTAAAAGAACGGAAACCTGAACTTTTGTTTAAGCCAGGAACGAGGTACACCTACTCCAATACAGGATATTTGATCCTATGTATGATAATAGAAAAAGTATCAACATTAACTTTCGATGAATACCTGCACAAACATATTTTCGAGCCAGCAGGTATGGTTCACAGCGCCGTCATTCGAAGAAGATATCAGCCGATCGAAATCCCCAATAATACAGAAGGATATATTAAGATTTCAGGTAAGTATCAAATAAAAAACACAAACCCTAAATTTTCGTGTACCTATTTAGATGGGGTACAAGGAGACGGGTCTATTTCATCAACATTACTGGACATGAAGTGTTGGATCGATGCTTTGAGAATGAATGTTTTGATCAGTGAAAAAAGTAAAAACCAGATGTTTTCTCCAAATTCAGTAGCTCCGGGTTATGGATTCGGATTTTTTATTGGAATAGATGAAAAATGGAAAGACATTATTTATCATGGAGGAAGTTGGGCAGGTTATTTCAGCTGGATGTATTATCAGCGGGATACCGATGAATTTGTTGTCTTACTATGTAATAACAGTTATTCTAAAAGCGTTGAGATGTTTATAGCGATGAAAGATATTCTATCAAAATTGCAAAAATCGAATCCATTAAAATAATACTTTAAATGAGTAAACCTGTGAAAAGACTATTTTTAAGCCCATTTGCTAATTTTGATAACCGTTAATCAACATTCATAAACAAACGTTACAAAACGCGTTTGGTAATGGACATGCCTATTGAAACATTCGCGTTTAGATTCCACTTACTCACATTCTCGGTCACTACCTTTCATAAACCTGCATGGTTTTATTGTTATCTTTACTAGCGAATTCTTCATAACAGTTGATTCATTATGCGAAGAATTACAGTTACTTTTTGAATCTATCCCATGAAAATCAGCATTCATCTTTTTCTCCTTTTATTTGTAGCTTTCAGTGCGAACAATTTTGCACAAGTCATTCATACAACTCATTGGTATTTTGGCAACAATGCTGGACTTGATTTTTCATCTGGAAGTCCCGTTCCTATTGGTTCATCAGGCATGAGAACAGATGAAGGAAGTGCTTCATTTTCGGATGAAAACGGTAATTTATTGTTTTATTCGAATGGCATCGCTGTTTCAAATGACATTGCAGGTGTTTGGAATCGCAACCATCAGCTAATGCCCAATGGTGATTTAACCGATACAACAGGTTATGGCACACCCATGCAATCTTCTATTGTTGTCCCTGTTCCTGGATCTACAAGCAATTATTACTTGTTCACATTGGATGGATATGAAAATTATTCCAATGCAAACTACAAAGGATTGTGTTACACTATCATCGATATGTCATTGGACAATGGTTTAGGTGACGTAACAGAAAAAGCTGTTCCAATTGCTACAACAGCAACGCCTTTTTTATGTGAACAAATGGCTGTAACCAAACATGCAAACGGAATAGATTATTGGTTAGTTGTTCACGAAAGCAATTACATCAATCAAAATTCCAATAAGTTCATCCTTTTTTTGATCTCTGAAAATGATATCAGTGCACCCATGATACAAAACATCGGAATGGATGATTCACCTGGCATGCAAAGTACCATGCAAATTTCATCCAATGGAAGCAAATTGGCATTTAATTGGGAAATTTTTGATTTCAACAATGCTACTGGTGTTCTTTCGAACCCTATACAAGTTGGAGGTTCTTGGGGTTACCGCGAATTTTCAAGAAATGGTCGCTTTTTGTATGTATCTTCTTGGAGCAATGGTTTGTATCAATTCGATTTACAAGCGTCCAATATTCCAGCAAGCCTTTATCAAGTTTCCGATTATGATCGTTTTGGTCAAATTCAAATTGGTCCAGATGGTAAGATTTATGTTGCTATGGATTTTATCAATGGTGCGTTTCAACCTTATTTATCGGTTATTCATCAACCCAATTTAGCTGGAGCAGCAAGTAATTTTGAGATGAATGCCATCACATTAACCAACGCTACATCCATTTTAGGTCTTCCGAATTTCATCGATTATATTCCACCCAGTACTGCAAGTATAGCCGATCAATCAATCGAACCAGAGATTGTGGTATTCCCAAATCCTGCAACAGATGATGTAAAGGTGTATTTTGAATCACCAAGCACAGTAAAAGTTTTCTCGATTGCAGGTAAATTAATTGCTGAATTTGAAGCTACAACTCAGCTTGATTTGGATGTTTCCAACTACTCAAAAGGAATGTATTATTTGTGTATCAACGGAACAAAAACGGTACGCTTTGTAAAAGAGTAATTTCATTAGATTTTAAAATACAATCAACTCAACACATGTCAACAACAAACACCCTAGCAATTGTAGATTCATTCCAAGAGGATCTAAAAATTGTGAAAGCATTGGTTTATGATATAGGTGGTTTTGTTTTGACTAACTTAAAATGGAATACTGAAAGTAAGGAATACGCTGCTTGTTCATTTGAACTCAATGGAAAGAAAATTCAACACCGAGTTTCTAAAATTACTCCTACAAAAACGGGACAGTTTGTGAGCATTTGGAAAAGAAACAGTGACGGGATAACAGCGCCGTATGACATTTCAGACAACATTGATTATATGGTAATCACCTCGAAAAATGGCGACAACTTCGGTCAGTTCATTTTTCCAATAGCTGTTTTGGCCGATAAAGGAATAATCAGCAGAAACGGAAAAGAAGGAAAACGTGGAATAAGAGTTTACCCGCCTTGGGACATTGCTACAAATAAACAAGCTGAGAAAACACAAAACTGGCAAACCAACTATTTTTTGACCATCAAGAAAGACAAGTCAAGCGATCTTGATTTGGCAACGCAATTATTTAATAAAAAATAATTAAGCTTAAAAAGAACCTTCCTCCTTAAAATTTCATGAAACGGAAAAATGTCGGTATCTTTCTACTTCCCTTTTGTGAAAAATGACAACTATCAAAAAAATCGAAACCCTATTAGGGATTACATTGGAAGAAAAACGCTATGGAAACGATTATGATGCCAATCAAAAAAACACCTATTCTGGTTCAGAAGAGCATGTAGATCGTTTGCATCTCGACGATGTCAACATTGAAAGTTTAATTGATTTGGCTGCGTTGACGGGTGAATTGAGTGCATTAACACTCGTAAATACTATTATTCCAAACTTTTCGGATCTTCTTGCTTTTAATCCTTATTACTTGACCTTGGATGGTGTAACGATCAAAAACACCGATTGCAAAACAAAAGGGACACTTCCATGGCATTTAAAACTGAACAACATGCAATTTGATGCAAGAGCTTTGGATTGCTTTGAACAAAGTTCAAAAAGAGGTTTTCGCCAAGTGGATGTGCGAAATTGTCACATCGAAAACATTCAATTCATCAGTGCGATGCAACAAGTTTCGTATTTGATACTGGACAAAATCACCTTTAGCTACACACCATTGGAAGTGGAACGACGCAGTGGAATTTACCGTATGAGTGTCTATCATTCAAAATTGGAACATGTTTCCTTTCTTCCTTTCAAAAAAGACCTATCGCATATTCAGTTTGGAAGTTGTAAAATTGAAAGCTTAGCTGGTCTCGAGGATTTTCCAAAACTTGAAGGCATAACCATCAGTACGGACACACAAGTCAAGGACAAAAGTATCCTTCCAAACAAACATGGTAGAAAGATTCATGGTGGTATTTTTCATGTCAAAAAACCCTTTGATTTGGAGAATTTGCTTCCTTTAAAAAACTACATCACCAGTTTTGGAATAGATGATTTTAAAAGCAATAAACTTCCGCATTTGAACCAATTCAAACGGATAAAAGAACTCCATTTCAGTGGAGGAAAAGTGAACTTGGAAGTATTTTTACCACTTGCAAGTCAAATCAAAACGTTGGTTATTGATCGGGCCATTTTTTACAATCATGCCTGTTTATCCCAATTCAAAAAACTTACTTCTTTTCAATTGAAAAACTTCTCGAAAGGGAAAAAAGCACTGCAAAGTTTTGAACGAATTCTTCCTCTCAAAAAGCAATTGAAGGAATTGGAAATTTATGATTCAAAAAAGATAAAAGACATCCATTTGTTGAAAGCTTTCAAATCATTGGAGAGTATAAAATTGAATGACCTTTCGTTCAACGATGCACAAAACCTCTTGGAAATCAAACAATTGAAAAAACTAAAATTGTGTGTTGATTACAAGAAAAACAAAGTATTGAAATTGGGGCAGCTCACACAATTGGAATACCTCATTATCGATACTAAAACACGTTTTACTGGCTTGCAACAATTGCATCAATTGAAATCCCTTGAACTGGGCTCTGATTTCACGGAAGCAAAGGTGAATTTGAGCAAATTACCGCGTTTGAAACGATTGGAACGTTTGAAGATAACCAATTACAATCAAAAGATCAATGGGTTTAAACAATTTCCACGTTTAAAATATTTGTATATCAAAGGTTGTCCCGACTTAAAATTGAAAACTTTAATGCAACTAGAAGTTCTTGATTTGGACAATTCCTCAATCAAGGATTTGAGTAAAATAGAAACGCAACCTAAATTAAAAAAACTGAATCTTTCCAGTCAAGTGAGTCTTCAACATTTAAAAGGAATCGACCGTTTTCCCAACCTAAGAATATTGGATTTAATGGAATCAACAGTAGAAGACATTTCTGCACTAGAAGCCACGAAAAAATTGGAAATTTTGGATTTGTATTATACGTCTGTAAAAGACGTAAAAGTCATCAATACTTTACCGAACATGAAAGAAATTAATTTGGCTACTCGATCTGGAAGTGATTTGGAAAATCAACTGGACCGCCCCGAAATTGCTGTTTATGTTGGATTACCCACTAAATACCTTTCCATTTGGAAGGAAGACGAGTTTGGTATTTAAGGGAAGCAGCTTATTCCATTAAACACACATGAAAGAAACGATTGTACTAGAGCGAAAGAATGGACTACTTTAATCAAAAAGCTTAAATTCATCTCACAATCTTTTTTTTCAAAACCATGTAACTTTTTAGACCTTTGTCAAACTTACCTATTAGAAGGCTAAGAACACCCATCAATGACGGAGAAACAACAAGCATTTTTACAACTTTACGAACCCATTCACAATCGGTTTGAGCGTTTCTGCAGGGCGCGTGTGTACGGCGACATGGATTTCCGGGATTTGATCAATGATACTTTGCTTGTTGCTTTTGAAAAGTTTGAAACGCTGCGTTCGCAACAAGCATTTCTATCGTTTTTGTGTGGGATCAGCATTCGCTTAATAGGAAATCATCATCAAAAGAAGAAAACGTCGCGCTTTCAAACTTCAGATGCCGTCTTGGACATCCTGGATGTGAATGCGAATCCGCAAGAATCAGCTGATGTGCATTATTTACACCGCGCTTTGGCTCAGTTGCCAGAGGAACAACGCGAATGCATCATTTTGTTTGAAATTGTAGGATTTAGCATCAAAGAAATCGTAGAAATACAAGGTGCCAGTGAGTCGGCCGTGAAACAGCGCTTGAAACGCGGTCGCGAAAAACTCACCGACATCCTCACCTTCGAGGCAGTAGTAACAACAGGAGAACAAGATCATGGATAAGTTGAACAACATAGACGCTTTCTTTCGTGCAGCACGTGAACAACAAGCTGTGCACTCTTTTGATGCAGCCAAAGCACAATTCATCGCTTCAAGCATGCAGTTGGCTGAAAACGATCCTATGAAAAAGCACCATTCACTTTCACTAAAAAAATGGATCATGGCATTTACAGCAATCACATCAATCATTGTAGCACTTAGTTGGATGAACTTCTCTCCTACTACTGTGCAAAAAGAACCAACTCGACCTTCTATTGCTAAGCAACAAAGCAGTAGCAATACTTCCCCTCAGCAACAAGCCTCAACGCACACTGTTTCCCTATCAAAATCAAGTAAATCGAAGGTTAATTCCGCTTTTACTCCCATAATGGATGTTTTGACATTGGAAAATGCTGTAATTGATGAAACACCGGTTTTCAAAGCATTATCTGAGAACCCACCATTCGAAAAACAGCTCATTCCAGCATCCCTTTTCTCAGACGAAGAGCCTTTACCAAAGTTGACCGAAAAAGAAATTGCTTTTGCAGAAAAAACAAAGAAACAGTTGCTGAAAGCATTGAACAAACGCGACAAAAAAGAATGGGCGTACATTCCAGCAGGATCTTTTCGTTTTCAAGACACGATCGTTTCCGTTCAATCGTTCTTCATGCTGAAAACAGAAGTCACGAATGCGCAGTACTTGGCTTTCATTTATGATTTAATCATTCAGAACAAGAAAGAAGCCTTCTACAAAGCAAAACCGGATCAGAAACAATGGAACACGCATTTCAAATCGAGCATGGAACCCTTTGTAACGCATTATTTTTCCCATCCTGCTTACGCAAATTTCCCCGTGGTGAATGTGAGTCAAGAAGGCGCCGAATTGTTTTGTCAATGGATCAATGATGAATACAAAAAAATGTATCCAAAAACAGAGAATGCGATCAACCCTGTTCGTTTACCACTATACGCAGAATGGGGAATGGCAGCGAGCTGTAGAGGAAAATACACCAAGTATCCTTGGACAGGAGAAAGCGTAAAAAATGAAGACGGCTTGGTGCAAGCAAATTTTGTACGCACCGATTTACCACCAGTTGCAGATGAAGCATCATCCGATCACGACTTAACAGCACCCGCAAAATCCTACTGGCCAAATGATTTTGGGATTTACAATTTAGCTGGAAACGTGGCAGAAATGGTTGTAGAAAACACCATCCAACGCGGAATGGTAGCGGTTCCTCAAGACAAAAAATCGGTACGAACCGTTGGAGGAAGTTATGAGAAATCAGCTGAATACTTGGAAATTGGGGCGAAGGATCCATATGAAGGGAAAGTGAAGGCTTGTCCGGCGATTGGTTTCCGCATTGTGATGACGCATTTGGGTCCGAATTTGAGGTAGAGAATTCATCTTGACAGAGGGATTCGTTTGCTGACTGAGGCTCTCGAAGTCAGCTCTCAAACCCCGACAAATCCTAGGGATTTAATAATATTGTTAAATTGTTTTTTTTTAGAAAATTGAACTTCGCAATATCCCGAAGTTGCAAAGTATAGAATTTACGATTTTGCTTTTTCGAGAAATTTAAACTTCGCAATATTGCGAAGTTGCGAAATAGCAAATCATCGAAATTCCCAACCCAACCAACTTGAAAAAAAAAAAACGGCGCTCCCTTTTGGAAAGCGCCGTTCGTTTATTTTAAAGCTTTTAACTACAAATTCTCAAAGAAGTCGTTTCCTTTATCGTCTGTAATAATGAACGCTGGGAAATCTTTAATGGTAATCTTACGAACTGCTTCCATTCCCATTTCTTCGAAATCAACTACCTCAACTGATAAGATGTTTTCTTTCGCTAAAATCGCTGCTGGTCCACCTACTGAACCTAAGTAGAAGCCTCCGTATTTCTGACAAGCATTTTTTACATCAGCTGAGCGGTTACCTTTTGCCAACATGATCATACTTCCGCCCAACGATTGGAATTGATCCACGTAGCTATCCATTCTTCCTGCTGTTGTTGGTCCAAAACTTCCAGATGGCATTCCTTCTGGTGTTTTCGCTGGTCCAGCGTAATAAACAGGATGATTTTTAAAGTAGTCTGGCATTGGTTCACCAGCATCAATCATTTCTTTGATACGCGCATGTGCAGCATCACGAGCAACAATCAAAGTTCCGTTTAATTTCAAACGTGTTTTGATTGGGTATTTAGACAATTCAGCCAATACTTCAGCCATTGGACGATCCAAATCAATCGTTACTGGTGGCTCCAAATGTGGTGGCATTTCAGGTAAGAAACGACGAGGATTTTGCTCCAATTGTTCGATAAACAACCCATCTTTGGTGATTTTCGCTTTGATATTTCTATCTGCAGAACAAGATACACCCAATCCTACCGGACAAGAAGCAGCATGTCGCGGTAAACGAATCACGCGTACATCATGTGTGAAGTATTTTCCTCCAAATTGAGCTCCAATGGTTGATTCTTGACAAATTTTATTCACGCGTGCTTCCCATTCCAAATCACGGAAAGCTTGACCGCCCATGTTACCTTCAGTTGGCAAATGATCAAAATATCCTGCTGATGCTTTTTTCACAGCAGCTAAATTTGCTTCAGCAGAGGTACCTCCAATCACCAAAGCTAAATGGTAAGGAGGACAAGCAGCTGTTCCTAAATCCTTGATTTTCTCACGAACAAATTCTTCCAAGGATTTATCGTTCAACAAGGACTTTGTTTTTTGGTACAAGAATGATTTATTCGCTGAACCACCTCCTTTTGCTAAAAACAAGAATTCGTATTTCGCTCCTTGAGTAGCATAAATATCTATTTGTGCTGGCAAGTTTGTACCAGAATTTTTCTCTTCAAACATCGTCAATGGCACCACTTGAGAGAAGCGCAAATTTTTCTCTTGGTAAGTGTTGTAAATTCCTTTCGATAAGTATTCCGCATCATTGACGCCTGTGTAAACGTCTTCCCCTTTTTTCGCCATGATGATCGCTGTTCCAGTATCTTGGCAAGAAGGCAACTGTCCTTCAGCAGCGATGGTTGCATTTTGCAATAAGTTGTAAGCCACAAAACGATCATTATCTGTTGCTTCAGGATCATTCAAGATTGCTTGTAATTTTTCAAGATGTGAAGCACGTAAATAGAAAGAAACGTCGGCCAAAGCTTCTTGAGCCAACAATTCCAATCCTTTCGGATCGACAGTTAGCACTTCGCGGTTTCCCACTTTTTCAACTTTCACATAATCTGAGCTGATTTGTTTGTACTCTGTTGTATCCTTTAAAAGCGGATACGGGTCTTGATAATTAAACGTTGCCATGGTGCAAATTTTGTTGCCCAAAGATAGTGGTTTTGCAAAGACAAAAAGACGATATAAAAAGGGTAAAAGCAGAAAATTGATAAACAATAGATATTACTTTGAAAGTTGAAGAGTAACTGTACCTGATTTCGTGTGAACATGAATCAAATAGTTACCATGACTTAGTTTACTAACATCTAAAGGAGAAGAAGATGTTTCTTCATCTTGAGTCAAAATCAATCGACCATCCAATGAATATACACTAATTCCTAAAAGCAATTCTTGACTCTCAATGGTAATAAAATCATTGGCTGGATTTGGATAAATTGAAACAGGATTTTGCAACTGAAAATCATTGTTAGTAGAAAGATGACCATCTGAACAGCTCAAACTGTCATCATACAAATTTTGTAATTCGTCGGTTGCAAGCATCAAAGCATTTACATCACGAAAACGAGTAAAAGAATCATTTATATTCCCATAGGCAATAACAAAATCAAAACACTTGTAATCATTTGGAGCGAAATTACTTCCTTCAACTGTTGTGAACGATTTACGATCGCCAACGGGATGGTTCAAGCCTACTTCGTTAAAGCCACCAGACAGGGTGTCTGTATACATTACCAGAGTAGGGGTTCCACTATTGGTTATTGGTGACCCGTTAAAATTCAAGCCTTTATAAGCATTAACCATTCCAGCATTACTACTTGGATAATCTGTAAAAACTGTATTGGTATGGAAGGGTTTATTCAATGATTTTAAACCCAATGCAGGCGGATCTGAATTGAAATTTACAAATCCAAATGAATCTTCATCAAAACTATCGCCATTGTATACATAATTCAAATTCCTATCGGTATCTGTTCCCATGAAATCGTCGTTAAAATTACCCAAATCAAAATCAGTAAATATTCCAAGATTAAAATCGTGAAAGGTTTCTCCTCCTCTATTATAAGCCTTAACATTCATAAAAGTAGATTGGCTGATAGCAGGTGAACCTATGAATTGATAAAACATGATATGTAATTCAGTTTTAGTAGAAATTGAACCTGTTGTCACTGCTCTTTGACGTTCATCATTTAGGATTAAAAAACATGCTTGATCACCAGAAATCTTAGGATAATCCCCGTTTTCAGGATCATAAGTTCCATTTTGATTAATGTCCTCATATGGAGCCAAAATTGCAGCTTCCCCGTTGGCTGTATTTCCATTTCCTGGCCATTCCATGATATTTTGATCAAACACATATCCAGGGGAATCGAAATTTTCAATGTGATCCAAAATTGTTGTTTTGTTTATCTTCCAAATTTTATTGAAACGCTGAACGTAAGTCGTATCTAAGTAATTCGTTGCTATTGGACCCCATGAAAAATCAGATTGCGAGTAATTGGTTAATGAAAAACGATCTGCATTTGATGCATCTTTCATAATTGTACTCAGATTCATCTGATAGATAGATTTTGTTGGGGTGAAAAGCCCTACTTTGTAAGTAGGTAAATTATTTGGTATGTCAGTAAAAAAATGACCTGAATTATTAAGTCTCCCTGAACAGGAATTAAAATTAATAGTCGTACTATATTGACTATATGCTAATTGCGTTAAAAGACTGAATAAAAAAAGTGATTTATTCTTCATGATTTCGATTTAAGTTTCTATGAAAATAAGTAAAATCGTGGAGCTTTAAAAGATTTGTTAATCATTGAATTAAAAAATGATAAACGTTACATTTCTTAACTAAATTCAAAGAGGTTTGAAAAACTGAAAAAAAGTTCTAACTATGTAGAGTAAAACTAAAATTGGTTCGTCTTCCTACACATGGAAGCAGTAATTCAATTAAACATGTCAGAACAAAAGCGATTTTCCATTACAGATACAGTACAAGAATTTGGGAAAAAGCTTTTTGGTTTTATCCGTGGTCGCGTGCAATCCAATGAAGATGCGGAAGATATTTTGCAAGAAGTGTGGTACCAGTTTAGCAATCTCACCGCAATTGACGAGTTGGAAAATGTCAGTGCGTGGTTATACCGAGTGGCACGCAACAAGGTAACCGACAAATACCGTAAAAAAACAACCGATTCGCTTGAAAATTTCGCGTATGAAAACGATGACGAAAGCATTGGTTTCAAAGATTTATTGCTACAAGACGATTCAAACAACCCGGAATTGGAGCAGTTCAAAGAGCAATTTTGGAACGAACTCTTCATTGCCTTGGATGAATTACCCGATAATCAACGAGAAGTTTTTGTATTGAACGAATTGGAGGACATGACCTTGCAAGCTATTGCCGACCAAACAGGTGAGAGCATCAAAACCATTATTAGTAGAAAACGCTACGCGACCAATTTTTTGCGCAAGCGCTTGAATGATTTATACAACGATTTAAACGATTAACGATGAAACGCTTATTTACAGGAAAAATCAAATGGGTTTCTTTTGGAATCCTTTTCATAGGAATGATCTTTGGCTTAGGAGCGATTGTGATGTGGTTGTGGAACGCCATTTTACCAGATGTGATTGACGTCGTGAAACCAATCTCTTACTGGCAAGCAATGGGAATTTTAGCTTTAAGCAAACTGTTGTTTGGTGGATTTGGCAAAGGAAAACACCGTGGAGGCCGACCACCATTTGCTAGAAAAGAACTGAAACAAAAATTCATGGAAATGAACGACGAAGAACGTGCTGCCTTCAAAGAAAAATGGAAAAACCGTTGTTAAAGTTAGACGTAATTCCTAAAAGAAAAGTGAAAGTAACCCATTAGCTCAATGGAACTTGAATGAATGTTTGAAAACCACTTTGTCGTTCATCTGAATCAACAATGATTTGTCCGTTGATAAATTCCAAGCGCGATTTCAAGCTTTCAAGTCCAAGACCAGTTTTTTGCTTTGAAGCATCCATTCCCGAACCGTTATCATCCATGATTAAAATCAAATTTGCGGCATTTTTTCGCAAGACACAACTTACTTCTGTTGCTCCACTGTGTTTCACAATGTTATTGATCAGTTCTTGAATGATGCGGTACATACTGATCTCGATCTTCTGAGGTAATCGCTCATCAATTCCAAAAACATCAAAGGTGTGTTGAATTGAAACTGGCGTTAAACTACGATTGAACAGTTCTTCCAAGGCTTGAATCAGACCTTTCTCTTGCAATACAATTGGCATCATTTGATGCGAAATCGTGCGCACTTCATTTGACGTTTGTTTGATATGTGCTAACAATTGATTTGCTTGCTCCTGATTTTCACCAGATAATTGCTCCACCAAGCGATAGACATTGTGATAAATTGCCGTCAAATCTTGCGCTACTCCATCGTGTAAATCTTTTGCAATTCGAGCACGTTCCTTTTCTTCGGTATCGATCATCATTTTCAAACTTTGCTGTTTTTCTTGGAAAAGAAGCGCTTGTATTTTTTGTTTTTGCTTGGATTTCAATCCTAAAAACAAGGCAATTCCAGATATGACAATCAATAAAATGATGATGATCAAACCAATGCGGATGGTGGTAGCTTTTTGAATGACTGAACGTTGTTGCTTTATTTTATTGTTCTTCTTCTCGACATTGTATTTGGTTTGCAATTCCAAAAGTTGCTTATTGGATGATTCGGAAAAAAACTGTTCTTTCTTTTTCTGAAACGATTCCTGAAGTATAAATGCTTGTTTGTAATCACCCATTGCCGAATAAGTTCCAATTAAATTTTCCAAGGCGTCCAATTCCACATTTGAAAGTTTGATTTGTCTAGCAATATCAAGTGCTTGTTGATGGTGAAACAATGATTGATCGTATTGTTTTAAGTCTTTATATAACGCACCAATGTTACTTAATGCCGTACATTCAATGGATTTTGATTTCATTTTTCGCCCCATATCGAGTGCTTTTTTGAAATATTCCAAAGCTTTGTCTATGTCTTGCAAGTAATAGTAAACTCCTCCAATAGTGTTGTAATTCCAATAAAGTTCTGAATATTCCTTTAACTCTTCTCGTATCCTAGCAGATTCTTCAAAATAAACCAAAGCACTATCAAAATCTCCTGTTTGTGTAAATGACAAACCATAAGTAAGTTTAGCTGCCCCAAGTAAGGATTTGTCTTGCTCTTGTTCTGCAATTTTTATCGCCTTTTTAATGAAAAATTGTGCGTTTTTGACTTTGTTGAACTTGATGTAAACGTCTCCCAAATTCACATACATCCGCCCAATTTTTCGATTGTTATGGAATTTCTCTTGCAGTTTAATGGACTTGAAAACATACCCAATGCCTTTTTCAAATTCTCCATTATCGATTAAATTGGCACTGATGTTTCCATAAATATCTGCTAACATTTTTTCGTCATGGTGAAGCAGTGCTAACTTTTCTGCTTTGTAATTATTGACCAATGCACTATCATAGGCTCCTTGACTTTTGAATAGCAATGCTAAATTTCGATATGCTTCAACCGTGTGATAATAACTATTCACTTTTTGTGCTAAGACCAATCGTTTTCTCGACCAAACCATCGCTGCTTCAGGGTTTTTCTTCAGATTTGATTCGATTGCTTGTTCGTATAGTTTAAGCTTTTGCGCGTCCGAAGATTGATTGATTCGTTGTTGAAAATCAGAAGTATTGCTAGAATAAGAAAGCAAGTGGATACTGAGAAAGAATAGAAAAGTTAGAAATTTCATTGGTTCAATCGTGTGTGAATATGATGATAAAAGTAACTGAAAGTGAATAAGATTACAAATTGTTTCACCAGTTTAAAGTAAAACCATGAGTACTTCGTCTTCCTAATAAACAGAACAATTTAAAACATTCAAAATGACAAAAACAATTTTAAAATCAGCATTCTTTGGGGCATTAGTTGGAGCACTTCTATTCTTTGTTCCAGGATTCATTCTAACGATTCTGATCGTATCACTCGTATTTAAACTGGTATTCCGCAGAAAAATGCGCAGTGGTAAATTCCAACAACACCGCCTTGCTTTCATGGATAAAGTAAGAAACATGAGTGAAGAAGAATATAACCAATTCAAGAATAATTTCTCAAAAGGTCATTGTCACGCTCATTGTCACTCGTGTTAAACGCTTAAAAACTAATCAAGATGAAAAGAAAAAGAATAGCAATCATCACTGCTTTTGCAGCAGCCAGCATCACTTTTGGTTCGTTAATGGCAACCATCGGACATCACCGATTTAACAGACATTGTCATTCACACGCCATGCTTTGCTCCCAAACAAATGCGCAGCAGCAACACAACGCTCATCATTAAACACAACCAATAACGTTTAAATGAAGAAACCGAAGTTCAGGAAAGAGCTTCGGTTTTTTTTCTAATGGTTGATTGCCTTTCATTGTGGCATTCAACAGTTGTTTTATTCGTCTTAGATGACTTTTACTTGCGATGCAGATGGTCCTTTTTTACCATCAATCAATTCGTATTCAACAGTATCACCTTCTTTAATCGTATCTATTAAACCTGAAACGTGAACAAAATGATCATTTCCACTTCCTTCTTCAGTTATAAACCCAAAACCTTTAGACTCATTAAAAAACTTTACTACTCCTTTATTCATTTTAAAAAATTTTATTTCAAATGGAAAAATAAACATAAAGAACGAATATGAACGATTTATTTTTCTTTTTGACCTTTTGAATGCAACTTATCTTGCTTAAAATTCAATCATGACAAACAAATGTCCTTTATTCTGTTTTAATTAAATGTAATGATTTGGAAATAGAATTCAAAGAATTTTCACTCATCACAATTTCATCATCCAAACAGCGTTTTTTGTACATTCGCTTCGTATGAATTTATACTCCAACAAACAAAAATGGAAAATTGTACTCCTAGTGGTGGCCTTGCTCATGGTAGCAGCTTCACTTTGGGTGTCAAATTCTACCGTCCAAAAAGTTTCTGATCGTGAACGTTTACGTGCGAAACAATGGGCAGATGCCATCAAGAAAAAAGCAGAATTGGTTGAATTTACCAACCGCGCGTTCTTGCAATTGCGTGCCTACGAACGAAGAAAAGTGCAACTCTACCTCGATGCTACCAAAGAAATATCGAAACCAATTGCAGGAGATTATTTCCCAGATTATTCGTTCCCTTTGGCCATCATCAATGAAAACAAAGACATTCCTGTCATCTTAGTGGATGATGAAAACGCCATTTCTGGCTACAACAACATCGATTTTGATACTGCAGATTTACGTCCCTTATTTCCTTTGCTCGCGAAGAAAGAATTGATAAAACGCTACGAAGACAGCTTGTTAAAGTTGACCAATGTTTGGGAGAAAAACCACGAACCTTTTCGCATTGAAGTAGTCGAAGGGTTGACCATGACCTACTTTTACACCGATACCAAGCGCACCATTCAATTGGAACGCGAACGAGATTCCTTGATTCAAGCCTTCAACAATGAATTGATCAATGACAAACAGTTGATTCCTGTAGTTTTGATGAATGGGAGCAACGATACATTGATAGCAAGTAACCTGATTAAATCGGAAATTGACAGCACACATTTGAAGGAAAAACTCAAACAATTGGCCTTGATCAATGATCCCATTTCCATATCCTTTGGGAAAAACAATCAAAACTTGTTGTACTACGACAATTCAGTTGAATTGAAACAATTGCAGTATTATCCTTATATTCAGTTTTTGATCATCGGCTTGTTTATTCTCATTGGATACTTGCTCTTCAGTACGTTCCGCAAAGCCGAACAAAACCAAGTTTGGGCCGGAATGGCAAAAGAAACTGCTCACCAATTGGGAACACCATTATCTTCTTTGATGGCTTGGGTACAATTACTAGAAACACAAAACATAGATCCATCGATTATCGTTGAAATGCAAAAGGACATTGAGCGTTTGGACAATGTTTCTCAACGTTTCTCAAAAATCGGATCGGAAACCCAACTCAAACCAATAGACATTCAAACAACTGTGCAACGCGTGATGGAGTACTTGCGTCCAAGAATTTCTCAGAAAGTGAGTTTGGATGCTACTTATCTTTCCAGTGCTATCATGGTATCCCACAATCCGCCTTTGATGGAATGGGTGATGGAAAACATCATCAAAAACGCCGTTGACTCGATGGAATCAAAGGGGAAAATTGAAGTCACGATTTCTACTTCCCCAGAATGGGTTCACATCGATATTGCGGATTCAGGAAAAGGCATTCCACCCAAACAATTCAAAACCATTTTCCAACCAGGATTTACCACCAAGAAACGTGGTTGGGGACTTGGACTTTCGTTGGTGAAACGCATCGTGAAGGAATACCACAAAGGAAAAGTGTTTGTCTTGCATTCGGAGGTTGGTAAAGGAACTACTTTCCGCATCAGTTTACCATTCAAATAATTTTTTTTTTCACGAATGGTGTTACTTTCATTTTGAATCGCATTAAGGAATAAAAGATCTACTCTTGTTTAAACGGAAACCGCATATTGCCCTTTCAGAAGCCGAACAAATTCAGCTCGCCCAAAAAGACCATCGTTATTTTGGTCCTTTGTATGAAAAGTACTTCGAAATGATGTACCGTTTTATTTTCAAACGCTTGGGAGGAAAAGAAGAAATTGCAGGTGATTTAGTGCAGCAAACCTTTATCAAAGCAATGGCTAACATTGGCAAATACGAAGACCGAGGATTACCATTTAGTGCGTGGTTGTATCGCATTGCGCAAAATGAAGTCAACATGTATTTCCGATCTCAAAAAAACAATTACACTGTAGAAATTACTGACAGGCAGGTGATTGGAATTTTAGAAGAAGCGGGCGAAAATGAATTTACACAAGAAGATTTACAGCAATTAATTGAAATAATCAATAACTTAGAAGAAAGCCAAATAGAAATCATAGAGTTGCGATTCTTTCAAGAAATGAGTTTCAAAGAAATCGCAGACATCTATTCAATAAGTGAAGCGAATGCAAAAATGCGTTTGTATCGACTGTTAGAGAAGATCAAACAACAATGGAAAAAGCAATCATGAGAAAGTTTAAAATCAATTACGAACAAAAATCGAAAGAGCCTACCAAGGAACAAATGGTAAGGTACAAAGATTTTGCGTCTGTTTCTCATCGCTATGAACGCTTGACAAAACGACCAAAGAAACCACTTTACAAAGATCCGAAGCTGTTCTTATTGCTCTTAATCATTGGATTGGTTTTCTTGTTGTTGTTTTTAGAAGAACGCGGTTAATTTTAAAACCCTTCCGAATCAAACTGTCGCATAGCAATAAATGCTTTCCTTGTGGTCTCACCAACTCCTGGCACATCAAAATGGATCATGTAAACTCCTGAACTTACTGGAATCCCTGTTTTATTCGTCAAAGTCCAATCCATGTATGTCAACGGATTGTCTTTCTTGAATTGATTGACCAGTTTACCACTTAAATTATAAATGGAGATGGTACATTGCTCGGGTAAATTTGTAAACTTGATGCGATTATCGACCTTGTTTCGTTCGTATTCTGAAAAAGCATAATACGGATTTGGAACAACATTGATCAAATCCAATACACTTGACAATGCCTCTTCGTTTGATAAATCGGTACTGTAAGCGCTCATCGACCAATTGTACATTGGCTGACCATTGTTATCACCTGAAGCAGTGAACACTTCGTATTCTTTGTTTATTCGTAAACTGATACGAGCATCATTGCTTAACAACTGTTGATCCTCTGCTAACAAAGGATTTGTCACCCACATACAATTCATGTACAAACTTCGGAAACTAAGATTCGTAGCTGTTTTGTATTGGTCGTATACCCAATTATTGACACCATCGTAATACGGACATCCTGTGTTATTGATATTCACACCAAAGACGTAAATAGCATGTTGACCGCCCATAACTGGAACACCGTTTTGGTCGTATTCCACACTCGTTGGGTTCCAAATCATGTCTGTTCCATTCTCGCCACCAAGGAATGAATTTTCTGTAAATGCCATGTGCAAACGATAACCCGATTCAACATCGATGGCATAACCTGGGAACCAACCCATACCTGTTGTACCAGATCCATCCGGATTTCCGTATTTATCCACGCTCGCTTGGTTTCTTAAAGTTCCTGAAGCAGCATTACCAATAGCTAAGTTTTGATCCGCACACAAATCAATGACGGCACATCTGGTCCATTTGGTTCTATCACTTGTTAGAACAATATCCACACTTTGAGCCCTAGCAATCGTAGCCTGAGCAACAGCCGCACCATTTGAGGTAAAGAACGAAGGAAACTTCAAAGGCATAAAGTCGCAATCATTCCCAACCAATGAAAAATGGGTGATTCCACCATCTAACAAGCGCGCATATTTTTGCTCGGGATCCAAACCTATCGCATCCGGATAGCAGGTAGGGTTGTTGTAACCCAAGGCTGGATTGTCTTCATTTGGATCTGGATTGTAATTTCCAGAACGGATCCAATTTCGTGGTGAAAACGAATTGTCGTCTTTCACAAATTGCAACCATTGTTTGGAAGAATCCTCAAAAGAAATACTTGAGCGAATTGGCTCTGCAAACAGTTTGTATTCCGGTGAAGTGACACTTACCGCATAATAAGGATCATTGTAAATCTGCACCGAAACACCCCATTTCGGGATCAATTGTTCGTTGTTTTGTGCAATCGTCACTTCCGATTTTACGGAATCTAGCAATTCACCACCAGCTGTTGCGTAGCGATAAATGGTCCAGTTAGAAGAATCAATTGGATGAGTGGTCGATTTTGAAAAAACGCAGGAGAAATAACCGCTCGCTACATTCAAAGGATCTACTATTTTCACTTTGATAGGTCCACCATTGGGTTGATAAGTTGGGTAATCCAATTTCCCCATGTTCACGATTAATTCTTCGCTTAAAGCAGATAAATTCAAATCGCTGAATCCATTTCCTCTTCCGTCAATACGCGTAATCGGCGGTTGAAATCCGTATTCAGCATAATGTTGCGTTCCCATTGCTTCGGGACTTGGATTGTGAGGAATCACCTCAATCGGTTTGATTTCACCAATTGCCGCTTTTCTACTTGCTAAAAAAGGCAATTTTTGTCCGTCCAAAGCCAATGGGTCATTCGGATTAAAGGTTTGATAGTTGTTGTATGCGTAAGAAATAGCGATGTAGTAATAGCGTTTAAAGTTGATCAAACGTCTGTTTCCAGTTGCAAATAAATCTTCTGTAAAGCGGAAAGAGTGCGCAATCCCTTTGTTTTCACCATCCACTCGTTCAATGGGGAAAGTGGCTTGCAAGTCTTCATCGTATTCAAAATTGATGATTCTACTGACATCGTCTTTGATATCACATTGAGCAGCTAAACGCGCCTTGGTTGGATCTAGTATATCAGAAACACTGACATCATTGCTCTTCAATTGGAAAATCATGTACCCTTGGAAGCGATAATACTTATCAGCATTCGGAATACTTGTTGAAATAAAAGGATCAAACTCTTGATAATTCTCGCCTACATTATTGGATGGGGCCGTATTTTTTAAAGTCAGGATGATTTCCTGATTCAATTCTTGAGCTGCTAAATCTGGTGCATGAGGACCTTCTAAAACGCGGAAACAATTTTCAAACAATGCTTGCGCTTTGTCATCCGCGCGTTGCAAACTTTTCACTGACTCAAAAGGAGACCCGCCTGGAGAACGAGCCCATACAACTCCAACTGTAATGTTATTGACAGCTCCTGGTTTTAAAATAAATGGCCCAGCAGATTGTAAAAATCGTCTATCGTAAGGTAAATTATTCGCTGTTTCTTCTGTCCAAAATGGTTGAGGAGTTCCACCTGTACCCCATCCGAGTGGATCCGTATCACCTGGAAACATGAAATCACAAGGAACAGAAGTGTTTACATCTGGATCTGAGACATGGGCATTTCCACCATAATAAAACGGCGTATTATCTTTCCATCTTCCACGTAAGAAATTGTAATAATCTGCGGCATTGGTTGGGTCTGTTTGAGCTGGATGCGCACCACCACCTGTATTAACGTAATACAAAAATCGGCGCATTCCATAACGTTCGTTATCAATCACACCATCTCCGTAACCAATTCCGTTCAAAGCTTCATCAACTCCAATTCCGTATGCGTTATCTACAAAATCATTGTCTTGATAAGGTCCTTCAAAGAAATCAACTCCAACAGCTGGCGGACTCGAACCGTATCCTTTGAAACCCAGATTATCGGCGTCATAGGCATCTCCGTTATATAAATAGCCTAATCCGCGTTGCACATCGCAACCAGTAAAATCGTCAAAAGGATCACCTAAAGCACCGTCAATAAAAATTCCGAAGTAAGTATTATACAAGGTTTGCGTTCCACGATTGATCAATTCATAATTGTAGAAAGTCATGTTATTGACATCATCATTCGTTGCAAAAGCAAAAGATTGAGCGCGGATTTCCATTCCAATGGGATCACCACCAGTTTCCGTATGAATGTTTCCTTTGTCATTCATGACCCACCACAAATTGTAATCACCGTACAAAGAAACTCTACGATCCACTTTACATTCTTTTTCCAAATTCAAATCGTACCAAGGATAATCACCATCTTCCCAGTTGTAATTTCCATCGTCATTGCGATCATAAAAAGGTGCTAAATAATAATCTTGTCCTTTATCAACATCGCCGTGAGCTGGCCACGTTTTAATAAAATCAGGTATTTGATAATTCGGGAAAAGTGTACTTTGGGTGTTGGTTCCATTTTGAAGATCATTCATCCCAGCATTGTACCAAGCATTGAATTCTGCTACTTTGTCTTTTGAGGTGGTATAATGTTGATCGTATTTCAAACAATCACTTGCATCGATATCAGCCACATCTTGTGAAAGAGGACCTGTCCAATAATCGGCACCGTCTCGGTAACGTAAAGCAGCTAATTTTAACTGACCATTGATGTCTGTTCCACCCAACCAAAGCGCAGAAGTAAACAAAGCCATGATACCAGAATTCTTTGGCACTTCGTATTGAGCAAGATTTTGACCAGGTCGTTGCCATAAATTCCCCGCAGTGTGAATCATCGCTCGCACGTTGTTGTATTCCAAGAAGGTCGTTTTATTGGGTGGAGCACAACCAGCACCTTTTGGCTTAGCAGTAATTGCATTGCTTTTCTCACCTTGATAAGGTTGAGCAAAAGCAAAAAACGACCAAGAGGCGAATGCTAAAAGCAAGATTTTTTGAGTCATCACAGTACAGAATTCAACCCGAAGATAGTGAAATCGATTGAAATCAATCGCTTATTTTTTCTTTGGTGCTTTATACTTAATCGATGGAATAACTTGCCCAAAGTCGACTAATAAATGAAAAAGATCATTGAATTCGTTGAACGACAAGTTTTCGTATGTATCACCTACATCGTGGTAATGTTTGTTTGGACCCATGGTGTACATGAAAAAAGCAGGCACTCCTTTTTCAGAGAAAAAATAATGGTCGGAATTCGCAGCTGGACCTCTTGATCCCGTTTTCACCACATAATTTTTCGCTTGGTTGATTGCTTCAAACTGCTTAAAGTGTTCTGGAAAAACGGTAGCATTGACGATTGTCACTCCATCTTCTCCACTTCCCATGATATCCACATTGAATAAAAACGCAATTTTTTCTAATGGAAACACTGGATTTTCCGTGTAGTATTTACTACCTAACAAGCCCACTTCTTCTCCTGCAAAAGCAATGAAAACAACATTGATATCCGCTGGATTTTTTGCGTAATAGGCAGCTAATTCCAACAACATCGCTGTTCCGCTTGCATTATCATTCCCACCAGGAAAATATGCTTGTTGACCCATTCTACCCAAATGATCATAATGAGCAGTATAGATCAAGTATTTTTTAGATTTCTTTTTAGCTGGTACGTAAGCAATCACGTTGCGAGCAGTGTGTTGATCCAAACGAGCTAACACATCGTAATCAACTTGCCATTTTCCAAGAGTAGCATCAAAAGCACTTTGTTGAACTTGAAAAAACGGAAAATTGGTTTGGCTTTGTTCTACTGACCAGGTGAATTTATCGTTGACCACTTCTATAACAGCAAACGTAGAATTGTATTCTTTCGCCAATTGTTTTGCTTTCTTTAAAGTATCCCCTTTCAAATTGGATTCATTGAACAATAGACCTACAAGATTTTTAGTGCGACCACCATCTTGCATGTTTGCATCTGCCAGTTTGTTTTTGATGTTTTTTGTGTTGAACAAGTCTTCAACTGAGATTTCAATAAACTTTCGATTTGTTGTTTTACCAGAACAGCTTCCAGGGTCCACAACGAAATCTGTCCCCGGATTGAGTACTTTTCCATCAATGGATAAACTCATGTTTCCCGGAAATGCATTCACTTGAAATTGAAACATTTGAAAAGGACCAGCTTCAAAAAAATGACATCCAGCATCTTTAAACCCTTTAGCTATGAATTCAGCGGCAATCGAATCCCCACTATTGACATAACCTCTACCATGAAACTCAGGTGAACACAATTGTTCTACCGCGCGCTTTGCCGATTCAACTTGTGCAATTGAAAATAGGGGAAGGAAAAACAATAACAGGCTGAACTTACGCATAACGTCTTTCTACTTTTTGAACAAAATCTAATGCTACATCGCTCTCAGTTTCCCATTTGAATTGATAAGCCAAACCACTTACTACAGAACGCGCATGTGATTTATTTGGTTGAGCATCTAATACATCCAACGCTTCGTTGAAAGCTTCGTTTTTACCATCAAATAATTCTTGAATGATTTGAAGACGTTCGTTGAAACCAAAAGCGCTTTTCAAGGATTCCAAACGCACTGAAAGCAAACGTGTTGCCAACGATTCATCGTCTGTAACCAATCGTTTGTAAATGGGGTGATCGTGATGTGAATTGGACAATGCATCTTCAGGACCTGGAGCAAAAACAGGTGTTTCATGGATTTCATGCACACTTTGTTCAAAAGCTGGTTCTTCCATTTCAACCGTTTCTGTATTCATTTCAAAAGCAGGCATATCTGCTTCAATTGGATCATTTGTAACAACTTCAGCTATGGTTTCAACTTCAATTTGAGGAGTCTCATTTATTACTTCTTCGACTTCATCTTCATCGTCTAGAGAAAACAAATCAAAAGCCATGCTCTCTTCTGTTGAAGAAGCTATTTCACTGCTTTCTTCTGCTTCAACAACAAAAGCAGTTTTCATTGGAATGACTTCATCATCATTCGCAATAGGATCCACTACTTCGTGCTGTTTTACGGGTGCTTCTCCGTAAACTTTTGCTTCGTAAGCTTTGTATTTCAAAACGATTGCACGTTCATTCAATTGTGCAGCAGCGGCAGCGAAAGCTTCCAGTTCACCCAAACTAGCACTTCCGTTTTTAATTTTTGAAACCAATGCGTTCAATTCCTCTACCAACGATTGCATATCCATATTCATATCTCTTAATGTTCTGTACTTTTCAACAATTCTTAGAACTTGTAAACGAACCCCGTTTTTAAGCACTAGAATTTGACATTTTTGTAAGGAATTGAAACAATCAATTACAAAAAGTCAGGTATAAAATTAACCAATCGACAAACTATAAATGAGCTGCATTGAATTAGTTGTTTAAGGTCGATTGTTGATAACGTTGAAGAGGTATGTTTTTAGAGCAATTTCCCATTGAAGGGAAACAACACGGATGGATTGAAGTGATTTGTGGATCGATGTTTTCTGGTAAAACAGAAGAATTGATTCGCCGTTTGAAACGTGTAGAATTTGCTCAACAGAAACTACTTTTATTTAAACCTGCTATTGACGATCGTTATCACGAAGAAAATGTGGTGAGTCACAAAGGATCTTCTTTTCAAGCAATCCCTGTAAATTCATCTGCTGACATACTCAATCATTGGAAAAAAGAACGCATTGTTGCCATTGATGAAGCGCAATTTTTTGATCATGACTTAGTCCATGTTTGCAATGATTTGGCAAAACAAGGTGTACGTGTGATTTTAGCTGGTCTTGACATGGATTATTTGGGAAAACCATTTGGTCCAATGCCTGAATTATTGTGTGCAGCAGAATATGTGACAAAAGTGCACGCCATTTGCGTTTCATGTGGTAACTTAGCTCAGTTTTCGCACCGCACTATCAAAACGGACGGACAAGTGCTTGTAGGAGCAGTTGAAACGTATCAACCACTTTGTAGAGCGTGCTACAATAAAATTGCACATTGAAATTAGCATATACAATAGCATCTTGTTCACGCATTCTTCATGCAACAGTAGTAGGTGATTCGAATACCACCTTGCAGCATGTGTTATATGATTCCAGAAAAATTCACGCTCCAGAAAACGCGTTGTTTTTTGCCTTTCACGGCGCAAAACGTTCTGGTGAACAATTTGTTGAAGATGCCTTTTCAAAAGGTGTTCGCCATTTTGTTGTCACGAATAAATTAGATATTTCCTCCTACAAAGACGCTTGTTTTTTGATTGTCAATGATCCCTTAGTAGCATTGCAAACATTAGCAAAACACCACCGTTCACAGTTTACTTATCCAGTCATTGCGATTACAGGAAGTGTGGGAAAAACCACCTTCAAAGAATGGGCATTTCAGTGTTTATCCTCTTCGTTTCATATTGTTCGAAGTCCGAAAAGTTTCAACTCACAAATTGGAGTAGCACTTTCTTTATTGGAGATGCATGCCGATGCCAATTTAGCATTGATTGAAGCAGGGATTTCAGAAGCTGGAGAAATGGAACGTTTGGAAGCGATGATTCAACCCGATTATGGAATTTTTACCGCTTTTGGGAATGCACACCGCGAACATTTTACAGATGCCAATTCTCATTTAGACGAAAAACTCAAACTTTTCAAAAACTGTAAATTGGTTTTTGCAAGTGCACAACTCACCGAAATCGCTGATTTTCTACCTGGTAATTTTGAAATTTGTGCTTCTGAAATAGATCAACGTTTTCCAAAAGGATATGCTGGAATGCTAGGTGTTTTGAGAAAACTATCCACTTTTCTTCAAGTACCAAAAGAGTTGTATGAATCGCGCTTAAAAAGTTTACCCATCCTTGCATTGCGCATGGAATCGTTTGACGGTGTCTTTGGAACAACGATCATCAACGATACTTACAATCTCGACAAAGACGCTTTGGTTGAAGCCTTGAATCATCAATTGCAAGTTGCAGGAACAAGAAAAAGAGCTGTTGTTTTGGGGATTGCAAAAACACATGATGCTCAGAAAGAAACTTTGCAACAAATCGTTGCTTCTTTTCATCCAGATGCTTTTGTAATGATTGGTGAACATGAACAGATCGATTGGAAGCAATTTGAAAACATGGTTGTGTTGGTGAAAGCAAATCGTGAATTGAACTTGGAACATGAAGTAGCAAGAGGAAAAGCTATCAAACACCGAACAGTTGTAGAAATCAATTTGAGTGCAATCCAGCACAATATCAATTTGTATAAAAACCGTTTACCCAAACACGTGCAGCTACTTGCAATGGTGAAAGCTGCTTCCTATGGATCAGGAGCTGAACGCGTAGCGCCATTTCTTGAACAGTTAGGAGTCAATTATTTTGGTGTCGCATTCGCCGATGAAGGTGTTGAATTGCGTAAAATCGGAATTCTGTCGCCTATTGTGGTCATGAACCCAGATCCCGAGCATGCCGATTTGATCATAGAAAACAGATTAGAACCAGCGATCTACAGTTTTGAGCAATTGGATGAATTTATCAAAGAACTGATCTCTAGAGGACTGGAAGCTTACCCTGTTCATTTAAAATTTGATACGGGAATGCATCGCCTTGGTTTTGCTCCAAATGACAAAGAAAAAGTCCTTGCAATGATCAATGCGCAACCCGAAATTCGAGTTCAAGGCATTTATTCGCACTTAGCGGACGCAGACAACGAAGCACATCAAACATTCACACTGAAACAGATTTCAATTTTTGATGAAATCGTTCAGTATTTCAAACAACAGTTATCCAATCCTTTCCTTGCCCACTTGATGAATTCGGAAGGAGCACTTCGCTATCCAGAACACGCTTATGATATGGTACGCTTGGGAATTTCCATGTACGGCTATACAGAAAACGCACTTTTGAAAAAAGCATTTCAACCAGCTGTTGCTTGGTACAGTGCTGTATCTCAAATCAAAACAAGCCCTGCTGGAGACACTGTTGGTTACGGTTGTACATTTGAAGCAGACACAGAAATGCAAATTGCGATCATTCCAGTTGGTTATGCTGATGGATTTAGAAGAAGTTTGAGCAATGGTGTTGGAAGTGTCTATATCAACAATCAATCCTGTTCAGTTGTTGGACGTGTATGCATGGACATGATCATGGTGGATGTGACCAATAAAAATATTCAAGCAAACGACAAAGTAGAGATCATTGGGAACAACATTCCAATGGAAACCTTTGCGGCAAGATTACAAACAATTCCTTACGAAGTGATGACGAGCTTAAGCAAGCGTATGCATCGCGTTTACATTACAGATTAAGAACAACAATTACATTTTAGTACATTCCGTTTATGAAACAAATTGGCCGTTTTTCGCCCTATCAAAAAGTCATTACCCTAACTTTAGCACTCATTCAATTTTGTGTTGTTTTAGATTTCATGGTACTTGCTCCACTTGGAACGTTTGTTATGAAAGATTTGCACTTAGAACCAAGTCAATTTGCAATTGTCGTTTCTGCTTATGCCATCAGTGCCTTCGTTTCTGCTTTGCTCACAGCTGGATTTGCAGACAAATTTGACCGTAAAAAATTATTGGTTTTCTTTTTCAGTGGCTTCATCATTGGTACGCTTTTTTGCGCCATGTCGACCAACTATTATGGATTGTTGGGTGCACGAATCTTTACCGGATTGTTTGGAGGAGTGATGAGTTCCATTAGTTTCGCCATCATCACCGACATTTTTGAAGTTGATAAACGTGGCCGCATCATGGGCTTCATTCAAATGGCTTTTGGTGTTAGTCAAATTGTGGGTATTCCTTTGGGATTGATGCTGACCAATTGGGTCAATTGGCATTTACCGTTTTATGCAATTGTTGGTTTTGCAATTTTGGTATTGGCTTTTGTACTGATTTTCATGAAACCAATCACCGCTCATTTAGCCATTAAATCCGAATCGAATGCCTTTCAACATTTGATGAAAACAGTTCGCAACAAACGTTATGTGACCGGATTTTTAGCTACGACCCTTTTGGCTACTGGAGGATTTATGCTGATGCCTTTTGGGAGTGATTTTGCAGTTCAAAATTTAAAATTGACAACCGACGAATTGCCGTGGATGTATATTTTGACAGGCGTTTTCACCTTTATTTCCGGACCTTTAGCTGGAATCATCAGTGACAAATTTGGGCGCATGAAATTATTTGTCAGTGGTACTTTCATTTCCATTTGTATCGTATTGATTTATACGCAACTTGGAGCATCTCCATTGTGGTTGGTCATTTTGTTAAATGTGATTTTATTCATGGGTATCCAAGCGCGAATTGTTCCTGCTCAAGCAATGATGACAGCAGTTCCAAGTCCACAAGACAGAGGTGCTTTTATGAGTATTAATTCTGCTGTTCAACAATTATCTGGTGGTATTTCATCTTTCGTAGCTGGTTTGATTGTCTACAAAAGTGCCAACGGTGAAATTCAAAATTATCCCATATTGGGGTTTGTAGTTACAGGAACGATGATTGTTGCTATGATCATGATGAATCGATTACATAAACTGTTGAATAAAGACGCTCACTAACAGCAAACGTATTTTATCGTTCAATGGCTAACAACAATTGTTTGCGCCAAGTTCCCCATCTAAAATGTCCAATTTTCCCTGATTGATGCACCACTCGATGGCAAGGAATGAGCACGGCAATTGGATTCGCACCAACGGCAGTTCCAACTGCACGAGAAGCGTTTGGGTCGCCCAATTTTTGAGCGAGTTCACCATAAGTGGACAACTTACCTTTTTGCACTTCTACTAATTCAGACCAAACTGCCAATTGAAAAGGAGTTGCTTTCACCGCTACTGGTATGACAGGATGCGTTTCTTTGTTAGAAAAACAATCCATCAAAGCGAGATAGGTCATGATCATCAGGTCAGTTGATTCTTCTTGGAGAGTTGCTGTTCGATAGCTTTTTTTCAAACGAAGCAAACCGTTTTCACTATCTTGAAAAGTAATTTGACAAATTCCTTGATCCGAAGCAGCAATCAATACTTCACCCAAAAAATGGGGGAAAATGGCAAAATAAATAGTGGAAGGGTCTTTATCTAAAAGTTGAAAATCCACATCAATAAAAGTCGTTTCATTTTCAAGTTTGTCATCTGGGGGAAAATCAAAAATAGACAATTGAGAAGGTGGAAGTGCATGGGCCAAAGCTGGCGAAAACACATCTTTCACAAAATGAATCGGATCTTTTGCAAGGTATTCTTGAAAGAGGTGTTGCACTTCCCATTCATTCAATTCCAAACGATTAGCAAGATCTGCAAGAGAAACGCCAATTTGTTGCGCATACACCATCCATTTCAGGGTGTCAAAGAGCAGTTGCATTCGCTGCGCATGGTATGCAAAATCGGGTTCCATCGTGGGTTTGAAATTAGGGAAAAAGAGTGATTAAAAAATTTTAAAACTTATTTTTGTAAAAAATAATATAAATGAAAAGTTACTTCCACCTATTAATTTTATGCTTGATTTCTACTCAATCTTTAAGTCAAAAAATTATTGAGTTAGGACCGATAGAAAAACCTAAAAAATCCGATCCATATTTTGAAGAATTTTATGGGAATAAATTGTTTTTCAAATTGTCAGGAAAAACATATTTAATAGATAATTCAAACAACACAAAAGTTTTTGAAAATGAAGTAGCAGCTTCGGATTTTCGAATCTTAAAATCATTTCGTATTGGTGATTCAATTATCAATTTTACATTTATACAAAAATATAACGTATCTAATTATAATTGTTCTTTTGGAATTCAAACGATTAATGCTGAAACGAATAAAGCTATTGATGAAAATAAAATTATAGCAACACATAAATTTCAAGACCCTCAACAATACAGAAGTGTTCAGTTTGAAAAGTTTTATGATGGTTTCGTCTTAGTTGAGCTTTCGAAAGAAGTTGGTACTGTCACTTTTTTTTCAAACTCTTATGAAGTTGTTTCAAAACTAAACGTAAACAAAAATATTTTAGCTGAGATTGATTGTTATGAATGTTATGTTATTAATGTGAATGAGGATCATAGTGTCATTATTCATCCTAGAACAATGAAAACTAAGGATGTAACAAACAAATTTATTTATGTTCTTCCAAATAGGGAAGAAATTACTTTTCACAAATTTCCGTTTGTTTTAAACGAACCTCACACTCTATTTGAATACAAATATGCCTATGACAACGATTTGCAAATTATCAATTGTGCATATACAATAACAAAAAATGAAACCAATGAATGTGGAGTTGGTATCTATTCTATGAATTTAATGAATGAAAGGGTAACAAACCGTACTCATTATATTAAATTTAATGACGTATTAAAAGACAATGCTCTACTTGAAACTTATTCTAAATATTTGCAAAGCAAAAAAAAACAAGTAATCGATAACTACTATGCAAAGCTTGAATACTTTATTCATGAAGGTTTTCATTATATTATAATTAAAACACCTATTTTATCTGATGAACTTTCATCCGCAATTTATCTAATGCAACTTGATAAGGAAGGTGAAATGAACTGGATTACTCCAATAATATCAGGAATGAACTATAAATTTGAAAATTTATATGTTTATCCGTATGTGAAAACTGGAAAAATAGGTGCTCTTATTGCCGACTATTCTTCTAATTCAGATAATGGAGAACATTATTTGAACTCATTGAGTCTAGAAAAAGGACCTATTTCATTTTTTAACCTAGAATTAAATGTGAAAGACGGTTCTATCATTTCAAACAAGAAACTAGATCTTGTAATAGAAGAAAAGGATCTTTTTAATAAAATTATCACCAATACAACTGATAAACAAGCTATTATTGAAGTTATTAAAGACAATAAACTTTATTTCGAAATAATAACATTTTAGCTAAGTGAAACAAAAAAGGCGCAATTTCTTGCGCCTTTCAGTTTATTATTCTTTTTTAGGTTCGTTTGGTTTTTTCGGAGCTTCAACCGTTTTTTCCGGTTTCACCTTTTTGTCATCCTTTTTTTCAGGATCCATCATTTCCATCAGTTTCAAACCTAACAAACCGTCCATTGCTGAACCTTGTTGACCATTGCCACCAATCAACACATCTGGGATGAGTTTGATATTGCCTTTCGCCAACTCTTCAGTGATTTTGTAGCGTGTGAAGTTTTCACCTCCCAAAGCACTCACCGCCAATTCGTAGGCTTCGGCTGTTGATTTACCAATTGCAAGAATTTTGGTTGCTTCTGCAGAACCGGTTTTAGAAATGCGTTCAGCTTCTGCATCGGCTTTCAATTTCACCGCTTCCGAATCTGCTTTTGCTCTTGCTCTTGTAGCTTCTGCTTCTGCTAAAGCGCGCATTTTGGTTGCTTCTGCTTCTGCATTAACAGCTAATTTTACTCCTGCTGCATCACCTTCCGCCTTTTTCACTGCGGCATTTGCTGTTCGTTCTGCAATTTCAACGCTCTGTTGCGCTTTTACAATGTCTTTCTGCATATCAGCGATGGCAGTTTCCTTTTCCATCCCTTGACGCGTTTCCTGCGCTTGTTTTTGCGTTTCGTAAGTCACTTTTTGTTCTTCTGCAATCTTACGATCAGTCAACGTTTTCATTAAGGACTCTGGCGGAACAATGTCACCAATCAAAGTATCAACAGCATTCACGTTGTATTCATCCAATACTTTCTTGATGTGTTCTTTGGCAGAATCTTGTCGTTCTTTACGTGTACTCAAGAAGGCAATCACATCACTGTCTTGAGCCGAGTTACGGAAATAGTTACCAATCGTTGGCTCCAATACTTGAGAAACCAAGTTCACCATGTTACCAAAACGCGCGATCACTTTTGGTGCTTCATTCGTTGGTACATGAATGATTTGCGACACATCTAAGTTGAAAGGGAAACCGTCTTTCGAACGCACCGTGATGGTCGATAAGTTTTTATCCAAATTGTGTGATTCACTTCGAGCTGTAGCCCAATTCAACACCAAGTTGGTCGTTGGTACCAATTCCACTTTCATGACGTATTTGTTCACAGGATATTTTCCTGGTCCAAAAGGTTCCAACCAGACTCCTTTAAATCCTTTTTCAACAATGTTTCCATGTTTGAATTCAGAACCTGTAAGGTCTTTTCCTTCTTGACCGATGAATGAAATAACCACTCCTACATATCCAATTGGAATTTCGGTCATTGGCGTTTCTTCTACTTGAACAGCCCAAGGATTTAAGTTGTAAGAACCAGCTAAAATAACGGTTGGTTGCAAACCACGATTTCCTCCATTTTCCAAAAACTGATCGAAATTTTGGAAATTATTGTGTCCTTCCACAACGCGACCAGCAATTTGTCCCGCTTCAATTGGCTGACCATCCAAAGTAGTGACGATTCCCACCATGCTTTCATGAATGCGCACCATATCGGTGATGGAGATCTGAAACAACATCGTATTGATACGGTAAGATCCGGCTGTTATATAATTCGTTTGACGACCACGTTGACCATGGTTATTCAAGAACAATTCTGCATCTTGAAAGTTGTCACATTCCACTCTTCGGCCTAAGATGTTTCCAGTTGGGATTTCAGAACCATCCTTTGCCAAAACCAAACCGATTTTACCTTCTGGGATGATCGTAAACGATTCCATGGTAATTTCAAATTGCCACACCCATTTCCAAAAGTACAATCCCGGAGCTAATGTTTTCGCTTGAAAACCTGCCTCGCCTTGCGTTGCGATGATGCGACCATCAGGTAACTCTTTGTTGTCACCAAAAAGTACAAATTTCTTGGTGACCAAACCAATTTTATCTTCTGGAACGATTACCATCCCGAAAAGAAAACGCAAAATAAATTTGTAGAGCACTAAGCAAAGTACCACCACAAAAATCCACCAATAGTTTAATAAAAAATGTTCCATAATTGTAAAATAATTAAATAATAGAAGGCAAGAATTCTGACGGGAGTCTTAGGGGAATGGCGGTTTCCATAAGGCAGCAATCGGAATGATTACATTCACGGGATAAATGTATATAACGCTAGAAATTTTTATTGAAATTTAGGAAATTTTGACAATTCGCAGTGTTAGAAGTTTTCAATAACACCTACTGCTAGGTTAATTTTTAAATTTAACAGTCAACAAATACAACCATTTAAGACAAATGAATCATGTTAGTAAAATATAGAAAGATGAAACAACAAATACTTCTCATTTCGTTTTTTAGTGCTTTTATAAGCTGGGGACAAATGCCATACAAACCCCTTCCTGAGACAAATGCAGCTTGGATTCAAGCTGACTTTCTATATTCGGCATACAATGGTCATCAACACGCAACGGTAACTTCCGTTGTTTATACATTAGAAGATACATTGATACAGGGGAATTCGTACCGCAAATTTGGCAGTCATGGAATTGCTGATTGGATTGATAATTTTGGTTCGCAACAAAATCAAACTTCTGGCACCGATAACATTTCAACATCTTTTGGTTATTTCAGACAGGATAGTGCTGCCAAAAAAGTATTCCTTTGGAATGACGCCACTCAATCGGATGATTTATTGTATGATTTTGACAACTTGGTCATCGGTCAACCTTATCCAGCAACTGTAAGTAACGTGAACTACCCCAATTTGTTGGTAATGGCAGAAGATTCAGTACTGTTACTAGATGGAAATTATTACAGACGTTGGGCACTAGGAACAAATGCATCCGATTCAGCTTACGTATCAGTGATTGAAGGTGTGGGTGGCACCAATGGATTCAACAATCTTATTTATCCGCAATTTGAACAAAGCTCTAATTTACAATGTCACCGTTTAAACACGCAAAGTATCTATGAAAATTGGCTTTCAGTTTTAATGGCTCCACACTATTCAGCAGATTGTTCCAGTACACTTTCGATTGACGATTACGAGCAAGTTGATATTTCCTTTTATCCAAATCCAACTACTGATTTACTTAACATTACCTCTTCGAAAGCCATTCAAAGCATCGAAGTGTACGATACAAGAGGTGTGTTGATCTTGAATAAAACGGTACAACAAGCAACCAGCATTCAACTGGATTGTTCGACGCTTGAAAACGGGATGTATTATTTGAAAATTGGTGGATTTGATCAAACTTCCCAATTGCAATCCTTTCAAGTAATTAAATAACCCCTAAGCTTTCCACCTATGAAATCTGTTTTAGTTCAAATCAGTTCAATCGTTCTTGTGATGGTATTTTGTTCGCATTCTATTGCACAAGATGAAAACTCAAGCCCACAAAGAAAACAGCATTTTTCTACCACTAAAAATCATTTTTCTGTTGGCATCAATGATATTGCAAGGGGTTGTGCCATCATTCACTACGAACGCGTTTTCAAAGGTGTCTACGGACTTGAATTAGGAGCGGGACTGACGTTTGATGACCTTTATGCATTGCGTTATTGGGATGGGGATCAATATGTAAAAAGAGACAAACCTCAAGATACGCGCTTTACGTTTTCAATTAATTATAGAATTGCTCCTTTTCATAAAGTGTCCTTTATCTACTTTGGAGCAGGATTGCAGTACCGCAAATTTTACAGTGCAGATAAAGATGCCTTTTTTCAATACAATGGGCATTGGGTTGGATCAAACAGAAACGAATTAGATGGAACGATTAAACTAGGCAATTTCTTCCTTATAGGTAAGCACTTTATTTTGGACTACTATGTAGGAATTGGATTCAGACAGCAAAAGGATCGTTGGTCTTTTGATCACAAGAATAATCTTGGGCAAACCTATTTTGTAAGTGGAGAAGAAAACTCACTTAAATTAAATCCTGTTTTAGGTTTGAAATTAGGTTTTGGTTTTTAGTCCAAAAAAAAATCCTGATACATCGGAGACATACCAGGATTTTAAATATTGCTAATTGACTATTTTCCTTTCAAAGCTTCAGCACCACCTACGATCTCAAGGATTTCGTTTGTAATAGCAGCTTGACGCGCTTTGTTGTAGCTCAATTTAAGGTTACGTTGCAATTCTGACGCATTGTCTGTTGCTTTGTGCATTGCAGTCATACGTGCACCGTGCTCAGAAGCATGTGAATCCAATACCGCTTTGAACAATTGAATTTTCAATGATTTTGGAATCAAATCCTCAACGATTTCCTCTTTAGAAGGTTCGAAGATGTAATCACCGATTTGAGCACCTTCTGATTGCGTTGCTTGAATCGGTAACAATTGTTCCGCTTTCACCAATTGAGAAGCAGCATTTACGAATTGATTGTAAACAACAACGACTTTATCGAAACGTTTGTCCAAGAACGCATCCATTGAGAATTGCGCAATTTGAGCAATTGTATCAAATGAAAGGTTAGCAAAAACATCTTCAGCAATCCCTGTTCCTTCAATGTTGAAGTACATATCAGAACGTTTGAAAGCGTCTTTTGCTTTTTTACCTAAACACAACAATTGTACATTTTGACCAGCAAAATCTTCAATCACCAATTGGTTCACGCGTTTAATGATGTTGTTATTGAAACCACCACACAAACCTCTGTTAGAAGTAACAGCAATGATCAACACATTTTTTGTATCGCGTTCAGCTGCCAAAGCATTTTCTGAAATATCCAAAGAAGCACTTAAGTTCCCTAATATTTCTTGCAATTTTTCAGCATAAGGACGCATTTGCGTAATTGCATCTTGCGCACGTTTCAATTTCGCAGCAGAAACCATTTTCATTGCAGAAGTAATCTGCATCGTAGATCCTACTGACGTAATTCGATTGCGTATTTCCTTTAAACTTGGCATATTCCTAATTTAGAATTGAGAATGTAAAATTGAAAAGACCTTTTACATTCTCAATTTTCAATTTTCAATTAATATTTCGAAGCGATCTCTTTCGCAACTTTTCCTAACACATCTGTATCAGCATCTTCGTATTTTCCAGCTTTCAAGCGAGTCAATACATCTTTGTGAGTAGCCTCTAAGAAATCTAAATACTCTTTTTCGAACTCTTTCACTTTGTTCACTGGTACATTTTGCATCAATCCTTTTGTACCTACGTAGATGATAGCAATTTGCTTTTCTACTGGATAAGGATCTCCTTCGCGTTGTTTCAAGATCTCTACGTTGCGAGCACCTTTATCCAAAACAGATTTAGTTGCAGCATCTAAGTCAGAACCGAATTTAGCAAACGCTTCCAACTCGCGGTATTGAGCTTGATCCAATTTCAAAGTACCTGCTACTTTCTTCATGGATTTAATTTGCGCGTTACCACCTACACGAGATACCGAGATACCAACGTTAATTGCAGGACGGATACCAGCGTTGAATAAATCACCTTCCAAGAAGATCTGACCATCTGTAATCGAAATTACGTTCGTCGGGATGTATGCAGAAACGTCACCAGCTTGTGTTTCAATGATTGGCAAAGCCGTCAATGATCCACCACCTTTAACGATACCTTTCAATGATTCAGGTAAGTCATTCATTTGAGCAGCAATTCCATCATCAGCGATGATTTTTGCAGCACGCTCCAACAAACGAGAGTGTAAGTAGAATACGTCACCTGGGTAAGCCTCACGACCTGGAGGACGACGTAGTAACAAAGAAACCTCACGGTAAGCTACCGCTTGTTTTGATAAATCATCAAATACGATCAAAGCTGGACGTCCAGAGTCACGGAAGAACTCACCAACAGCTGCACCAGTCATTGGAGCATAGAACTGCATTGGAGCTGGATCTGAAGCATTCGCAGCAACGATTACTGTATAAGCCATTGCACCAGCATCTTCTAATTTCTTAACGATACCTGCTACAGTTGACCCTTTTTGTCCGATTGCAACATAAATACAGAAAACAGGTTCCCCACGATCGTAGAATTCTTTTTGATTGATAATCGCATCGATTGCTACGGTTGTTTTACCTGTTTGACGGTCACCAATGATCAACTCACGTTGTCCACGACCGATTGGAATCATCGCATCTACCGCTTTGATACCTGTTTGAAGAGGCTCAGTTACTGGTTGACGGAAGATAACTCCTGGAGCTTTACGCTCGATTGGCATTTCGTATAATTCACCAGCAATTGGTCCTTTACCATCGATTGGGTTACCGATTGTATCGATAACACGGCCAACCAATCCTTCACCAACTTTCACTGATGCGATACGGTTCAAACGTTTTACAGTATCACCTTCTTTTACAGAAGTTGAACGTCCTAATAAAACGACACCTACGTTATCTTCTTCTAAGTTCAACGCGATTCCTTGCAAACCACCGTCAAACTCAACCAATTCACCGTATTGAACTCCTTTAAGTCCATATACACGTGCGATACCATCACCAATTTGCAATACGGTACCAACTTCTTGCAATTCAGCTTCTGTACGGAAACCTGATAATTGCTCTCTTAAAATTGCAGAAACTTCTGCTGGTTTAACATCTGCCATGTTTTTCTTTTTTAATAAGAATAGACTTATTGCTTTTTTAGTGCATCAGCTTGTGAGCTAAATTTAACTTGCACTTGACCAATCATCAGCTTGTGAGCTGATTGATTAAATCGAAAGCTTCGCTTTCTCTTATCTTGTTAAACGTTGTTTTAATTGACCTAATTGTGACGCTACAGATGCATCGATTTGGAAATCGCCCATACGAACAATAAATCCTCCAACTAATGCTTCATCGATTAACTCTGTAACTTCTAATTTTCCTTCTACGGAACCTTGTACTTTCGCCAAGATTGATTTCTTTACTGAATCAGCTAATGGTTTTGCGCTCACCAAAGTGATTGGCAAAATTCCATTGTGCGCTTTCAACAAGTCACTGAAAGCGATTGCTATTTGTGGTAGCATTGCCTCACGACCGTTGCGTGTGATTAATTCAGCAAATGATTTTGACAAGGGATGGAATTGCTCAAAGATTGCATTGATGACTGCAATTTTCTTGTCAGCCTTCACAATTGGGCTTTCCAACATCACCTCAAAGTCGCGATTTGCTTCGCACACTTCAGTAAAGTAATTCATGTCCGCAGAAATCGCCTCTAAATTATTTTGCTCGATTGATAACTCAATCAAAGCTTGGGCGTAACGCGTTGCAACTTTAGAACTTTTCATCCTTTGATTAGTTCATATTAATATCTTCAGCCAATTTCTCAGCCAATGCTTTTTGCTTATCATCAGAAGACAATTCACCGCGAATAATTTTCTCAGCGATTTCCAAAGACAATACAGCAACTTGTGTTTTCAATTCAGCAATTGCAGCCGTTTTTTCAGATGCAATAGCAGCACGCGCAGCAGCAACCACTTTATCAGATTCTGATTTTGCAGTAGCTTTTGCTTCCTCGATCATACGAGTAGCTGTTTCTTTTGCGTCTTTTACGATTGCATCACGCTCGATACGTGCTTCTTTCAACAAGTTCTCGTTTTGAGCTTGCAAAGCAACCATCTCTGCTTTTGTTTTTTCTGCCAACTCCAATGCATCTGAGATTTTTTGCTCACGTGCATTTACCGAAGTAAGAATTGGTTTCCAAATAAACTTTGTCAAAATGACAAGTAACAAAACAAAAACAAGTCCTGTCCAAAATAAAAGACCTAAATCTGGTGTAATTAAATCCATTGTATCGTATTTAAAATTTTAATCTTTTTGTTGTAAAAAAGCCTGTTGCAACCAACCGTTACAACAAGCCTCTTTAATTACTTCGCGTTTCCTAGTAGACCAACTACTACACCGAAAAGAGCAACACCTTCGATTAACGCTGCTGCGATAATCATAGCTGTTTGAATTTTTCCAGAAGCTTCTGGTTGGCGAGCGATTGCGTCCATTGCTGAACCACCGATTTTACCAATACCTAATCCTGCTCCTAAAACTGCAAGACCTGCTCCGATTGCTGCGATACTTCCGTACATACTATATGTATTTAAAAAATTACTAATTAATGATGCGCTTCTTCAACAGCTGCACCGATAAACAAAGCTGACAACATTGCAAACAAGAACCCTTGTAAGAACGCTACCAACAACTCTAAAACCGAGATGAACAATGCCATTGGCACTGACAATCCACCCCAAGCCATATTTTGATTGATGAAAATGATTGAAATCAAAGCCAACACAATGATGTGGCCCGCTGACATGTTTGCAAACAAACGCACCATTAAGGCAAAAGGCTTCGTGAAAATTCCAACGATTTCAATCGGAATCATAATAAGCAACAAAGGCTTAGGAACACCTGGCATTGCAAAAATATGCAACCAGTAGTTTTTATTAGCTGAGAATAAAGTCACCAACAAAGTACAAACAGCCAAGAACAATGTCACTGTGATGTTCCCTGTTAAGTTTGCTCCACCCGGTAAGAAAGGAACCAAGCCCAATAAGTTATTGATGAAAATAAAGAAGAAGATCGTCAATAAATAAGGAACGTATTTTTTGTATTTATGCTCTCCAATGTTTGCTTTCGCAATATCATCACGCACCATCACGATCAACACCTCTAAGTATTTAGCCAATCCTTTTGGAGCAACCGGTCCGTTCTTTTTGTAGAAACGTGCAACAATAGACATCAACACCAAAATCAGAATTGCCCCCATGAACAAAGACAAGACGTTTTTAGTGATTGAGAAATCTAAAGGTTTTTCAGCATGAGCATGTCCATCTTCAAAACTCAACTCACCGTTTTCTAATTTGTAGATTTTCTCGTGAAACATCGCGTATCCTGCAGCAGGACCAACACCTTTCACATAATGAACTTCTTCATTTGTTTTGTGATCATGCCCAGTAGCTGGTTCACCGTGGTAAAAATGAGAAGACGAAAATGTTTTCACACCTCCATCGATTAAGATAATTGGCAAATAGATTGTTTTTCCTCCATGTTCTCCACCCCACAAGTGCCATTCATGTGCATCCTTGATGTGATGCATAATCATTTCACCTACATTGAATTCTTTCTTCTCACCCGACTCATGCCCTGAAGCAAAAGCAGTTGAAAATAGAAGGATTCCTGCTACTAGAGAGAAAAATCGTTTTGCACTGTAAATTAGAGACATCGCTTATTAATCTTTAGATTCTTACCCGAAATTTGGCGCAAAGGTAGTCAATCTTTCAGAAAGTCAAACAAAAAATGTCGCTACAATGTGGAATATTTGGAAGAAATATATGCTTTTTATTCACAATGTGTGAAAGTGAATCGGTGTCTTCGTGGAAAACTAGGCCTTTTTACGCACAGTGAGCACCATCCAAAGTGCCTGAATAGCAAGTAACGACGCGAATAAAATCATGAAATGAACCACAAATGGTTTGAAGACAGCGCCCATTTTGTACTTAATAATCAACACAAAAAACAAAGCCAACAACATTTGGATAGAAGTTCCCAAAATAAATCGTTGAGTGCGAGCTTCTGCATCAGGATTCTTTCCACTCAACATGACAAAAGTGCTCAACAAAAAGATAATGCCATTTCCTATCACAGCTACCAAATGATGTGTCAAAAGTGGATAACCTTCAAAGACCAATACACCAATGATGTACAAACAAACAACTGTAGCAATGAGCAATAAACCTTTTAACACTTTGAATTTTATTTATCGTCTTTCGACATATTGATAACTTCCTTGATGACCAAATACATTCCTCCAAAAACACCTGTGAGCGTACAAATGAGTGTGTACATATTGCCTTTTGGATTGTACTTCCCATCTAACCAAACGCCCAACCAAGCACTTAAACCAATCACAGCTCCCATTTGGATAGCAACGCCAGAAAACCGAACGTATTTGTTGAATTGATTTTTTGGATCTTCCATGTTGACGATTAATAGAACTCGTCAAAAAACAACTCGTATTCAGCTAGTTTTTGCGTTTCAAATAAGAGTTTTAAGTTGTCTTGCGAAATGTAAATGATCTTCATTTTCTGCAAGTCTAACAAATGTTTTTTCGTGCGTTTGTAGGTACTCAAATAAGAAGCAGCTTCCGTTTCAGAAGGGAATTCTTTCACTAAGATGATATTCGTTTTCTCTCCGTAAATTTTAGAAGAAGTATTCAAGCGATCACGACCAAAGAATTCTTTATTGAAATCTACCACGCGTGATTTTGCCACACTTATGTTCACTTTTTCTTCTAAGAAAATAATCACCATCATCGGCTCATTCTCGACGAATTTGTAAATGCTCTTATTGGTAAAATCAACTGCTACGTTTGTAGAGTAACCACCTTCAATGATGCGTTTCATTTCAGCCGCTTTAGTTGCTTCAGGAGAACCTGGGTATTCAGCAATCAACTCATTTAAAGTCGGCAACAAGGTTGTTTTGTCGTCATTTAATTTTGCTTGAGCACGCGCTTTCAATAAGTAATATTTAGCACGATAAGGATTCTCTTTTTGCTCTGCAATGACATTGTTTGATTTCGTAACCACCAAATAGTACATCCCTTTTTCGTAACGGTCCAAATCGGTCAAGTATTCTTGCTCCGTTTGGCGTTCACGTTCTTTCTTTTTCAAGAAATAATCTGGATCTCTCAAGTAACCTGCAAAATCGGAGGTTGGATAATTGGTAAGAATGTAATCTTTTTGAGCTATCGCAGCAGCATCGGTTGCTGGATACATGCGATAAATTTGATAAGCTGCTAGCAATTTGTAATCGCTCTCAAACGGTTTTGAAATAATGGTGTTGAATTGCGATTCTGCCAATTGTTGTTCGTTCAATTGATCTTGGTAAATCTTACCAGCATCAAAATAAGCAGACATCATGCGGTCTCTCGAAATTTTCAATAAAGAATCTGTTAGTGGCAAATCTGCTAAAAGTGATTCTGCAGTAAGTGAATCTACTGGCGCTTCCACTTCCGTTGTAGGTTTATTGATTGAATCTTTGTCGTTTTCATCAAAAGTGGCGAACACTATTTTGTCCGATCGACGCCAGTCATTTTCATTGGTACGCTGTCCCCACTGACGTTTGAACTCTTCAAATCCTTCTGTTTTGGCTTTCGTATTATTCCAATACCACTTGGATCCGTTCGGGTCATCGCCTTTGGTTTGTTGTTGTTTTTGAAGCGCTAATAATTTCTCAGCTTCTTGTTGTTTTTTAATGCGGTTGTCCTCTTTGATCTTCTTTGCCAATTTTTCAGCAAATTCTTCTCGTTCAGATTCCGACATCGCTGCCACACGTTGAACGCTGTCTTCATAGTAAGCGGTTTCAACAGCAATCACCAATGCTTGTAATTTTTCAGCTTTGTTCTTTACGCCTTCGTAATTCGGATAATCTTCTGGAATGTTCGTTGCACAAGAGTCATAGTATTTTTGCGCTTTGACATAATTCTTTTTTGTGAAATAAATATCCCCCATTTCCTCATACGCCATTCCTTTCTGACGTTTGTTGGATGTAGAATAAAAAGCACTATTGGTGAAATTTTCCAAGGCTTTATCTTCATTTCCTTCGTTTTGAGCGATCAAGGCAAGGGTGAAATAAATTTGATCTTTGAACTCCGCGTTTTTGGTGTCACGCAATAATTTGTTCAAATCCTTTTTCAATTTTTCCCCTCCGCCATTCAAGGCCATTTTCAAACGCGCATTGAAGTCCATCTCGAAAGGAGCATTGTATTTCAACACTTTCTTGTAATGCTCACTTGCTTCTACACGTTGACCGTTTTTCTCGTGCAACTGTCCTAAAATGTAATGAATACGCGCTTTATCCTTGGATTTTTTAGCATGTTCCAATGCTTCATCCAAAGATTTTATCATTTCTTTATCGTCCTTTTTCTCTTCAAAGAACAAAGCTTTGGTGATGGCGAAATCGTAGAATAAATTTTTCGGGAAAGTTGCTGGTTCTTTTCCACCATCTTCTTTCTCTTTTTTACCTTTTTTAGATTTTGTTTTCTTCTTCTTTTCTGTTTTACCAGCAGCTTCGTCAGCGTATTTCTGCAAATTAGCAATGGCAAAACCAGCTTCGGTCATTTTACCTTCTTCAATGTAGGTACGTGCCATCCACATTTCTGCAACAAAGGCCGATTTATCGGAAGCAAAAAAGCGTTTTGCATATTCGAAATTCTTTAAAGCCAAAGAATAATCTCTTCTGTAGTAATTCGCTACTCCAATCGTGATCCAGTTTTCATCGATCCAGCTGTTGTGTTCTTGCTTTTTCTGAGAAGGTTTGTCCATGGACGGCATTGCGTGGCGCTGAATAACTTTCGTGCATTTAGCAATAGCTGTATCGATTGGTGTGTATAACGATTTCACCTCTTCCTCAGTAGGCAAAGGTCTTAGTTGAAGGGTGTTGTAATAATCTTCTTTTAAGCTTGCACGGTAATTTGTGATTGCTTCTTTGAGCAAATCATTTGCATTGAAATAACCGTTGTAATGTGCTGTTGTACTGTGGTAAGCTCTACTGATAAAGGTGTTCTTTTCAGTGGAACACGAATATATCACTAGCGCAACGACGCAGGTTGTAATAATAAGATGCCATTTTCTCATGCGCAAGAAAAAACTTTCAAGTTAGAATTGTAAAAACTTACAACTCACAAATATATTGTTTCAAAGTGAGAAAAAGCGTGTGAAATTTGAAAATTCCTGCTTCAATCAAAAAGAATGCAACTACTTATCACCGTATTTGTCGTGAATTTCTTTGATTTTTTGTGCATCAGAAGCATCGATCCCCAAACTATCAGCCACTTCTTTTGCACGCAGCACTTGATCGATGGTCAAGCCTGTACTGTCTGTTTCAGCTTTCATGGCGTTTTTAAGGAAGATGGTACTATTGGATAAAGCAGGAACTGTTGTGGTGGAAATAGCTTTCACTGGCGAATACAACAAACTTTCGCTTTTGGTTTTTTCAGGAAAAAAGTCGCCTTTTTCATCATAGGATTCAATCAAGACCAATAAAACACTTAGTATGTAAAGCATTTTTAAGCTGGAGAAAATGATTCCAAACACTTTGTTCACTGGACTTAACTGCACCACCTTCACCATTTTCTCCACCATCTTTCCACCGAAGTAAATCATCGCGCCGACCCCTAAAAAAGTAATCGTAAAGGCAATGACCGGCAAATAGGTTGATTCAAAAGAAAAAGTCTCTTTCAGCCAAGAAGCTGTGGCATCGGAAAAATGAATGCCCACGTAAATCCCGACCAATAAAGCCAATAGCGTAAATAGCTCAATGATGAATCCGTGCTTAAATCCTTTGTAGGCAGCATAGATTAGGGGAATAATCAACAGAATATCTAAAAAATTCATGCTGCAAGTTAGTCAATGCAAGTTCGAGCAAATTATTCAAGGATTGAAAGATGTGAACGAAGCGATGTGAAAACCGCACTTTTGGGTCATAAAAAAACCGACTCAAAGAATCGGTTCGTTTGCTTTAAGCAATATTTGTAAAGACTTGTTGAATATCGTCGTCGTCTTCAATTTTATCTAGCATTTTTTCAATGTCCACCAATTGCTCTTCCGTAAATTCAACCGGACTAGTTGGTAGGCGTTGTAAATTGGATTTAGCAACTTCCAATCCTTTTTCTTCGATTGCTTTTGCCAAAGAACCAAAGGCAGTATAATCGCCGTAAACAAATACACGATCATCTGTGATCTCAATTTCATCACAACCAGCATCGATCAATTCCAATTCCAATTCTTCAGCATCCAAACCGTCTGTTTTCACAATTTCAAATACCGATTTGCGGTTGAACATGAATTCCAATGAACCATTTGGCACTACACCTCCACCTGCTTTGTTGAAATACGATTTAACATTGGCAACAGTTCTTGTTGGGTTGTCAGTAGCACATTCTACATACACCAACACACCGTGAGGCCCTTTTCCTTCGTAATCCACTTGCGTGAAAGAAGCCACATCTTTTGCATCTGCACGTTTAATTGCAGCTTCGATGTTGTCTTTTGGCATGTTTTCAGCCTTCGCATTTTGAATCGCAGTACGCAACTTTGCATTCGTAGATGGATCTTGACCACCTTCTTTTGCTGCCATTGTAATCGCCTTTCCTAGTTTAGGAAACAATTTTGACATCTTGTCCCAACGCTTTTCTTTTGCTGCTCTGCGGTATTCAAACGCTCTTCCCATTGTTCTTGAATTTGATTTGCGCAAATGTAAGAAGTTTCTTTTTCTGTGAAACTTTCACCTCTTAAAAAGTTCATTTTTTCAACTTAATCTATCTGAATCCTTGATTTCATTACTTTCGTATTTAGAAATCATGAGGTTCCTTTTTAACTTACTTGTCAGTAGTTTACTTTTCTGTTCCCTTCATGCACAAGAGAACAGTAGTAAACGTCCGCAGTTTTTGCACACTGCCGGATTGGCAACGTATTATTTTTGGGAAGAAGATAGCAATGGTTTCATCGTTCCCAATTCCATGGTTAAGCCTTACATTTTAAACGCAAACGTTGCTTACACTGGAAAAGAGCGAAATCATCACTTTGACACAAAAACACTCATCGAAGCCACAAAAGCCTTCGTCAATGACCATTCAGCTAAAGACGAAGATGTCTACAAATGGAAAACGGATTCTTCGAAAGTAAAAATTGGATTCAAGCGCGAACCAGCAAGTGATTATTGCAGTATGTTGTTTACCAAGAAAAATGAATCATGGACAAGTACTCAACAGCAATCTGTGCTTTATTTTTCAGCTGAGACCAATGGAAGCATTCGTTTTACGGGCAGTTCAGATTCCATCAAGCTTTCTCGTGAAGGCATTCAAGTAAAATTGAACGGCCATTTTGTGGTCTATTCGTTTCTAGATGATCAACTACAAGTCAGTGCGCAGCGGGTTTACAATTATTACGGTGAAGATGTGACCGAACAATTGACCCAACAACAAGCGACAGCTCCCATTCGCGCTTTATTGTTCATCAACGGTTACAGAGGTCCACAAAGGGAAAAGGATCCGAGTGATAATTTGGTGCAGCAAAACGATCGTTATACCTACTGGTTCAAGTTTGATGAACGCATGAAACAACGCATGCAGCCAGCAGTAACATATTATTTAGACGCAAGTTTTTCAGTGAAAACATCTACGCATCAATCAGAAATTGGATTTGCATGGAGTTGGTTGAAAACCAAATTAACTCGAAACAGTAACAAAAGTAAACGCGCTTACCAACGTTTGAACACTTCCGAAAATGTAGAAGGATTCAATTACCGAAAAGAACAGGGGAAAATTGCTGGAAAAGCCTTTTTGTATGCCATCGGGAATTCCCCTGCTGCTTTGCAAGCAAAAGACACGATAGATATTGTCTGCCACAGTATGGGTTATTCTTACATGTTGGGGCTGTTGGAAGTCATTCAAGACAAAGTGGTGTTGGGAAAATGTTTCATCATGGCACCAGAAAACGCCTTCATTGAAGGCTACGATTGGAACAAATTCATCAGTGTGTGGCAATACGGTTCCAATTTGGATCAAACTAACCCGGATCCCGTGAAAGAGCAAGACGGTGTAGCCCCACAATTTGCAGTGAAAGGAATTGAGCACTTGACTTATCCGAAAGGAGGACGTGTTTTTATTCCAAGCGATTGGCCCAACAAAGCATTTATTCATAGCCACATGGTTTACAGCTACGATTGGATGTTTGACCGCATATTCAAAGGCATGCCAGGCTATGTGGGGAAGTGAAAGAAAAGCTAACAAATCTAAAAATCACTACCATTTCATCAATTAGCGAAAGTTTGAATGTAACTTTGCACCATGGATTACGCACTTGAAATGCGCTTTCAGGCTTTGAAAAAACAGCTTGAAACGACCTTTGGACCTGGGATTGACTTACAAATCATGTTGTTTTTGATTGGTGTAGAAGAATTGGGACAAGGGTACCGCAACTTTAAAAAACACGAGAAAACTGACTTGATGCATGTTGCCATTTGCACCTTGTTGGAACCTTATGGATATTACAAATACATTGGCAACGACGAGGAAAATTGGCCGCATTTTGAATTGGTGAAGGAAATACCTCCATTGACAGAAGAAGAGCAACAAGCCTTGATGAAAGAAGCCATTGTGGAGTATTTTGAACACCACGATTATTCTACAATCGCTGTTCAACCCTGAATCTCCTAAACAAGAATTCAAAAGACTACTTTTTTCTTATCTATTTTATAATCTAAAACGTAATTTTTAAGAATACAATTTAGTCTTCAAAAGTTAAGTTCTCCTAAATTATTTCCGCTCTGACGTTTGTCATAATTTAGTCTTCAAAAGCTGCGCTCTCCTAAATTACTTCCGCTCTGACGTTTGTCATAATTTAGTCTTCAAAAGCTGCGCTCTCCTAAATTACTTCCGCTCTGACGTTTGTCATAATTTAGTCTTCAAAAGCTGCGCTTTTTCTTATATTTGTCTTCATTAAATTTTTAGCATGGATTTTTGGGTACGCGCCGCACAGTTAATTCTGTCACTTTCAATATTAATTGTCTTACATGAGTTTGGACACTTTCTTCCTGCAAGATGGTTCAAAACCCGCGTAGAGAAATTCTATTTGTTTTTCAATCCTTATTTCTCATTGTTTAAAAAGAAAATTGGCGAAACTGAATGGGGAATTGGTTGGTTGCCACTAGGAGGATATGTGAAAATTGCTGGAATGATCGATGAATCGATGGACAAAGAGCAAATGGCTCAGCCGGCTCAACCATGGGAATTCCGTTCAAAGAAAGCTTGGCAACGCTTGATCATCATGATGGGTGGTGTGATTGTAAACGTGATTGTTGGTTTCATCCTTTTCATTATGGTTTTGGCTGTTTGGGGAGAAGACAAACTGGATCAATCCAAAATGAAAGACGGTTTAGCAGTAAATCCTTACATGGAACAATTTGGTTTCCAACAAGGTGATAAAGTCTTAACTATCAATGGGGAAAAAGTAGACGATGTTCCACACAAATTAGGCAATGAGATCTTGATTTTTGGAAAACGTCAATTCAAAGTACAACACCAAAACGGCAAAATTCAAAACATCACATTACCAGAAGACATTGGATCCAAATTGTGGGAAAACAATGCCGAAGGAGATGCTTTTAGTTTCAGACGTTTCATTGAACCAATAGACAGTGTTGTTGACAAAACCATTGCATCGGCGATTGGCTTGAAGAAAGGCGACAAGATTTTGGCTGTAAATGGAAAAGATTTGACTTTCCACGACGAGATGGTTTCCAGTTTATTCAACAACAAAGGAAAAACAATTGAGATATCGTTCCAATCTGGTGATACGGTATTAACACGCAAAGCAAAAGTGGGTAAAAATGCTCTTTTGGGTATTACTACATCATCAAAAATTTCAACGGATACGGCAGCATTGTATGTGAAAGATTATTCGTTGGGTGAAAGTTTTGCTTTCGGAATTGGCAAAGGATTGAAAACGATGTACGGAAACGTTGCGCAATTCAAATACGTCTTTACGGCGAAAGGTGCTAAATCTGTTGGTGGTTTTGGAAGTATTGGAAAACTATTCCCGACTACTTGGGATTGGCAAGCATTCTGGACATTGACCGCGTTTTTATCCATGATGTTGGCCGTGATGAACATGTTACCTATTCCTGCTTTGGATGGTGGACACGTCATGTTCTTATTGTATGAAATCATTACTGGTCGTGAACCGGGACAAAAATTCATGGAAATTGCTCAATACATTGGTTTCTTCTTGTTGATTGGTTTGCTCCTTTTTGCGAATGGAAATGACATTGTCGATCTCTTCACTGGAAAATAACCAGTTATAGTCTTATTGACCCTTTTATGCAAAAAATGGCACAGTTTCAATGAATTGTGCCATTTTTGTTTACTTTAAGGCAATTAAAACCGCATTTACTGAATGCAAAAAACTGAAAAAATGAATAAAAACGTATTAAACCTATTGTTGTTTTTAAGCTTGTCATTAACAGCAGTAGCACAATTGAAAAAAGGAGTTGTTTCTTATGATGTTACTTTTTCATCGGATAAAGAAGAAATGGCAATGGTTTCAACAATGATGGCTGGTTCAAAAATGATAATGTCATTTATGCCTGGAAAATCACGTACTGACATTTCTATGGGTATGTTAGGAAATGTTTCTACAATCAGTGATTCAAAAACGAAAAAAACGTTGACATTGACTGAAATGATGGGGACGAAAAATGCTGTTGAATCAAAAATAGAATCAACTGAAAGCAAACCCAACGATCAAACAATTGAAATAACCAATGAAACAAAAACAATTGCTGGTTATAACTGTACAAAAGCAAATGTTACAACTGCTGATGGCAATACATTGGTGATTTGGTTTACAAAAGACATTGTAGCATTTACCCAAGGTCAAAACTACATGAACAGCAAAATCCCAGGATTTCCGATGGAAATGACAATTGTTCAAGATGGATTAACGATTGAATTTAAAGCAACTTCTGTAGAAACGAAAGTCGATAAGAAACTTTTCAAACAGTCAATCCCTGAAGGGTATGAAATTAAAACAGAAGAAGAAATGAAAAGTATGGGTGGACAATAATCCACTTTTCGATAATAAAAAAACGGAGGCTTTGGCCTCCGTTTTTAGTTTTAGATATTTTTCACTTTGATAAAGCGCTTGGTGAAGTTTCCAGATTGTTTGAAAACTGACAGCATATATGTTCCGCTTGCTAAATCATTTGTTTCAATCAGGATATCATGATTTCCTGCAGTCAATGTTTTCGAACAAACATCGATCATTAATTTTCCACTGATATCGCGTACCTGAACGCTAACTTTCTCATTCATACAAGTAAAACGAACAGTGGTAGATTCAGCACAAGGGTTGGGATAAACCATGATATCTGCTGCTGCATCGTGTTCGGTAATTCCTAAGTTACAAGCATCCAATACTGGAATGAAGTTAACGGTATGTTCGAACATACTTTGAATCGTTGTTGGATCCGCTTCGAACCAATCTTTCAAAATAGACGCATACACATCTCTAAAATCTATTTGCATTGGTATGCCTGCTTGATCCACAATTTGATCGGAAATCACTGGATTTGGACCAATTATACCAGAACTGATACATGTTCCAAACATAAACAAAGGAGCTGCATCACCGTGATCTGTCCCTTCAGATGCATTGGAAGCTATTTGTCGACCAAATTCAGAGAATGTGATTCCTGCTACACGCTGTTCAATACCCAATAAATTCAAATCATCTTGGAATGCGGCAATCGCATTGGAAACATTTGCTAGTAGGTTCGCATGATTTCCCGTAGTTGGAGACCCTTGAACCACTTGCGCATTATGGGTATCAAATCCATTGATGTTTACAATGTAAATTTTAGTTTGCAAACCACCAGAAATCATTTGAGCCACATAACGCAATTGAACCGCCAATTCATTGTTCGCATCGTACATGGTAGAAAGCGTGTTTCCAGCATTGGCAGCTGCGTTTACACGGGCTCCATAATCATTGGTTTGTGCAATCATGGTTGCCAGGTATTCCATGTGAGAACCGTAGTAGGTTCCATCATTTAATGTTGCCGTTTCTTGCAAGTTAAACGTGTCAAATGGATCATTGATTGTTAGAGAGAAATTCGCTAACAAACCTTGACATGTTGCAGAAACTTCGTAGCCCATTGAAATCGCAAATGGATCTGGATATGTTGCATTGGGATAATTATCTGGAAATCCAGGATACAAATCATCCATGTGTCGTCCTAGCCAACCTGTAGATGCAGTTGGACTCATTAAACCTGTTGACCAAATATCCATGGATCTAAAATGCGAACGGTTTTGTTCAGGATAACCTACATTTTGAATGATGCCCAATTTCCCATCTAAAAACATATTTTGCATTCCTGTCATGGAAGGGTGGAACGCATTCGTTGTGGTTATATTTAACAACTGGTTTTCTGGAATGATGATGTTGGATCGTTGCAATGCTAAATTATCGTAAGAATCCAAGGGGAATAAGGTACTTAAACCATCGTTACCTCCATTCAAACGCACCAAAACCAATACACGGTCTTCGGCAGATTTAGAGGTTTCGAATAATTCTTTTGATACGGCTCCAAAATTAAAATTCTTCAAAATCAAAGGCGCCCCGATGGAGGATAATGCTACCGACTGTACAAAATTTCTTCTTTTCATGTTTCGTTCTTTTGGTAATGATTCGCCTTAAATTGTTTGGAATTCTGGCATTTGAAATAAGCGGTAAAGCACAAACTCTACGCGCTGTCTGATAGGATTACTCAAGGTAATGTTTCCTGGATCAGCTTGGTAATCGGTGTATTGCAAGGTCCACTCAAAATCAGGCTGGCCATTGGTCAGAATGAATTTTAACGTCAATTTATTTGCTGCAGACAAACCTTTAGGAGTGAAAACATCCGCCATATCGTCGATCACTGCAGGAGCTGAACTTGGCAAAGAAAGTCCATTTACAAAACCTAAAGCATCAATTTTAAAGTTATTGGTTCCAGATGCAATACCTGTTGTCAAAGTCAAGTAAGTTGACAAATCAAAACGCAATTTGATGTAACTGGAATTGGCCCACAATTTAGAATAACTTGGTGTTTGATAATAAGCGGTCCAACCACCCACACTTGGAGGTCGGAAGTAATGCATTCCTAACACCATGTTAAAAGCAAAAATCTGTAAATAGATTTCGTAGTTGGAAGCCAAGCTAAAATTAGGTGCAGAACTTGTGGCGTTCAACATAGAGAACATGTGTTCAATTGGATTTTTAATGATGGCTCCACGAACAGACATGTCGTAAAAATGTTCACTTTTTAATAATTCATCCATTACAGGTTGAATCACAAAATTATTCGCTTCCAAAGTAGCTGCCATATCTGCAATGACAGTAGATTCTACTGCTGCTGTTAAATCGTAATTGACGAACCAACGATACAACTTTCTACAAATGTGTTTGGCCATATCGGGCTGTTGGAAAATCACATTGATGTAATCCTCGTATTCTGCCGCACCATTGTTGGAAATTACAGCGTTTGCAAAATAATTGGAAAGCGTTTTATTGTTTGCATCGTGCAAAATGGCATAGAAATTAGCAACTGGTGAAGGTGCCGTTGAACTAAACAATTCTTCAACAACCCATCCCGTTAGAATTTTAGCACTTTCAAAAATATCCGTTTCAGTATACGTTGAGTAGTCACCTGGTCCTACTTGCAAACCTTTCCCTACTGAAAACAGTTCCAACAATTCTCGCGCATAATTTTCATTGGGAGAAAACGCATTGTTTGTTGTTCCATTCAGGAAGATCAACATCATGGGTTCGATGGTGATATCTTTTACCAGTTGTCTAAAATCACCTAGACAATTTTGACGGTACAAATTATGCAAGTTGTAAATAGCTCTTGCATCAGATGAACCTTCAACGCCAAAATGATTGTTCCAAAACAAACACATTTTCTCTTGAATACTCACTGTTTGCTGATTGCAGCGTTCCATCATCCATGCCCCAAGCGAATTACCCCTTGCGTTATCCGTTACGGATTGATTGGAAGATGGATAAACAGAAGTCACCCAAGTAGTACCAAAAGCTGCCACTGCTTCATCTGGTGAATAAGTTAAAGGTGGATTTGTTGTTGGCAAAGTCAACAAGGATGCAACAGTTGCATTCATGCCATCCGTAACGGCTTGTTGGATCTGTTGTAGCGTAGGACCAAACATCGTTCTTCGCAACAAATGAGCTGCTTCCGCTTTTGTCCATGTTCCGGTATACGGCGTTAGACTCAAGGAAATAGGTTCCTCAACGTGTTCTTCTGGTATCATAGTGTCAAATTTTCGCAAGGAATATACGAAAAAAAATGAGACAGCATCAATTCAAGCTACTAGCTGTTAAGAATTTAATGTTTTGATAAACTGAATGTTTCGTTTCAAGCCTTCAAACTTTGCGCGTTTCACAGCGCTGCCTCGAAACAATTCACGGTAAAGTTCTTCTGTTAAGTCTTCCCAATCGTTTTTAGTTAAATCAAACAACATTGGATGGGGTTGAAATTGAGGTTCGTTGTGCGGTTTAGAAAAACGATTCCATGGGCAAACATCTTGGCAAATGTCGCATCCGTACATCCAATCATCCAACTTTCCTTTAAAAGCTGAAGGTAGGAGTTGATCTTTTAATTCGATGGTCAAATAGGAAATGCATTTGGAACCATCGACCACATAAGGTTCTACAATCGCATCTGTTGGACAAGCATCGATACAGCGAGTGCAAGTGCCACAATAATCGCGAATCGGTCCATCAGGTTCGATGTCTAAATCACAAATCCACTCAGCTAAGAAATAAAACGAACCCGCTTTTGGATGAATCAAATTCGCGTTCTTACCCATCCAACCCAAACCGCTTTTCTTTGCCCATGCTTTTTCCAAAACGGGAGCACTGTCCACAAAAATGCGTCCTTCTACATCGCCGATTTCTGCTTTTACACGATCCATCAGTTTCCGAAGTTGGTTCTTGATCACATCGTGGTAATCCTTGCCATAGGCATACTTGGAAAGTTGATAGGTATCTGAAGGTTGTTGTTGCTCTGGGAAATAATTGTACAAAAAGGAAATGACCGTTTTAGAACCTGGAACCAATAAACGCGGATCCAAACGCATGTCAAAATGGTTTTCCATGTAAGCCATCTTTCCGTGCTGTTGTTTGTTCAACCAATTTTCCAACCGTGGCGCTTCTTCAGCTAAAAAGTCGGCTTTTGAAAAACCGACACTGAAAAACCCGAGATCTTGGGCAATTTGCTTGATGCGTGATTTTATATCCGAAGACTGCAAAGACATCTTAAAACAATCCTCCTTGCGACCAACCAGAAGTATATCCTAAATGGATGAATGCTTTTTCTGTCACTTTTCTTCCTCTTGGTGTTCGCATTAAAAAACCTTCTTGAATCAAAAACGGTTCATAGACTTCTTCAAGTGTTCCAGCATTCTCACCAATTGCAGTTGCGATGGTTGACATACCAACCGGACCACCTTTGAACTTGTCAATGATGACACGAAGAATACGGTTATCCATTTCATCCAAACCGTATTTATCAACATTCAATGCATCGAGCGCATGTTGTGTGATGTCTAAAGTAATGGTTCCATCACCTTTCACTTGTGCAAAATCACGCACACGTCTTAAAATGGCATTGGCAATTCTGGGTGTACCTCTACTTCTTCCAGCAATTTCATAGGCCGCTTGTTCGTTGATCGCAATGTTCAACAAATCAGAAGAGCGTTCTACAATCATCGACAATGTTTTGATGTCGTAGTATTCTAAACGCGAATTGATTCCAAAACGTGCCCTTAAAGGAGCTGTGAGCAATCCAGAACGTGTGGTAGCACCAATGAGGGTAAAAGGATTCAAAGCGATCTGTACGGTGCGTGCATTCGCTCCAGAATCGATTAATATGTCGATCACATAATCTTCCATTGCAGAATACAAGTATTCTTCCACAACGGGACTCAAACGATGGATTTCATCAATAAACAATACATCACCCGATTCAAGATTCGTCAATAAGCCAGCAAGATCGCCTGGTTTATCTAAAACAGGACCGCTGGTCACTTTAAAACCAACATTTAACTCATTGGCAATGATGTTTGCCAAAGTGGTTTTACCTAAACCTGGAGGACCGTGTAATAAAACATGATCCAAAGGTTCTCCTCTTTGAGTAGCTGCTTTAACGAAAACTTCGAGATTATCCACCACTTTTGGTTGACCAGCAAAATCCGTCAAGCGTTTAGGACGAAGGACTTTATCATAGTCTTTTTCCTGACTATTGACTTCACTTCTATAATCAAACGAATCGTCTTCCAATGTGTGTATTTTTTGTAAAGATAGGAGAATTCAAGTTTCAAAAAATAGGCGCATAAAAAAACCCTGATGTTTCCATCAGGGTTCGTATCTATCGTAAAGACTAATGTTCTTCTTCACCTTCCATTAAGGGAACAATTTGAGGAATGAAATCTTCTTCTGCTCCTGGTTTAGAATAATCATAAGGCCAACGGTGAACTTCTGGAATAGCTCCAGGCCAGTTTCCGTGAATGTGTTCTACAGGAGTTGTCCACTCTAAAGTATTCGATCTCCAAGGGTTTTGAACCGCTTTCGGACCACGAGCAATACTGTAGAAGAAGTTGAACAAGAAAATGATTTGACCAAATGCTGCGATAATAGCAAACACTGTAATGATTTCGTTCAAGTCCATCATCATGTCTAAAGAGTCTTGGTTGAAATCACCGTAAACTGAATAATCATAATAACGACGTGGCGCACCTGCTAATCCAACAAAGTGCATTGGGAAGAATACACCGTAAGCTCCTACCAATGTTACCCAGAAGTGAGCATAACCTAAACGAGTATTCAACATTTTACCGTACATTTTAGGGAACCAGTGGTAAACACCAGCAAACATTCCGAATACAGCTGACATACCCATTACAATATGGAAGTGAGCTACAACGAAATACGTATCATGTACAGCGATATCCAAAGCTGAATCGGCAAGGATAATACCAGTTACACCACCTGTAATGAACGTTGAAACCAAACCAACAGAGAATAACATTGCTGGTGTGTAAACGTTAGCACCTCTCCAAATTGTTGTCAAGCAGTTAAATACTTTTACAGCAGATGGAATTGCAATCAACAATGTTGTAAATACGAATACAGAACCAATGAATGGATTCATACCTGTTACGAACATGTGGTGACCCCATACGATGAACGAAAGGAAACCAATTGCTAAGATAGAACCAATCATCGCACGGTAACCAAAGATCGGTTTACGTGAATTGGTAGATATAATTTCAGATGATAAACCTAATGCAGGTAATAATACGATGTATACCTCAGGGTGACCTAAGAACCAGAATAAATGTTGGTAAAGAATTGGAGAACCACCGTGATTTTCTAACATTTCAGAACCAACAATGATATCAGATAAGTAGAAAGATGTTCCAGCTAAACGGTCCATCAACAACAACAAAGCAGCTGATAATAACACTGGGAAAGATAATACACCCAAAATTGCTGTTACCAAGAATGCCCAAATTGTTAATGGCAAACGTGTCATTTTCATTCCTTTTGTACGCAAGTTCATTACTGTTACGATGTAGTTCAAAGAACCAATCAAAGAAGAAGCAATGAATATAGCCATAGAAACCAACCACATGGTCATACCCAAACCTGAACCTTCAATTGCATCAGGTAAAGCAGATAATGGAGGATAAACTGTCCATCCTGATGAAGCAGGTCCTGTTTCAATAAACAAAGAACACAACATGATCAATGCAGAAAGTACAAATAACCAGAATGATAACATGTTCAAGAAACCGGAAGCCATATCGCGTGCTCCAATTTGCAAAGGAATCAAAATGTTTGAGAATGTACCAGATAAACCACCTGTTAACAGGAAGAATACCATGATTGTACCGTGAATGGTAACCAAACCAAGGTACATACTTTCTTTCATAACTCCACCTGGAGCCCAAGTTTCACCTAAGAAGAATGATAAGAAATCAGACTCTTCACCTGGCCAAGCTAATTGAATACGGAATAGAATCGAAAGCATCATTGCAACCAATCCCATAAAGATCGCAGTCATCAAGAACTGCTTACCAATCATCTTATGATCTTGGGTGAAGATATACTTTGAAATAAAACCTTCTTCATGGTGTTCATGTCCATGAGCGTCGTGATGTGCGTGTGCTTCGTGAGCTGCCATGATTTTATTTTTTGTTAGTTTTTTAATAAATTAATTTGCTGCAACCGCTGTAGAATCTGCTGGCTGACCTTCAGCTGCAGGAGCTTCTACTTTCTTAGGTTTACCTACTGCGTAGATGTTCTTAAATGTTTTACAAGCATCAGGTGCTGCTGGATTCAATTTTGAAACTTTAGCGTACCATGCTTTGTAAGAAGGTTTGTCTAATACAACAACCATCAATTTCATCTTGTAGTGAGAAGAACCACAAATCTTGTTACACATCAAAATGTAATTGAATTTGTTGTTGTTCATCTTTTTACGCATATCATTTGTAGTGATTGTAGGCGTAAATTTGAAACGAGTTGTCATCCCAGGTACCGTATTCATTTGAGCACGGAAATGAGGGAAGAATGCTGAGTGAATAACGTCTTTTGCACGGAAATTAAATTCATACTCTTGACCTTCACACAAGAACAACGTATCATTTGCATTGAATACAACATCATCCATTGCACGAGCATCTAACCCTTTATTATGACGCGCTTTCATTTGGTATAACAAACGAACCAAACGTTCTTTACGACCAAGCGTAGTAATCATTTTTTGGCGATCTTCAGGAATCATCATCAAACGTCCATTGTTCAATTTCTTTTCCATTGCTTTGATACCAGTTGATCCCATTTCCATAGAATCGATTGCATCTTGAATGGTTTTAGTTGTCAACAACGCTAATGGATTGTTTTCATTCGTCAATTTGTAATCAAAATAACCCAATGCATTGTCTTCACCAGCCATACGAACCGTCCAGTCAAATTGCTTAGAGAACAATTCAATGCGAACAGCGTCTTTATTAGCATCAGAAGTTTGCTCATTCCAAGATTTCAAACCTAAGATGATAATTACAGCTAAAACAATAGCAGGAACAACTGTCCACAATAACTCCAATCGGTTATCATGTGGGAAGTAATAAGCTTTTACTCCTGGTTTACGAACATATTTGTAAGCAAAACCAAACAAAAGACCATTCGTTAAGAAGAACACTGCAGAAATGATGATGAAGTTCAAATTCAATAAAGAATCAGTTTCTACACCATGAGCTGAAGCAGCATCACCTCTACCAGTCCATCCATATTCTAACATCAAATAGATGAAACTTGCAAAGAATGCAAACATGAAAACCAACAATAAAGTAGCATTCAAACGGTTTTCACGGTTTGGAATATCCTCTTCACGACGGTTTCTCAATTTAGAAGAAAGCTCGTACAAACGCACTAATTGTGCGAGAGCTAAAACTCCTATAACGATAACGATTAATACGATTAGCTTTGTCATTTTCTTTAATTTATCGTAGCGATTACAGCGTTATTAAATTTCGTGGTGAATACTTTCGTCCAAGAACGGGTGATTCACTGGTGTTAAAGGTGCTTTGGTTAAGTTTGTTAAAATAACTCGAATAAAGAACCCTAAGAAGAAGATTGCCATTCCAATTTCCAATGCACCGATGTATGCATGGTGACCCATTGAACCTCCCATGATCATCAAGTAAACATCTACCCAGTGACCAGCAAAGATGATTAGACCAACTGCAGTTAATACTCCAGCATGACGTTTTGCATCACGAGACATTAACAATAACATTGGGAAAGCAAAATTGATGAAGAACATTCCAAAATACAATCCTTTGAAATGCTCAATACGCGTTAAGTGGTAAGTTACCTCCTCAGGAATGTTTGCATACCAAATCAACATGTATTGTGAGAACCACATATATGACCACAAGAAAGAAGTTGCAAATGTCCATTTTCCTAAATCGTGGATATGGTTTTCATTTACTTTACTCAAGTATCCTTGTTTTTTCAAATACAATGTCAAAGTCACCAATACAATCATTGTAGAACACCACATTCCAGCGAATACGTACCATCCGAACAATGTAGAGTACCAGTGTGCATCAACTGACATGATCCAGTCCCAAGCAGAAGTTGAGGAGAATACAGCGAAGAACACTAAGAACACAGCCGCTTTACGGTAGTTTTTAAAGTGAATATCTGTTCCACCTACTTTATCTTCTAACAATGAACGTTTTTTGAATCCCATCCAGAAGATCATGTACACAGCCATGTAAGCCAATGTTCTAACCCAGAAGAAAATTTGATTCAAATAAACAGATTTTGCTGTTAAGATCTCATCGTGTTTTACATGTTCTGGATCCATCCATACATAGATGTCAGCACCTTTCAATAAGGAAATTGTCAATAAGGTAATCAACATAAATCCAACACCGTAAGGCAAATATCCAGCAACACCTTCGATAACACGCTTAACAGATGCGTACCAACCAGTTTCTGTTGCATATTGCAATGCTAAGAAGTACAAAGCACCCAATCCAATTGCAAAGAAGAAAAAGCTATCAATCAACAAGTTTCCTAAGAAACGTTGTGTAAAGCGAGCACCATTATCATGATAACTAAACTCCAACCACGCACCCAACGCAATTCCCACAATTCCTAATATCATTAGGACAAGTGTTAGAGTTTTTGCTTTTGAAGAAATTGTAAATTCCATTTCTAATTATTTACTTAATTATCATTATTTATTTGCAGTTGAATCAGCAGGAGCAGATGCTGTAGCAGCTACTCTGTTTCCGTTCTCATCAAACATACCGTAGTTTGCATCTTGGAAACGTTTGATGTAATGAACCAAAGTCCAAATCTCACGTTTGTTCAACAATGATGCGTGAGATCCCATCATGTTTCGACCATAATAGATTGAGTAGAACATTTGTCCTTCAGCAATTGTTAGGTTTTTGTAATCAGGAACACCTGTGTAAGCACCAGACGCAACCATTGGACCGTTACCATCACCTTTTTCACCATGACAGTGATTACAGTTGATTTGGTACAATTTTTTTGCTTGTTCAAACAATTTATCAGCTTGTTCTTTCGAAACCAATTTAATAGGATTCAAATCCGCTGCTGCTGCTTTGTATTCAAAATCCACATCAGGATTCATGGATAAATCATTTGCGTACAAACCATGTGTTTGTCCGAATGCACTACCAGCTTTTCTCCAATAAGGTAACATCGTGTGTACCGTCGCAGAATCCGTTCCCCAATAAGGAATCGTATACTTTGGAGGAGTCATAGCCGAAAGGCGCATTTTAAAGTCTTTATTTTCTTGACCGCGCACTTCACCATAATCAACATACGGTTCGATAGCAGGAGAGCGATACATATCAGGCATGTATTCTAAACCTGAACTATCAGGATCAGAAGTACATGCAGCTGCTAAAAGCGCTACTACGGAAATCTGTGCAAATGCCTTGAATTTTACTTTCATCTGTCTTGGTCTTTTAGTTCTGTCAGACAAACTATCTACAGCTAATTAATGAATTTCTTTTTGATCAACTTCAATCACTCCTGTCTCGTTCAACATAGACATTAACTCAGATTCAGAGAATTTTGAGTTGTCTGATAAACGTAACTCCATGACAAACTTGTCATCGGTTGTTCTAGGATCAGGATTGGAAGCTGGCATACCTGGTAAAGTCTTATTCAACAACAAGTACGTAATTGCCATTCCGTGAGCAGCACACAAAACTGTGAACTCAAACGTAATTGGAATAAACGCTAATACGTTGTCTAAGTAAGTCTCGTTTGGCTTACCACCAACATTCATTGGCCAATCTTCAATCATGAAGTAACGCATCCCTACTGTTGCAAGTGTCAAACCTGTCAAACCGTACAAAAACGCCATAATCCCCAAACGTGTGTGGCGCACCCCAATAATCGGATCAATACCGTGAATTGGAAATGGTGAGAACACGTCAGCTACTTTAACACCTTTTGCCACCAACTTCTTTGCGCCATCTTTTAGCACATCGTCGTCGTCATACATTGCATAAATTACTTTCTCTGCCATGTCTCAATTAATGATTGTGAGTATTATCGTGGTCATCATGCCCATGACTATGACCATTTTTTGCAAAATAAGGATGAACCGGAGCCGTATCGTTTTTGTACGATTCACCTGAAGATTTCAAGATTGTTTTCAATTCGTTCAATGCCAATACTGGGAAGAAACGAGCAAACAATAAGAAGAATACGAAGAATAATCCGATTGTTCCAACGTATACACCTAAGTCAATATGGCTTGGGTAATGCATCGACCATGCAGATGGTAAGTAATCGCGGTGGATAGAAGTAACGATAATTACGTAACGTTCGAACCACATACCGATGTTTACTACAATTGAAATAAAGAATGTAAACAATAAGCTACGACGTAATTTGCGGAACCACATCAACTGTGGAGAAATTACGTTACATGTCATCATTGACCAGTAAGCCCACCAGTAAGGACCAGTTGCACGGTTGATGAATGCGTATGCTTCGTATTCAACACCTGAGTACCAAGAGATGAATAACTCAGTGATATAAGCTGTACCTACAATTGAACCTGTAACCATGATTACAATGTTCATGTATTCTACGTGTTTTGTGTGGATGTAAGCTTCCAATTTCATCGCCTTACGCATCACTAACAAGAGTGTTTGTACCATCGCGAATCCAGAGAATACCGCACCAGCTACGAAGTAAGGAGGGAAGATTGTTGTATGCCATCCAGGAATAACCGATGTAGCAAAGTCAAATGATACAATCGAGTGAACCGAGAATACCAATGGAGTTGCAACACCCGCTAAAACCAATGAAACCAATTCGAAACGATTCCAGTGTTTTGCGCGACCAGACCATCCGAAAGATAAAATGGAATACATTTTCTTTGGAATCGGTTTTTTAACGCGGTCACGAATCGTTGCGAAGTCAGGAATCAAACCAATGTACCAGAACACCAACGATACTGACAAATAAGTCGAGATCGCGAAAACGTCCCATAACAATGGTGAGTTAAAGTTAACCCACAAAGATCCGAAATGGTTTGGCAATGGTAAAGTCCAGTAACCTACCCATAAACGACCCATGTGAATCAACGGGAACAAACCAGCCATGAATACAGCGAAAATTGTCATCGCCTCAGCAGAACGGTTAATCGCCATTCTCCATTTTTGACGGAACAATAACAATACTGCCGAAATCAAGGTTCCAGCGTGACCGATACCTACCCACCAAACGAAGTTGGTAATATCCCAAGCCCATCCAATGGTCTTATTTAATCCCCACACTCCAATACCTGTTCCTAACAAGTAAAAGATACATCCTACGCCATATAGACCGATGATTAAAGCGATTGAGAACAAGATGTACCACATGCGTGGCGCTTTGTCTTCAATTGGCTTACAAACGTCCTCAGTAATCTCATGGTACGTTTTATGACCTATGATGAGGGGTTCACGAATTGCAGCTTCCTTATGCATTAGACTCTGTTTTTAGCAATTAATGATTTTTATTATTTCCGTGTTCTTTCTTCGCATCATGTCCACCTTCATGGTGAGCTGAATGCTCTGCTTCAAACGCGTTAGCTAACTTCGACAACTCTTTGTTGTCTTCGTTACGTACTTTCACTTTGTACCAGATGTTTGGTTTCACACCTACCTCTTCCAAAGCTTGGTAAGCACGTTTCTTATCGTCAGCAGATTTGCGGATGATAGAATTAACATCATTCCAGTCACCAACAATGATTGCATTTGTAGGACAAGCATCTTGACAAGCTGTCACAACATCACCATCTTGAACAGGGCGACCTTCTTTCTTAGCAACCAATTTACCAGCTTGGATACGTTGAACACAGAACGAACATTTTTCCATTACACCACGTGTACGAACTGTTACATCTGGATTCAATACCATACGACCTAAATCGTCTTGTGCTGGGTTGATTTCAGTAAATTTCTTGTATGATGGGTAATTAAACCAGTTGAAACGACGCACTTTGTATGGACAGTTGTTCGCACAGTAACGAGTACCGATACAACGGTTATACGCCATTTGGTTCAATCCTTCATTTGAGTGATTTGTTGCTGCCACCGGACAAACCGTCTCACAAGGAGCGTGGTTACAGTGGTGACATAACATTGGCATGTGAACTACTTTCGGATTCTCAGATGGCTTTTCAGCAGCATCAAAGTATTCCATTTTGCTCATGCCATGATCTTTGCGTTGACCTGGTGCAGCTTCAACATCAGAAGCAAAATAACGATCGATACGCAACCAGTGCATTTCACGACCTCTACGTACTTCGTCTTTACCAACTACAGGTACATTGTTTTCAGCTTGACAAGCAACCAAACAAGAACCACATCCGATACAGTTTGACAAATCGATTGTCATACCCCATCTGTGACCAATGTTTTCAACTGGATGCGCATCCCACAAATCGAATTCTTTGATTGGAACTTCACCTTCATGTGTATGTAAAACATGAGGAGCGTTGTACACTTTCGAATCGAATTTGTTATAAATATCCAATGTCGTTTCTTTCACAATTGAATGACGACCCATCACCGTGTGGTGAATTTGAGTAGCAGCAATTGGATGAACTCCAGCAGCTTTTACTAAAGATCCAGAAACATCATAAGAATAAGAACCGTTTTCAACAGCTAAGAAACGGTAAACATTTTGTCCAACTGGAACACGATTCCCTTTTTCATCTAATTTGAAACCACCGTATTCTAATGTTTGGAAAGCAGCATTACCTACTTCTTCGTTTCCAGCACCACGACCATAACCAAGTGCGATACCAATTGTACCAACCACTTGTCCTGGACTAGGATAAACTGGTAAAGTCAACTTGTTACCATTTACAGTAACAGTTGCCATGTTCAATCCATTCTCTTGGTCAAAAGTAACAGCATAACCGCCTTTTGCCATTTCGTCAGGATTCATTGTAATGTAGTTGTCCCAAGTAACTTTAGTAATTGGATCTGGCAACTCTTGCAACCATGGGTTAGCAGTGTGTGAACCATTACCAATTGCCATTTTTTGGTACAATACCACTTCAACCCCACTCGCTTTAGGCAATTTACCAGCAATACCAGCTAAGGCACCTTCATTGAAAGTCAATGTAACAGCAGGCATTGCCATTTCCATTGTACTGTTGTGTACAGCAATTCCCCAATAAGTTTGGAAGTCAGTGTATGTTGTTTGTTGAGGGAATCCGTATGTTTCCCAAGTTTTTGAGATGTAATCAAATGCTACTCGTGAATCTTTACCACCACGTGCTGCTTTTCCAGCCCAAACCAAGATTGATTCTAAAGCGGAAGCTGTATCGTGTAAAGGACGAATTGTTGGTTGTGCTACTGCATAGTGACCAGCTTTTGCATTGTAATCAGCCCAAGCTTCTAAAGCGTGGTGATCAGGAGCAATGAATTTACAGTTAACAGCTGTTTCATCTGCATGAGATGAAGTTGTAACGGTTAAACGTACTTTCGACAAAGCTTTTGCAAATGCATCACCGTTTGGTAAAGAGTAAGCTGGGTTCGTTCCCATGAAGATAATTGCTTCAGGTCCTTTTCCAGCGATTACATCAGCAACCAATTTTTGCATTTTTGCATCTTCTGATTGGAACATCATCAATTCATTCTCGAACTTGATGGTTGAACCGTAAGAAGCTACAACTTGATTTAATTTATTAGCTAAAATCTGAACTGCTTTGTTGTTTGATCCAGCAACAACAATTGAAGCACCTTTTGACGCTTTCAATGCCGCGATAGCTTGATCTGCAATTGCTGCAGCTGATTTATCTAAATCTGTAGAAACACCTGTGCTAACACCAAAACCTTTCAAGATATAAGCAAGAACATTTGCTTGTTGACTTGGTTTGATTGTTCCACGGTAATCTGCATTTGATCCAGTTAACGACATCACTGATTCAAATTGGAAGTGTTTTGTCATCCATTCTCCATCAGGATTACGACGTGTACCGTATTGAGCAGCATATTGATTCGACAATAACCATGTTCCTAAGAAATCAGCTCCTACAGAAACAACCGTTTTTGCTTTTGAGAAATCATAATCAGGAATACTGCGCATTCCAAATGTTGCAAGGTTCGCCTCACGCATTCCATTGTATGAAACTGCATCGTAATGAACCAAGTTGAAATTTGCATTGTATGCACCAGCCTCAGAAGGACCGTACAAAGCAGTAGATAATTCACCCAAAGCCATCAACATAGATGGTGAAATGATTGAACTAGAAACTACAGCTACTTTTCCTCCTTTAGAAGCAATCGCTTTCAATTCAGATTTAACAGTACCATCTAATTTATCAAATGAAGTTGATTTTCCATTTGCTTGAGCACCTGTTAAACGAGCGCTATCATACAATCCTAAGATGGACGCAATGATTTGTGGATTTGTAGCACCACCAGTGAATCCGTAATCGCGGTTTCCTTTGATGTAAATTGGACGACCCTCACGAGTTTTAACCAAAATACTTGCGTATGAATTACCATCGTAAAACGTTGAAGCGTACCAAGTAGCCATACCTGGCGTTACGTTTTCAGGCTTATTAACGTAAGGAATTGCTTTTGTAACAGGAGCCTCACATGCAGCAACCGTAGCAGCGGCAACACTGAAACCTAAAAACTTCAAGAAGTCACGACGTGCCGTAGAAGTCTCAGCCAACTGCTCATCACCTAAGAATTCGTCAACTGTAACGGACTGTGGAAACTCACGATCTCTCGACTCAACAAATGCAGGAGTTTGCTGCAATTCATCAAGACCTTTCCAATATTTTTTTGACATAGCCATTTACTTTATCTACTGTTAAGGATTGATTAATAGTGACATTTAGCACATTCCCAACCGCCTAATTCTTTTACTGTTATTTTCTTATCTTCCAAGTATTTACCGTACAATTTCTTGTCTTTCAATAATCGGTTGTGTAATTCATTGTAGTAACCATCACCTTTTGTATCCAATGATCCAGAAGAAATTTCTTTTTCACCGTGACACTCGATACACCAACCCATTGTCAATGTAGCTTTCGTTAATGGAATGTTACCTTCTACTTTGTTCAATTCAGCTACTGGTTGAACTTTCGCAGTTTCGTTCATTTTCGTCATATCACCATGACATTGTTTACAATCTACACCTCCCACTTCAACGTGTTGTGAGTGATTGAAGTAAACGTGATCAGGTAAAACGTGAACTTTGTTCCAAACGATTGGTTTTGTTTTACCAGTATATTTTGTACCATCCCATCCTGCAGCTTCGTAAATCGCTTTGATTTTCTCTTGCTGATCTGGTGTGTTACCACTGATTTGTTTGTGACAGTTCATACAAACGTTCACTGTTGGTAAACCAGCAGATTTAGATTTGTTTGCAGAGTTGTGACAGTATTTACAGTCGATTCCATTTTTACCAGCATGGATATCATGTGGGAATGCAATTGGTTGTGACGGCTGGTAATTTTCAACCACACCAATTGAATACAATGACAAGAACAACGATACGATCAATGAAATCACAACTACTAAAGAAGCGATACCTACGTAACGTTTATTGTGCCAAGCCCAAGATTTAAACTCTTGTCCAAATGACATGTCCTCATTCACTGGTTTCCCTTCAGCTTCGCGAGTCGCAATGTTTAATTGACGGCGAACGCCACCAACTGCCATTACAATTGCAATAAAGATTACACCAAGAATGATCCACACCCATGACAAACTTCCTTCTTCTGTTTCAGCAGCCCCAGCAGCAGCATCTCCAGCAGCGCCACCTGCAGCAGCAGGATCAGCAGCAGCAGTTGCAGGATCTGGTTGAGCATCTACATAATCAAAGATTGCATCAATGTCTTTCTGTTTTCCAGCCAATTCAGGGAACTGACTCATTGCAGTAGCCTTGACAGCAGAAATTTTAGCAGCATATGGATCAGCTGCAGCTGCAGCACTCCAGTTTGCTACCCATTGATAAATTGAACCATCCTTTGCACCTTCACTCGCCCACTTGTCGCGAACTTTGTACAATTTCGGACCTGTACCATCCTTGTGAGGTTGGTGACAGGTAGCACATTTTGCTTTGAAAAGCGCCTCGCCATCTTGGGCAAAACCATCAAAAGCACTTAAGACAAATACTGTCGAAAGCGCCGTGATACACCATTGTTTTATACTTCTAAACATCTGACTATTAGATATTTTTGTTCCTATAAAATGCTGTCAAAACGAGTGAAACACAAGGATTGACGATGGCAAATTTAGAAGAATACCTACATTTCCTGACACTTTTCTGACAATTTCTACTCATGTTAATTTAATTTAAAATGATTCTAAATAAGAATTGGCTTTCACATTTCTTAACAATTCTCTAATTAGATAGGTTTTAGCTAAGTTTCGGGTGATTTTAATGGACAGAATGAGTACTCGATTTTCTGAAAAAAAGTTTGAAAAAAAGACAAATTATTTCAACACCTATTTTTACTTACTTTTGTGAAAATAATTACAGCAATGAAATCACTTTTTTCTACACTTGTTCTTTGTTCAACATGGTTTTTTGGACATGCTCAAATAACGGTTATCAAAGATGCCCGAATTGATGAATTGGTGAGAAATCAAAGCGCGATTATTCCACCATCAACGGTTCCTCAAATGAATGGCTATCGCGTGCAAATTACACATGATTCCGATAAGTCAACGGTGGATGACGCGCGCTCGAAATTCATTGCTCAATTTCCGAAAGTGGATACTTACGTAGAATTTACTGCGCCTCATTATTACCTGAAAGTGGGTGATTTTAGAACACTGTTGGAAGCAGAACGCGTTAAAGCAGCCATTCAGCAACAATTTCCTACTTGTTTTATCGCAAAAGAGCGTATTAATTTACCGAGAATAGATCAGTAATTTTCAATTGATTAATTATCAATTATCAAGAAAATATGATGTAAAAATCGGTTTTCCTGATTTTTTAGTCAGAGCTACTTGTTCAGTTGATTAGCAATCCGCTTTCCAGCTACAAATCCACTGGAAACACATCCCTGAATTAAATAGCCACCGGTTGGTGCGTCCCAATCAATCATTTCACCTGCACAAAACACTTTGGACTGATTCAGCAATTCTCCAAATTCATCAATGGCAGCTATCGCAACGCCTCCAGCAGTTGAAATCACTTCATCAATAGGTCTAAATCCTTTGATGCCCACTTTGAAAGCTTTGATGTGTTGAGCTAATTTTTTGGAATCATTGTAAGCCTCTTTTGAAACAAAGGTTTTCAACCAAAATAAAGCAACAGGCGACAATTTGAGTTCTTTCAAACCTTGTGTAGGCGTTTTTGCTTTTTTCAAGATTTGGGCAATTTTATCCACTTGCATTTGTGGCTTGAAATCGATTGTTATAGCTGGTCGTTCATCTTGTCGAACGCCTCTATTCACCGCATAAATAGGTTTACCTTCCAATCCGTATTTGGTACACACCACATCTCCATGACACGAAAATCCCTTGCAAGAAACCAGTACATTTTTGATGATTTGTCCATCTATTTCTGGTAACCAATTGTCGTACAATTCCAAACCGGAATTACTCGACGTAAATGGAATAATAGGCACTTCTTTTGATTTCAACAAGGTCTCCCAAGTTCCATCAGAACCGGTAACCGACCAGGATTTCCCGCCTAAACACAAAACCAAATAATCATACGAAAGGGTGTGCGTTTTTTCTTCAGCTGAAAAATGAGCTATTCCGTCTTGAAAATCTTCCAATTTCCAACCCAAATGGTAGTTTACACGATCGCCTAAATGCGCTTTCCACGCATTCAACACTTGAATGGGTTTTGTATCTTCTTCTGGAAACACTTTCCCCGATGAACCAATCATGGTAGGAATACCTAATTCATGCAAAAACGCAACAAAATCAGTATTGGTAAATTGAGCAACAGCGTTCTTGATCCAAAGAGAATCGTATTTCTCGACAAAAGATTTGATGGTCTCCGAATGGGTCAAATTAAAGCCACCGTCTCCAGCAACAAGAAATTTACGACCTATAGAAGCTTTTTGATCTACTAAAATCAATTCACAATCACTCGCAAGCAATTGTGTTGCAGCCATCAAACCTGCAGGACCGCCACCAACGATGACAACCCTTTTTTGGGGTTTATTTGTACTCAATAGAAATGGTGGAAGCGAGTTCCTTTGCTTTATTAGTGATGCTTTGGATGTCTTCCGTTCCTGAGTAAAGTGCCACAGCCATTCTTCTATACGGACGTGTGGTTGGCTTTCCGAAGATGCGAACATCGGCGCCATCAACAGCCATTACTTCGTGTAAACCTTTAAATGCAGGAGCTACATCACTTTCTTGATCGGCTAAAACCACTGCGCTAGCACCGTTTTTCAACTGATGGATTGCAGGTATTGGTAAACCTAGAATGGCACGAGCGTGTAATTCAAATTCAGAGAAATTTTGCGTTCCAGCCAAGGTAACCATCCCCGTATCATGTGGTCGAGGTGATAATTCAGAGAAATACGCACCGTCTTTTGTGATGAAAAATTCTACGCCCCATAAACCAGCTCCGCCAAGAGCAGCAGTCACTTTTGAGGCCATGTCTTGTGCTTGTTTCAAATGCGCTGGATCCATCGGCATGGGTTGCCAACTTTCTTGGTAATCCCCACGTTCTTGTCGGTGTCCAATGGGTGCACAAAACAAGGTTTCTCCTTCTTTTTGAGTCACTGTAAGCAAGGTAATTTCGTAATCAAAAGCGATGAACTCTTCAATGATCATTTCTTTCACATCACCGCGTGAACCGTCCATTCCGTAATGAAAGGCTTTTTCAATTTCAGCTTCAGAACGAATAATGGATTGCCCTTTACCCGAACTTGACATGAGTGGTTTCACTACACACGGAATACCAATTTGATGCACCGCAGCTGTGAAATCTTCCAAGGTGGAAGCATACAAGTAATTTGCTGTTTTCACACCCAAGTCTTTTGCAGCTAGGTCGCGAATGGCTTTACGGTTCATGGTAAAATTGGCTGCTTTAGCCGAAGGAACCACTTGAATTCCTTGTTGCTCATAATCGTAAAAACGTTCTGTTCGAATGGCTTCAATTTCTGGAACAACAAGATCTGGTTGGTGTTTGGCTACAAGTGCATCCAAGGCAGCACCATCCAACATGTTGATTACTTCAAAACCATCAGCCACTTGCATAGCTGGCGCATTGGGATAGGAATCCACTGCAATCACAGTTTGTCCGAGGCGTTGCAAGGCAATCACCACTTCTTTCCCCAATTCTCCTGAACCTAGTAAAACGATTTTCTTTTGCATGGGGCAAAGGTAAGCATTCAATAATTTTGAGGTTCAATTTATTTTGGTAAATTTATTTTGAAAATGAAGTTAAAATCGAACCCATCCCTTTTACCCAACAAACGCGTTCATTGAATCAAATAACATTCAAGTTAAACAACCCTAAAGCGGGAATTTACGTTATCAGTGTACAATGCAACACATGTAAAAGTTATCAATCACGAGTGGTGATTCAATAAAACCAACAATGACAAAACAAATCTATCTTTTTTTCTTGCTGCTTTTGCCCTCCTTTAGTTGGGGGCAAAACGGCTTTGAAAAAGTCTATTTGTTTGAGGATAGTTTAGCAAGAATTGGAAATCTATATGAAACAGATTCTTGTTTTTATTATGTAGCGAGTGTTGGTAGAAATACAGGGCGTTTGTATCATCGTTTTGGTAAATTAGATCTTTCTGGGAATGAAATTATTGGGTATAATTACGAAATTGATACTTTTTTTCAATATTCAGGTTTTGCTTTATCAGAAATACAACTGAATGCGAACGGAAACTTCGTTTTTGCTTATACCAATCAACACTTAAACGGCATCAACTATTTAGCTTTTAGACTCTTGGAACAATCACCAAATGGAACAATTGTTTTTGATAGTCTGTACACTGATTTGTGGGTTAGCGATAGTTTGATACTTTTTGACGACTCAAAACTGTCGATTTGTAATGACAACACCTATTTATATGCTACAACTTATTGGGATTATAACACAGACAGCAATGGTCCTGTTTTTGATGGTAAAGCAGGTACACTTGTTGTAAAACTAAACCAAGCTGGTCAAATTCTATGGAAAAAAAAGTTTCATCACACTAGCACAGCTTTTTCTCCACCTGCTTTTTACTTCCGAGATTTGGAATTACATTCTGATAATAGTTTCACACTATACATCAATCATAATCGTATCACTGCTCAATTCGATGCTGATGACATCGCTTTAAACTACTTCATCAACTGCGATGCCAATGGCAATGAAATAGACCGGGATGTTTTTCAAGACACCCCTTATTGCTATGGCACACCCGGATACCAAGAATTGCCTGATGGCACTTCTATTTTTGGTTATTTAGACAGCTATACATTTGGAAACCCTCCCAATAATGATGAAACCAACGTGCGTCCTGTTATTGCAAAACTCAATCAAAATCATCAGTTGATCTGGAAAACACCACTTTATGCTGACTACTTTACTGGTGCTGATGAACTAATAATGATAAATGATTTTGTATATCAAAATAACGCTGTTTATACAGCAGTACTGTATAATGAAATGATTAATCCAACTAAAGCAGTTGCTTTTTTACGTTTTCATAAAGTAAATAGTATAACTGGCTCAATTGAATGGTCAAGGGATTATGGATATTTCCCAATTGATTCCGTTTTAGATCCTGGATACAGCATCAAAGACATTGATACTACAGCTGATGGTGGTTTTCTATTGGCTGGAGTTTGTTTTAAATGGGATGATTTCCAAGGCAACAAGCCGTATCAATATGGTTATCTACTCAAAACCAACTGCCTCGGTTTTTTGGGTCCGCCGCAAGCTGCAGTTGGTATTCTAAGTAGCACTACTGACAGTGTTGTTTTTATCAATCAAAGTGTGCAAGCTGGCAGTTATACTTGGCAGTTTGGTGATGGTCAAAGCACTACAACTACAGAAGAAGTGGATACCATGGTGCATCATTACGTACAAGCTGGCACTTACACCATAACGCTTATTGCGCATGGTTGCAACAATGAAAACGATACCATTACTTTTCAGCATACCATAGCAGACCCAACCCCCATCTACCATGGTGATGGTACTTTGTTGACTGTTTTTCCCAATCCACTTGTTGCTGGCAATCCGCTTTCAGCATACATTGGTGCCATAGATTCGCCTCACGATTTGGTTTTAGTAGACGAACTGGGTAAAGTACTTTTCAAACAAAGCGTGGTTTCAGGAAACACCAACTATTTGCTTCCCACTAATCAATTAGCGGCAGCTCAATACCGTTTGCAATTGATGCAATCCAATAAAATGATTGAATCGGAAGCGGTAATTGTTGTGGAATAAATAAAAAGGATCCTTCAACTTTTAGCTGATTCACTCCAATTCAACTAAATTTTAGTATTATTTCAAACCTTTCCAAGAATAATGTGTCATAAGGAAAATGTTAATTGCTTAGATTAACTATATTTGAATTCAACATGAAGGATACATTAACAAAATTATTGCACACATTCCATGGCATTTCCCTCGAGGAACTGTCGCGTGCTCCGTTAATGAATCGCACGGATGAGAAATTTGCTTTTCGCTTAGCCGAACTCCCTGATATACTGGAAGTAATACGCCCCTTCTACGATGTATTGAACATTGAAGGAAAGGTGATATTTGATTATACCAGTCAGTATTTCGACAATGAATACTACCGCTTTTTCAATGATCATCACCGCTCACTTCCGCACCGTTACAAGGTGAGAATTCGCACCTACATTGATTCAAATGCGAGTTTTTTGGAGGTGAAAGAAAAAATAAAAGGTCGAACAGATAAAAAACGCATTGCCATCGAAGGATTTACGGATACGTTTACCGGTGAGCATGCTGAATTTTTGCGCAAGCGTTTGAAAGAAGATTTGAATTTGCATCCAGTGATGATCAATTCCTACCGCCGTATCACCTTGGTCAACAAAACCAGCGAAGAGCGCTTGACGATTGACTTTGATGTAACGAATGGATCGTTGGACAGTCCTGTTCACAAAGAGCAAACGCTTTCTCAAGTGGTCATTGCAGAGTTGAAACAACCCAAGTTGAACCGCAATTCGCCTTTTTATCAATTAATGAAAAACAGACGTATTCATCCGTTCCGTATCTCCAAATTTTGTTTCGGAATGATGGATTTGTATGATCAATATGTTTTGAAATCCAACCGATTCAAAGCAAAACGCTTATTTATACATAAATTAAACACAAAATGACAGGACTACTTTTGAAAGCAGATAACACCTTGTTTGGGATCACTTATTTCAACGATGATTTTTACGCTTTGGTGTTCCGAATGCTGATTAACGTTTTTATCCTTACGGTTTTAATTCGCTTTTTATATTACCCCCAATCCAGAAGAAAAGATTACTTATTCACCTATTACTTGATTGGTATGATTACTTTTTTCTTGTGTTTCGGCTTGAAAAAGTTAGACATTGACACGGGAATGGGCTTGGGATTATTTGCCATTTTCGGCATCTTGCGTTACCGCACAGAAAGCATCGAAATCAAGGAAATGACCTATCTTTTCTTGGTCATTGGTATTTCAGTAATGAACGCTTTGGCATCCAATAAAATCTCATTGGCTGAAATGGCGGTCATGAATGTGGTCTTGGTTGCTATCACTTACGGTTTGGAAAAATTGTGGTTATTGAAACACGAAACACGCAAAATCATCCAATACGAGCGCATCGATTTAATCAAACCAGAATTGTATGCTGAAATGCATGCTGATGTTGAAAAACGCACTGGTTTAAAAATCAACCGCATTGAAGTGGGTAAAATTGATTTCATGCGCGACACAGCACAATTACGCATCTTCTACGATGGAGATGTGCAAAGTTTTGGTGGTTCGAATGAAATTGTAGGAAGTAGTGATGAATAAAACTATTCTTTATTTGGAATATGTAAAGTAATTCCGAAACGATAATGGAGCCCTCTGACGTAATGTTTGTAGGGCTCTTGTTTTGCATACGAGTTCGTTATTCCATACGCATACATTGGAATAAAATACAAAGACAAAGCTTTACTGAATCGCCATTGGATACCTGCTGATGCAACCAAATTCAAACTCACACCTGCCATGCGTTCTGTACTTCTGATTTTAGAACTGGATTCGCTTCCTAATGAATCAGTATACTTCTCTTCATACGAAAACTTTGTTGCCAACATGGGTTGAATACCTCCACCAATAAAAAAGCGGAAATCTTTTCCATAAGTATAAAACACTTGAATCGGCAAAGACACAAAAGCATACTTGTTGGTATAAGAAAAGGTACTGTCGTCTTCGGTTGCATTGTACTTGTAAGCTTCACCGTATTTGTCAAATGAAAGTCCGGCTTCATAACTCAAGAAATGATTGATGCGATTACGAGCGCCCAATTGGTAAGAAAACACATTGATACCAGTTTCATTGGCACGTTCACCCAGCGGATCACCATAAGGACTCACATTCTCTTTCAATTCACGAAATGATTTAGCATAAGCTGCACCACCAAAAAGCACTAACTCTTCCGTTCCTTCTGTTGGAACACGTTTTTCTTTCGGAGCTTTGACTTTAGTTTCCTCTTTTTTAGGCTCTTCCACTTTACCAGAAGAGATTTGAGCATTCAAACCAAGAGTTGCCCATGCAAAAACGACTAGTGAACCAAACTTTTTCATATGTATATAATTTGTTTTTAAATGGTCATATGGTATCGCAAAACGAAATAATGTTCAATTGTGCTTGAATCGAAAATTATTTCGTGTAGCTTATTTCATATTACAAACTTACTTTATATCCTTGTTTTTCAAAGCAGAAAAATCAATCTTGTTTAAAATCTAATAAAAATTAACATCCATCATTAACTGAAAAAACTTACTTTCGTCTGTTAAACCTCCACGCGTTTTGATGGAGCTGCCTTACAAAATTCATAATCCAAAAACAGACCTACAATGGCGACAAAGGAAAAAAAACCGAAAAAGAAAAAAAGCTTGTTCAGAAGAATCCTTAAGTGGACAGGAATTACCTTTTTGTTTTTAATCTTAGCAATCATCATTATTCCGATTGTATTTAAAGATGAAATCAAAGAATTGGTTTTGAAGGAAGTCAATAAAACCCTTAAAGCAGATGTCGAAATCAAAGACTTTGACTTAACGTTTTTATCAACTTTCCCCAATGTGACCATTCAATTGTATGATGTTTCTGTAACAGGTAGAACGGAATACAAAGGCGTAAAGTTGGCAGACATCAAAAATATTGAAGCACATGTCGGTTTATGGGACGTCATTGGCGGAGATCAAATTGAAGTAGATGCGGTTACCATCAACGATGCAAAATTTGATGTACGTGTTTCTCCTGAAGGAAAAGCCAACTACGATATCGTTATTCCAACAGAAGAACAACCAATAGAGGTACAAGAAGAACCAAGTGCGTTCAAATTATCCTTGAAAGAATACACACTCAACAATGTTCAATTGGTTTACGATGATCAGGCAAGTGATATGTATGCGAACATCAAAAACTTGAACCACACAGGTGTTGGTGACTTAACCGAAGAAGTAATTGACTTTGAAACAACCACTACCATCGATGCTTTGACTTTTGAAATGGACGGTATGAGCTATTTATCGGAAGTGAAAACGAAAGCTGAAGCGAATCTTTTGATGGAGATGAAAGAAAAATCTTCCAAATTCACCTTGAAAGAAAACAACTTTGAATTGAACAATTTCAAAATGTCTTTGGATGGTTTCTATGAAATGTTAGAAGACCATGACAACATGGATTTGAAAATGAATACGAATCAAATCGCTTTCAAAGATGTGTTATCGTTAGTGCCTACTTTCTACCAAAGCGGATATGAAAGCATGGTTGCTAAAGGTGATGTGAAAGTAGATGGAATGGTGAAGGGTCGTTTAGACGATAAAAACTTACCAGCTTGGGATTTTGGTTTATTGGTGAAAAAAGCAAGCATTAAATATGCTGGTGTACCAGGAACAATCAACAACATCAATGTGGACGCAGGTTCTGAATACGTTGGTGGTGAAAACCTCGACAAAATGACTTTGGATGTCAAAAAATTCCATGCAGACTTTGTTGGAAACGTGATTGATGCGACCTTAAAAATGCGCAACCCAATGACCGATCCTTTATTGGATTCAAAGGTGTTGGCGAAAGTGAACCTTGCAACCTTGGGTAAAGTAATGCCTTTAGCTGAAGGTGAATCGTACAAAGGAAAATTGAATGCAGATGTGGCTTTAAATGGTCGCATGAGTGCCATTGAGAATGAAAACTACGAAGCCTTCAATGCACGAGGTACTATCCAATTATTCGATTTGTTGTACAAAACAAAAGACTTGAACGAAGCGGTTGACATTCAAAAAATGACCTTGCGTTTCAGTCCACAAAACCTTGCATTGGAACAAATGAATGCAAAAATGGGGAAATCTGATTTTGCCATGGATGGAAAAGTGGACAATTACATGGGCTATATTTTCAGAGATGAATTGCTAAAAGGAGCGTTTAATTTCAACAGTAACAACCTCGACTTAGATAATTTGATGGGCGTTGTTCCTACAACAAGTTCAGCTACTCCTACAGAACCAGCTCCTGCTGATCCAAATGCTGAACCGATTTTGATTCCTGGAAATGTAGACTTTGATTTGAACACCAACATTCAAAAAATGCGTTACAATGGTGTGGACGTTCGAAACATCAAAGGAAATGTGAACATGAAAGAAGAAGTGGCTTCCTTGAATAATCTTACCATGAACACCATGGGAGGAAATGTTGGTTTACGTGGAAGTTACAATTCAAAAGACCACAACAAACCAGCGGTTGATTTCGGTTACAATTTAGGAAACATTGATATTAAAGAATTGACGTCACACTTCTTAACGATTGAAAAATTGGCACCGATTGCAAAATATGCACAGGGAAAAATCAGTTCAAACTTGAACTTTAAATCCAACTTGACCAAATCATTGGAACCAGTTTACAGTTCATTGACGGGAGATGGCGATTTCTTTACAAACTTGATTACAGTTAGTGGTTTTGAACCCATGAAGAAAACTGCAGAATCATTGAACATGAACAAATTGAGCACACAAACTTTGAAAGATGTGAAAGCGAAATTCAAGTTTGCAGATGGAAAAGTGAGTATCACACCGTTCAATTTGAAACTATCAGGAATTGACACCAAAATTTCAGGTTATTCCACTTTTGAACAAAACATCGATTACAAGTTGGAAATGAAAATCCCGAAAGAGATGATTCCTGCTTCGATGATCAAACAAGCTGAATCGTTAATGGCGAAAGCAAACAGCGCTGTTCCGAAATTGAATGTAGGTTCATTCCCAGATTTCATTCCTGTCACAACATTGGTTGGAGGAACAGTGATGAAACCAGTCATCAAAACTGACTTCAAAGAAGCGATTTTGAAAGCAACAGGAAACTTCACGCAAAACATGATCAATACGGTGAAAGAAACAGTAAAAGACACTGTGAAAAAGATCGTAGATGAAAAAGTGAAAGAAGTAAAAGAAGACTTGAACAAGAAAAAACAAGAGATCCTGGATGAAGGTCGAAAACAAGCAGATAAAGTGATTGCTGAAGCGAAAAAAGCGGGAGATAAATTGCGTGATGAAGCTCAAACAGCTTGTGACCAAGGTTTCAAAGAAGCAGGTAGCAATCCATTGAAAAAGAAAGCAGCTGAAGTTTCTTGTAACCAAGCGAAGAAAACAGCGGATAACAAAGCGAAAAAGTTAGAGTCTGAAGCGCAAGAACAAGCAGATAAGATTATGAATACAGCCCAGCAAAAAGCAGATGCTGTGAAATAGATAAAAGCAAAAAAGTAACTGAAAGAGTCGTGAGAAATTACGGCTCTTTTTTGTTTCAAAAAGAGTTGGAAAAACTCGAGGAGAAATGACCTTAATTTCGAAATTTTTGAACAAGTTAAAGAATCCCTACAAGGTAAAAAGGCAATTTTACCTTTTAAACAGAATTTCTTTGAGAATTCGAATTAGTTCTCAAAACAGTTCTACATTCCAAATTTCAAGGAGGCATTAAAAACTCATAAGGTAAAATTGCCTTTTTACCTTGAATGTTTTACTCCATCGTTTTGGTCATCCGTTCATCAACCACAATGATGAAATCTGCTTTCCCCAAAAATTCTTCATCCAAGGTTTTCAATTGGCTTTGTGTTACCGTTGAAATAGTAGCCACACTTGCAGTTGAATTATACTGATGAATGTACCACTCTATCCCTTGATGAAAATCAGAATGATACGAACCGTTGAAATGTAAAATGGTGGAATAAGTCTTTAAACGCTCACAAATATTCCAAGCCATGGTAGCGTCTTTAATTGCTTGTGCTTTTGCAAAATTGATTCCCGAAGCATGCATTTCCAATCCCATTTTAATCAGTTCTTTGTACTGAGAAAGCGTGGAATCAAACGGAAAAGGTAAGGGACATAACAACGCTTTTTCAGAAGCGGGTAATGAATCCAAAGCTTCGGTTCCCTTTTTAAAAACCAATGAAGCGTATTTTCTCGGTACATTTGCAGCGAAATACAGCATTTTGTTATCCTTTGCAAAATCAACAACCGGCTTATAATCAGTGGCAAAATTACTCCACAATTTCGTTGAATCAGTAAATGCTTTTGCATTGCCATCGATTAAATATTGTTGCAAGAATTTAGCTTGATGTGTTTCAAACATTTCCGATCCAAAAGCTAACTTTCCTCCATACATTTCTGTTAAATCTTGCGCCAAGACCAATTGCAACCAATGAGCGATGGAATTATCGTGTAATTCTCCAAATAAAATCACATTCGATTCACTAACCGTATTCAGCATTTTAGTGTAACTTGATTTTTTACCTTTCCCTGTAAATACCGCATACGACTTCACATCTTGAGCATAAACAGTGGAGAAAATTGGTGTTAAAACAACCAAAAACAGAAGTAGACTTTTTATCATAGTGCAGTTAAATGTTAAACCAAATGTAAGCGAAACAAACAGATAGAATCCAATAATTGGTAAAATCTAATCAAAAACATGAAAAAGGATGCGTATTTTTGTATTCATGTGGCAAAAAATGGGAGCTAAAATACCTGCAAATGTGAAAGGCTTATTCTTACGAATAGGCGTTGTACTTTCGATTCTAACCTGTACACGTTTACTTTTCTTTTTTTACAATTATGATTCGTTTTCGGAAGTCGTTTGGACAGATTGGTTGAGTGGTATTTGGTTTGATTTGGTAACCATCAGTTTGTTACTCATGCCATTTATCTCTTTTTCATTGTTACCCATTAAATGGCAAAACAACAAATGGATTAGATTTATACAGGCTTTAAGTTTTCATATCCCACTTTTAGCAATTATTGCTCTCAATTTATTGGATACAGAGTATTACAACTATACACAAAAACGGTCAACAGCAGATTTATTTGCAATCGTTTCTGCTGGTAATGATATCGGTCAATTACTAAGCAGTTTCCTGCGTGATTTCTGGTTTTTATTGGTATTTTTTGTTATCCTTTTTATTGCAAATCGCTGGTTGTATCGAAAAACAAATTACTCTCGTTGGAAATCGAACTCCTATACCAGTTCAACCAAAAGAGAAATCATCTATTTCTTCGTGCTTATTCCAATTTTTGTATTGTTAGGCAGAGGTGGTACGAGCCACAAGCCAATTTCACCCATAGATGCAACACTTTATACCAACCCACAAAACACGGCTTTGGTTCTTAATTCAGCGTTTACCTTTTTAAAATCATACGGGAAGAATGATCTAGAAGCGAAAAAGTATTTTTCAGACGCGCAATTAGAAAAATTATACAATCCCATTCAAACAACCCACCCTCAGAACATTTTACCCAACAAAACCAATGTAATGATCATCATGTTGGAAAGTTTTGGTAACGAATGGGTCGGAACGTTCAACGATGGCGAAACGTACACCCCTTTTCTCGATTCTTTGATAAAAGAAAGCTGGTCGTTCAAATACGGTATTTCAAACGGAAAAAAATCCATTGAAGCTGTTCCTACTATCGTTGCTTCTTTGCCTACTTGGATGGACAATCCGTATATCTCTTCCGCTTATGGCAGCAATCCGATAAGTTCGCTTCCTAACATTTTGAAAGAAGAAGGCTATTCAACTGCTTTTTATCATGGGGCAACAAATGGCTCCATGCGTTTCAACAGTTTTACCCAATTCATCGGATTTGATAAATACGTTGGTCGATTTGAATACAACAACGATGCGCATTTTGATAAAACATGGGGGATTTTGGATGAATATTTCAATCCTTGGACAGCCAAGCAATTGACAAAAATGAAAGCGCCATTTATGGCAACACTATTCACCCTTTCATCCCATCATCCGTATTATGTTCCTAAATATTGGCGCTCAAAATTGAAAAAAGGTCCTCAGCCTATTTGTCAAAGTTTGCATTACGGTGATATCAGTTTGCAAAAATTCTTCGAACAAGCAAAAAAAGAACCTTGGTACGATAACACCTTATTTGTCTTAGTTGCTGATCATACTCCATCTACCAACAGCGATTTCTATTCGAATCGAACTCAGATGTATAAAATACCAATTGCATTTTATCATCCTTCTGGAAAACTACCAAAACGCATGGAAAATGAAATCTTTCAACAGCTAGATATCATGCCTACTGTTCTGGATTTAGTAAACGTGAAAACAAAATACTACGCTTTTGGACATAGTTATTTTTCAAAAGAACAAAGAGAAGCATTGTGTTACCTTGAAGGAACCTATTATTACTTCAATCAAAACTATTTGTTGTATTTTTCAAATGACAAGAAAACGAAATTAGTTGATCATACAGGAAAACAACTGATTCCGAAAGATGAATTAAAGCAACAAATGAAAAAAGCAAAAGCGATGGAAGTGCGCACAAAGGCAATCATTCAACGCTATAATCGCGATCTAATTCAAAACAAAACGCGGGTTGAATGAAAAAGAAAATCCGTTTCATCATCAATCCCATTTCGGGAGGCGTAAAAAAAGCCAAGGTACCTCAAATGATTGAGGCGCACTTGGATCATACGCTCTTTGATTATGATATCGCGATTACTCAATACAAACGTCACGCAAAATCAATCGCAGAGGAATCCGCTAAAGAAGGAATTGACATTGTATGCGCCGTAGGTGGTGATGGTTCTGTTCATGAAGTTGGAACAGCATTAATTGGAACAAAATGTCATTTGGCGATCATTCCAACTGGATCAGGAAACGGTTTAGCGAGGCATTTAAAAATTCCTTTAAAAACACCTGAAGCTATCAAAAACATCAATCAACTGCATTCCATTTGCATGGATACTGCTTTGGCCAACGATAAACCTTTTTTAGGTGTTGGTGGTTATGGTTTTGATGCGTTTATCGCAAAACGATTTGACGAATACCACATTCGTGGTTTTTGGGGTTACACCCAATTAGTGTATGAAGAGTATTTTTCCTACAATCCACCGAAAATGAAAATCGAACTTCCAGATGAAACCATCAAAGGGAAGTTTTTACTTTGTTCCATTGCTAATTCTTCTGAATTTGGAAACGGTTTTGTGATTTCTCCAAAATCAACGGTGGTGGATGGACAAATGGAATTGGTGCTCTTGAGTAAATTTGCTTGGTGGCGAACCATGGGGATCCTATCCCGTTTTTTCATGAAAAAAATTGAAGGTTCAAAGTTTATTCGAA
>JADLGD010000225.1 GCA_020849495.1 Fluviicola sp.
ATCTTATCTAAAGCATAAAAAAAAAACGGACGATTCACATCGTCCGTTTTGTATTTAAATGTTTTTTCTTTCGTCTTCCATACCAAATTAGAACCCCAGTTATTGGCAAAGATGCGATGATCAAACTTATTCCAAAAGCGAGTATTTTACCGGTTATACCTGCAATTGCACCAACGTGGATATCGTAGTTCATCCGCATGAATTTGTCAGTAAAACTGGCTTGAGTAAATCGGCCCCATTGATGTGTTACTTCTTTCTCTTTAAGCGAATACTGATCAAAGTAACGGTAATCAATTTTCCAATAGGTGGTTGCATCTAAGTTAGCGTTGGCAGCAATACTCGCAGTTTTTGTTGCGGGTAAATGGATTTCAATTTGCTCTGCAGTTGGATATTCCTGTTGCATCAGAGACCAAATTTGATCAATTGCTGGAACAAATTCAGATCGGTTCTTATGCTTTTCATTCGATGTCGGCTCGTAATAATCAACGGTTTGTTTTCCACCTGAAAAGGCGAAATACACACTTTCTTTGAACCAGGTAAAACCCCAGATTAAACCAGTAAAAGCAAAAACGAAAGCAAAAACGAACACGTAGAAGCCCAAAACACTGTGTAAATCATAATTTTTACGTCGCCATCTAGCAGACCATTTGATGGAGAAGCGTTGTCGTTTGTTGTTTTTATTTCTCGGCCACCATAAATACAATCCTGAAATGATCAGTATTAAAAAGATCAAGGTACTGCTCGCAATAACTGGTTGACCAATAACTGGAGGAAGCCACAAGTAAAAATGACCCTCTAAAATCCAAGCAAAAAAGCTGTTTTGAACGTCGTATATTTTCTGGATTTTTCCGCTTGTTGGGTGCAAATAGATTTTGATGTAATACTGCTCTGGTGAAAAGAAAATAGCTTGAGCAGCTCGGTCTTTTCGATCGTATAAAATGGCATGGATGTGTTTGCCAGGTAAAGCTTTTTGAGCAATAGCCTTTAATTTGCTAGGCGGAAGAGGAGAGGTGTTGGTTTTGGGATCGATAAAACGAAATGCTTGTGTGGCATCTTGAATTTCTTCTTGGAAAGCATAAATACAACCCGTAATTGCTATGATGAACACAATTGGCCCGGTCGTAATGCCGAGCCAAAAGTGAAGTTGACGAATCAGTTTCATTTAAAATTGATAGTTTAAACTCAATGAAATGCTTCTTGGTTGTTGTGCAATCACTCCTGACCAACCAGAATAATAGCGTTGGTTCATGATGTTGTCTAATTTACAAGTAACTGTAAATGTTGGTGTTTTGAAATAAATGGATGCATTCATAATGTGGTATGCTGGCAATGTAAATGTTCCTGTAGTTGCTCTGTTCAATGCCAAATGTTCGCTTGCAGCGTTACCACCAAACCCTAATCCCAAACCTTTCAATTTCGAACCAGGGATGGTGTAACTCAACCAATAATTCACCAATTGTGACGGACCTGCTTCTTCTGGTCGAAGTCCTAAATAACCATTTGCAGGATCGTCTTTCGTTACTTTTGCTTCATTTAAACTGTATCCAGCAACAATGTTTAATCCTTTGATTGGATTGGCAATTGCACTGAATTCAAGCCCTTGACTCGTTACTTCGCCACCTTGTATGATACCATTGACATTAGTTGGATCCGTCATCACTTTATTGGAAACCAAGATGTGGTAGTAACTTCCCGTAAAGGCTAATTTTCCATTGAAAAGATGCGTTTTCACACCACCTTCTAGTTGGTTTGCTTGCTCTGGTTCCAATGTTTGCATGCGCACATTACTTCCATCTGCATCAGATACTTGAACTGGTGCTTGATTCACAAAACCATTCATATAGTTTCCGAAAATGGAAACTTTGTCTTTTACAGGTTGGTAAACCAATCCGAATTTTGGTGAAAGAGCTACTTGGTTTTTAATCACATCTGTTGTCCAATATGCAACACGTCCACTAAAATGATCCAAACGCAAGCTCACCATTGCCGATAGGGAAGGGAGAATGTTGATCACATCTGAAAAATAAGCACTCATGATTCGATTTTGTGCAGTTGAAATACCTTCAAACGAATTGGTCAACAAACTATCCAAACCAACTTGGGTTAATTTCCCCGAATCACTTCCGTCTGACAATTTTACGATTCCATTGCCAACCCAACCTGAACTGCTATTGCGAATGTCTGATTGGTAATAATCCAAACCTACCACCAAACGATTGCGCATTTTTCCTAATTGGAAATCACCAATGAAGTTTTGTTGAATATCCGTTGTTTGAGTTTCACCTTTTCGTTTAGAAGAATAACGGTAAAATGAATCGCCATCACTCATGTCCCATAAGTAACTGTAATAACCATCTGTTTGTGTGGTGCTGCTAGAAACAACCGTTTTTGAAGTCCAGTTCTTTGCTAATTTATACAAAGCTTGAGATTGAACAGAGAAAGTTGGGTTTTTGATGCTCAAATCATTGGAAGTGAAAGAGCGTTTGTAATTGCGTTCAAACAAATCAATTGAATTGAACGTAAGTGGCGCATAGCGATTCAAGAAAATCATGGGCGCATTTGCAGACTCGGCAGATAAAAATTCGGTATTGATTAAGAAAGTCAATCGCTTACTAGCTTGAAATTTGAATGATGGAGCGAAATAAATGGATTTTTTAAATCCTGCATCTTGAAACGTTTGTTGGGTGTGATAGGCAGCATTCAAGCGAACAGCTGTGCGTTTTCCAAGTGGCGTATTGATGTCGGCGGTCAAACGATTCAAGCCAAAATTACCGGTCACAAAACCAAAATTCCCACCCAAACGGTCGTACGGTTTTTTGGTTGTTACATTGATCAAACCGCCATACGAAATCATCGGACTTCCGAAAAGTGTTCCCGATGGGCCTTTGATCACTTCAATGGATTCCACATTTGCTGGATCCACAACGCCCATGTTTTGACTAGGTAAACCGTTAATCATCGTTGGCTGCACACTGAATCCGCGCATACTGTAGAATTCTCCACCATCTCCACCACGACCAGTAGATTCCCACAAACGCGTAATACCTGTAGCATTTTTTAAAGCGTCGTTCATGTCGGTAGCGACTTGATCTTGCAACAATTCCTTCGAAATGGAGTTGTAAACCTGTGGATTTTCCAAGTCTTTCAAAGGTAATTTACCAACCGTAAAATTCGAATCGTTGTAATAAATGTTGCTTCTTTCACCGTTGATGATGACTTCGTCAACGAGGTTATCTTGGAAATTTAATTCAACTGTTAAACGACTGGTTTCGTTGGGTTCAATCGTTAATCTTAGTTGTTTTTTTTCGTGAGATAGAGCTGTTATGATGAGGTTGTGTGTACCTGCTGAGAGATTTAAGAAGGTGTATTGATTTTGATGCTGTGATGAAGGAACAATTTTTATCTGATCAATCAAAAACTCGCAGTTTTCTATTTTTTCTTGTTCTGTACTTTTAATGGTTATCACAGCATTTCCTGTCTGTGCGTTGATGTGTTTTCCTAACATGCATACAAGCACTGTTAGCAGAAGATGTTTCCAATTCATAGGATTGTTATTTATAATGATTCTAAATACTTTTTGCAAAGATTGTTATTTAGAAAGATTCTAAACAATACCCTTTTTGAGGTATATTGAGGAGCTCGAAGCTATTCTTGACCCATAAGAATCACTAAAATGAAGGTAAACAGTAGCTTGAATAAAGTTTGAATTGTGCTTTAATCGCAGAAGAGCAATGTACATTAACAATTATAAAACGTATCTTAGATTGATTAATAATTCTATTTCACCATACATGAATACGAAAGGATTCAGCATATTAACGCTCATTGTGCTTGTCTCAATCCTTCAATCATGCTCCATGTTGGCCAAATCGCCTAAAGTATTTGTGGTTCGAATGTTCATGGCTAATAATCAAAATCTTCCATCTGAAATTTGGAGGTCAGATTACTTCTTTTATGATAGTACTGGAGCATTGAAACATGAAAAATCTATTTATCGAAACAGCGATTCTCTAGAATATAATGTTTCTGTATCACTTGGGAATTTAGATCAATCGTGTAATTCTTTCTCCGCAACTTGGGAAAAAATTCCGCCAGTTGAGATCCCTAAACAAACAACTAGTCATGTTGGTTACCCACCTGATGTTTTCTACCTACATCATTTTTCAGAAACCGACAGTTTTTTACCAAAAGATGAATCACTGAGCTTCGCTTACTATTTTTCAGATCCTATAGAGAAGTACACGTATAATTTTGAATTTGAATCTTATGGTGGTCATGCTTCTATGAATGAATTGACGATAACTCATGATGACGACTCTATCTCCTATGAACGCATATTGAGGATTTCACAGGAAATCATCGATTACTTTAGACAATTGAAATCAAGTTATAGCGATTCTGTTGAATTCACAGCGATACCAAAAATGCCCTCTGTCACTAATTGTACCTTGCAAGAAAGTCATTATTCAATCATTGAAAGCTGTAACAATCCTTTGGGAAACAAAAAAGAAACCTACATTGATTCAACTTTCGAGAATGGTGTTTGGGAGGTCAATAGAAAAGAAGAATTCTATTTTTTATACAAAGAAATTGCTGCGGATGGCGGATATAAACAACGAAAATATACTTCCACCACGTATTCTGAAATGCATGTTTTAGCAAATGAAGTTTCTCCGTATTATGAATTGAAATACAACCTAGCTCCAAATGGAATGGACACGCTGTTTAAATCCGAACTAAGTGTTTCAAAAAGCGGAAGATTGTATTGTTATAAAATTGTACAAAAAGGACAGTTAACTCAGAGGAGAGGCTCAAAATTACCCATTGTAAAAAGGGAAATGTACTTTTGGTTCAATCCCCGGAAATCAAAAATTGTAAGAAAAAGGTATGTGGCTTTTACCGATCAGAACCATCAATTAGTGAAAGAATGGCGAACTTCAAAAAGTTATAAAATGATCCAGGAGATAGAAACAATTCCTGATGTTTCTGGTGAACAACAATATGAAGTTGTACCAAATGATTTTTACATACCTCAATACCCTTATTTCAACTCGTTAAGTTCAGGAAAAGAACGCAAATCGGGCAAATCCGATCATTATTACAATCGAAAGATGATAAAAAATCTTCGTGAACGTACGATTGAGCTTGAAAGGAATCGCAAAGCAGGATACGAAAAAAGGATAGCAGTTAATACATTTGAACTCTTTGAGATTTATTATTTTAAGTGATAAAAGTATGCTTCTAGATATGTTCTAGTAAGTTTTTATTACAACTAAAACTATTCACAAAAAAAAGGGAGAGCATCTTTCATCTCTCCCTTGCATTTCATTGTTTGATCTTATCTTTTTACGATGTGGAAGTTGTATTGATCCGCAATGCGCAATTCATACATTCCAGAAGCAAGGTCTTCAATGGAAATGGCTGTGTTTGTTTCAGACAGTTTTCCGTTTCGGATTGCTTTACCTGTTAAA
>JADLGD010000226.1 GCA_020849495.1 Fluviicola sp.
TAAAAGATTCTGCAATCATTGATCAAAATGGGAAATTTAATTTCTCTTATTCCGAGCCAATAGAAGAAGGTGTCTATTTAATTGTTTTTCCATCCGAATCCAATACATTTTTTGAGTTTCTTTTAGATGATGATCAGCAATTTGAAATGATCACCAAACAATCAGACTTGATTGGTTCTGCATCATTCAAAGGGTCATCGGTAAACACACAGTTCTTTAACTACTTAAAGAAAATTGAATCATTCAAAACATCTTCTCTGAATGCAGATTCCATTCAATCAGAAGTGATAAAAAAGAACTTTAACACCTATAAGAGTGACTTTTTAAAATCAAATTCTGATAGCTTTTTAGGAAAATTGTTGCTTTTTAATGAAAGACCAAGCATTCCAGAAAATATGACAAATCAAACGGAGCAATTTTATTATTACAAATCACACTTTTTCGATTCAAAAGACTTTAATTTTAAAGCAATTCAAAGAAGTCAATTTTATCAAGGACTTTTAGACGAATATATGGATAATTTAACTGTTCAATCACCCGATTCCATAATAGTTTCATGTGATTTAATACTCACTAAAACCAGTTCTAATAAAGAGTTGTTTAAATATACATTAATCGAATTGTTGAATAAATATGCAGCAAGCAAAATAATTTGCTTCGACAAAATATATGTTCATCTTGTCAATCAGTATTATGCAAAAGGCAAAGCGAATTGGATGAATGAAACAGCTGAAAGCAAAGAGCAACTCAAAAAAATCATCGAATCATCAAAGCGTTTGGAACCATGTGTTTGCGGTAAAACGGCTTACGATTTCAAACTAAATGAACGAAGAGATCAAAACAAAAAACTCTCTTCTATTAGTGCAACATACACTATTGTTCTTTTTTGGGATCCTTCAATTGCAAAAACTTCTGAAACTTTTGAATACTTTGCCAAAAACACTTCCATTTTAAAGGAAAAAAATGCTGTGCTTGTGACTTATCCTGTTTCAGATGATCAAGAAAAGAACATTCAATTTATTGAAAAAAACAACATTGAAGGTGCAACAAATGTTGTTGTTACAGATTTAAACATGATTCAGGATACAAAAAAGTATTATGATATTTCAACCATTCCAACAATTTATATATTAGACCAAGATAAAAAAATCATTTATAAAAAAATATCTGCTGAACAAGCCATCGATATTATCAAATCACTTTAAAAGGAACTTTTTTCATACACCGCAATGGCCTCAATATGGCTGGTGTGTGGAAACTGATCTACAAAAGATAATTTGGTCATCTTGTAACCATGTTTTTCCATAGTTTCCGTGTCTCTTGCTTGCGTTGACGGATTACAGGAAATGTACACAATGTGTTTTGCTCCCAAAGCCATTACTTTCAAAAGCGTTTTCGGTGCAATACCAGCACGTGGTGGATCTAAAACAATGGAATCAATGCGACCTTGGTATTCAGGATGTAAACTTAAAAACTTCCCAACATCCGCAGCAAAGAAGTGTAAATGTTCTAATTGATTGGTTTTCGCATTGCGTTTTGCATCTTCAATCGCTTCTTCCACGATATCCACACCAATGATTTCACTTGCTTGAACGCGTTGAGCAATCAATTGACCTATGGTTCCTGTACCACAAAACAAATCCATGATTACGCCATTTTCCTTCGCGTTTTCACACACATAGTCGATGGCTTTCGTGTACAAACGCTCTGCACTTTTTGGATTTGTTTGGAAAAAACTTTCCATGCTGATTTCAAATGAAAGACCGAGCATTTTTTCAACGACAACAGCATTTCCTACCAACAATTTACTGGTGCCATTTTCTATTTTGGCGCGGTCAGCAACATTGTCATTGATAGTATGCCAACAACCAGCTAATCGTTTACCTAATTTTTCTTGTAAAAAAGCCACTACTTTATCCGTGTCAAAACGTTTGATTCCTTTTGAACTGGTAACAATGTGAATCAATAATTGATCTTGGTCAAAGGATTTACGCACCACAATGTGACGGAAGAACCCTTCTTTTTTAGGCGGATGCCAAGCTGGTAAACCAAAGGTTTTCAATAATTCTCGAAATTCAATGAGAATGGTTTCCCATTGTTCATCAAACAAACCGGAAGGCTTGTTCAAATTTTCCACTTTCCACCATGTTCCTCTTCGTTTGAAGCCCAATGCAAACGCATCGTCTAATTCTTCTCCGGTTTCAGGAACATGCTCGATACAGGAAAAACTGTATTCCATTTTATTGCGGTAGAAAAATACTTCTGGAGATGCGATAAACTCATCAAAAATAGCAGATGGGTCTTTGATGTTCCCAATTTTACGATACACATCAAGTGTTGTACTTTTCTTGTATTCTTGTTGTTTTTCAATGGGAACAAAGATGTAAGGAGCACCTGAAATTTCCTGATAAGGTAAACTTACTTCAAGAGGTGATCGTTGCAAGACTTCGATCAATTTACATTCACCATGGCGTTTGCGTTTTTTTTCCACTTTCGCACGAACGATTTGTCCTGGAAATGTGTTTTCAATAAATAACACAAACTCACCTTCTTCTGATCTCAAGCGAGCTATTCCTTGTCCACCGAATGCTAAATTTTCAATTTCAAGGTCTAAAATCTGTCCTCTATGTACCACTTAATAAATTTCTTTAAAGTTCCTGATCCACAATATCTTGTATGGATTTATTTTCTAGAATACGAAGGGTTTCATTCCGCACATCAACAAACACTTTATTGAGACCGCATATTTTTTCATCCTTGCATTCGTCACAAGATTGGTAGTAATTCAAACTTACGCAAGGCAACAAAGCAATCGGTCCATTAAACAATCGAATGATGGTTGATAAACGAATATCCTTCGGTTCGTGACGTAAAAAGTAGCCACCACCTTTTCCCATTTTTGATGCAAGAATTCCCTGTTTTTTCAAATCCAATAAAATGGCTTCCAAAAATTTACGAGGGATATTTGCTTTTTCAGCAATTTCAACAATCAACGTAGGCTCTTTCTCTCCCTTTTTTGCAAGGTAAGTCAAAGCGTGAAGAGCATATTTTGTTTTCTTTGAAAGCATGGGTTCAATTTTCTAGAATTAATCAAATATACTAGTCACTGATAGATAAGTAAGGTCGAAAACGCTTAAAATCAGTTGAACTATTGAAAACTTAAATCATTCCTTTGATAACACCTTTGTCCTGACTTTCAATAAAATCGATAATGATTGCTCTGATTTTCGTTTCAGGGAAAGAAGCTTTTACTTGTTCAATACCTTTTGTCATATTGGCATTTTGAACGTATAACATGCGATAGATATCTTCAATTTCTTTCACATCCTCATCGCTGTAACCTCTTCTTCTCAAACCAATGGAGTTGACACCTGCGAAAGTAAGCGGTTCACGAGCACATTTAATAAATGGCGGTACACTTTTTCGCACCAAAGAAGCCCCTGCAACAAAAGCATGAGCACCAACACGAATAAATTGTTGAGATCCAACTCGTCCTTCTAAAATGGCATAATCATCAATGATACAATGTCCAGAAAGTCCCGTATAACTCGCTAAAATAACATTGTTCCCAATTTGACAATCGTGTGCAATGTGAACATAGGTCATTAACAAACAGTCGCTTCCAATTGTTGTTTTCCATTTATCTTTCGTTCCTCTATGAATAGTGACACATTCACGAATGACTGTTCTATCTCCAATCTCAACAGTGGTATCTTCACCATCAAATTTCAAATCTTGAGGAATAACACTGATAACAGCACCTGGGAAAATTTCACAATTTTCGCCGATACGAGCACCAGGATAGATCGTCACATTTGGGTGGATTCTTGTTCCAGCTCCAATTACAACATTTTCGTAAACAGTACTAAATGCTTCAATGATGACACCTTCTCCGATTTTCGCTTCTGGAGATACTTGAGCTAGAGGACTAATCATGCTTCTTTATCTTTAATTACTTGTGCAAGCATTTCTGCTTCCATCACAACTTTACCATTCACATACGCAGTTCCTGCCATGTGAACAAGTCCGCGACGCATTGGTGAAATTAATTTTAATTCGAATACCAAAGTATCTCCTGGTAAAACTTTTTGTTTAAACTTCACATTATCAATCTTCATGAAGTAAGTTGAATACAAATGTGGATCTTCTACTTTACTCAAAGCAAAAATTCCTCCTACCTGAGCAGTAGCCTCAATTTGCAACACACCAGGGAAAACTGGATTGCCTGGAAAATGACCTTGGAACATCGGTTCGTTCATGGTCACGTTCTTCACACCAATGATAGATTCCTCATTGATTTCCATCACTTTATCCACCAAAAGGAAAGGATAACGGTGAGGAAGCATGCGCTCTATGTCGTTGATGTTGTATAATGGATCTTTTTCTAAATCAAAATGACGAGGTTCAGTAGATTGTTTTTTGATTTGCTCTTTCAAGACTTTCGCAAAACGTGTATTTCCTGAATGTCCAGGTCGAGCAGCTAAAATATGCGCCTTGATTGGCTTACCAACTAATGCTAAATCCCCAACAATATCTAATAATTTATGACGAGCTGGCTCATTTTCAAATTGCAATTTCAAGCTATTCAAAACGCCAATTCCATCATAATTTACTTGTAAACTATCTTTTCCAAGCATCTTCGCCAAACGATCCAATTCTTCTTGTTTCACATCATTGCGTTCTACAAGTACAATTGCATTGTCTAAGTTTCCACCTTTGATCAAATTGTTTGCAGCTAAAAATTCCAATTCACGCAAGAAACAGAATGTTCTACAAGGTGCAATTTCTTTTTCAAAATGCTCAATTTGATACATACTCGCATGCTGCGTACCAAGTGCAGGTGAATTGTAATCCACCATAACAGTGATGCGATAATTGGCATCTGGAACAGCTAGAATTTCAATTCCTTTATCAAGATCTTCCCATTTGATGTTTTCGTTCAATACGAAATAATCGCGTTCAGCATCTTGTTCTTTGTATCCAACACGAAGAATCTCTTTTACGAATGGCAATGAACTTCCATCCATGATTGGAATGTCAGGTCCTGTCAAAGTAATCAATGCATTATCGATTTGCATTCCATACAATGCAGCCAACACATGTTCTGTTGTGTAAACGCGTGCGCCTTTGAACTCCAAAGTGGTACCTCTGTCTGTTGCAACGACCAAATCAGCATCCGCTTTGATAATTGGTTTTTCTTCTAAGTCAACTCGTTGAAACTTATAACCATGATTTTCAGGAGCAGGATGAATTTCCATGGTTACTACCTCTCCGGTATGTAAACCAACTCCATTAAAAACGATTACTTCATTAAGGGTGCGTTGTTTATCAGACATCTTATTCTTCTGTTTTGGATAATAATTTTACTTTTTGTTCTAACTCATTGATTTTATTCAACAAGAAAGGCAATTTTCTAAATCCGAAATAGGATTTTTTGAAATCTTCAATTGGAATACCAGGAGACCCCATCAAAGTATCAGCTTTCTTCACTGTATTTGGAATTCCGGATTGCGCTACAATTTTGGTCCCATCAGCAATGTGCAAGTGTCCGCTGATTCCAGCCTGACCACCCACCATAACGTGTTTACCAATTTTTGCCGAACCAGCAACTCCTACTTGAGCTGCTAATGCAGAATGAGAACCAATTTCCACATTGTGTGCTAAATGGACCAAATTATCAATCTTCACTCCTTTTCTCAAAATAGTAGACCCCATCGTCGCACAGTCAATAGTAGCATTCGCTCCTACCTCCACATCGTCTTCCAAGATCACGTTTCCAATTTGAGGTACTTTTGAAAACACACCGTTTTCATCTGGTGCAAAACCAAAACCGTCACTTCCGATTACAACCCCAGCATGTAAAACACAACGAGCCCCAACCACACAATCTGCATAAATTTTCACTACTGCATGAATGATTGTATCATCACCAATTGTAACACCATCTCCAATAAAAACATGCGGATAAATCTTCACGTTTTTACCAATTTTAGCGCCATCACTGATATAAGCAAACGCTCCTAAATACAAACCTTCCCCTACTTGCGCAGAATCAGCAACAAAACTTGGCTGCTCGATCTTCGGTTGTTTTTGACGCATTTGATTGTAAACATCTAACAGCTTAGCAAAACATGCATACGCATCATCTACTTTCACTAATGTTAGCGATTGAGGCAAATCTTTGATTGGTTCAAAGGTTTTATTGACGATACAAATACTTGCACCAGTTGTATAAATATACTCCTCGTACTTTGGATTAGAAAGGAAAGAAAGGGTACCACTAGTACCTTCTTCAATTTTTGCAAGCCCCGACACTACTGCGTCAGGATTACCTACAACTTCCCCGTGTAAAATTGTAGCAATTTGAAGTGCCGAAAATTCCATTTAGCAAAAGTAGTAAATTCCTTTACGATAGCGTCTGTAAAGGTTTGTAATTATTAACAGAAAAGTGTGATTAAACCTTATTTTATAGAGTCGTTGATTTTGAACTCGTAAAATTGAATGTGTTCTTGATACCAAGTGGTCACTGCTTCAATCTTTTTCCCTTTGTTATTCGTGAAAAGGACATAATGTTCTGGCAAATTACTCAAGTTTAGATGTGATTTTTCAAAATCAATTTTCCCATCAACCTTAAGTCGACTCAATACTTGTTTAGGTTCATTCAAGCCTACTTCTAAACGTTGAGTGGCAAATTCAGGATTGTTATCCAAGTACACCATGTTTTCGACTTTCGGAAAATAGATCATTTCAGCAAGTCCAGTTTTAGAATTTCCAGCTTTTTGAATGTTTCCTTCTGGCAATCGGATTTCAGAAATGTAACCATCTTTAGGTAAAGTAAACCAAAGAATCGTTGTCTTCCCATTCACTTCTCTGGAAATGGAATACACTTGCGGGTTTCCTTGTTTTTTACTCGCTCCAAAATCCACATCCCCATCATTTAGGAATTGGATGATGGTACTTTCATCGATTCCTTGTTTTTTCAACAAACTCTTTTGGTCGTCTCGAATGACTAAAACTTTCCCTAGAATGGTATTCTTTACACGGTTTTCAGGCAACCATGTACACCCTCTGTTTCGAAAAAAGAAAAAGACAAATACCAAACCGATTCCAAAACCGAGTCCGTAAAACTTCAACCTGCGCAAAAAATTCTTCATGTGCTTTTATTCTATAAAAAAAAGGCCTCCAACAATCAGGAAGCCTTTATAAAATGTTGTTACTTATTATAACAATGCGTCTAATTTCGCTGTCAATTGTGGTTTTGGAACTGCACCAACTGATTTGTCAGCAATTTCACCACCTTTAACAAAAATAACTGTAGGGATATTGCGAATTCCAAATTGTGCCGAAACACCTGGATTTAAGTCAACGTTTACTTTTCCAACAACTGCACGTCCTGCGTATTCTCCGGACATTTCTTCTACGATTGGTCCTAGCATACGACAAGGTCCACACCATTCCGCCCAAAAGTCAACCATAACTGGTTTGTCTGATTTCAATACAAGCTCTTCAAAGTTTGCATCTGTGATTTCTAATGCCATAATCTGTTCAATTTAAATACGACTCTTTGTCGGTATAAAGTTAATATTTGTTTTTGGTTGTCAAACTCTTTGCCAGACCAAATTATGCTGTCAGATTGTCATGCTGAACAAAAAACTTCTTCATTGTTCGCTGATTATCGGTTTCAATGCAATAAAAATAAACTCCTGAATCCAATTTCGACGAATCAAATCGCACAATGTGTCCGCCCGATTCATAATCCTGATCTTTCACAACTTCAATAGTTTCCATGCCTTGATTTAGAATCAAAAAACGTAGTCCTTTTGCAGTGTCAAGCGTAAAGTAAAATTCAATTTCACCAGTTACAAAGCGCTTGTCCAAATCAAATAACACTGCAAATTTTGAATGATCGATGTGTCCTTTACGAAAGCGTTGAATCAAGCCTTTATATGCTAAATTCAACATCAAAACAGCAATTAAAACAATGATAATAGCAAGCGCATACGACTCCCACGAACGTGTTTTAGTAATGAAATTAATTCGAACAAGGATCAGAATACTGAGAACCAAACTAAGGATCAAGAAATAAACAAGTGTCTTTTTTTTCATAAGGATATAATGCCTTTAATCGAGGCTGCTTTAAGATAAACTTCAATGATTGAATCAACATCTAGCATCATTTCTTTCGCGCTAACACTGATATATTTTCCCGTTTTAGATTCGTGAAATGCAATTTCTGCAGTTTCATTAAATAAAGACGCTGCTTGAGCAAGAGAATGCGGATCATTGGGAACAATGAACTTAAAGAAATAAACATTCGGCCATTCTTGTAAAGCTAATTGCTCTCTTAATTTATGAAAAGGATCATTGCTCATTCTTGAGGTATTTTGGCAACAAAGATAAACGCTTTAATGCTATCAACAACGAAGCAGGCAGCTTGTTTTTGTTTTCGTAAATTTCTTCAAAAGACAACCAATTATTTTGCTCAGCAAAGCTCAGTGCTTTTTGAATTTCCATTGCATCAGGTTCTTGTCCAAATACAGGAGTTTCATCGTTCCATTCCAACTGTGGTACAATAGAGGAATAATACAATTCCATTTCTAGACCTTTTTGAATCAATTCACCAATTGTTTGTATTGAATTGGTTTGAGCCAATCGCGTTTTCCATAGCTGTTTCGACTGCATGTAAGCACCCCAAAACTTTTGAATCGAATCAGTTGACTGAATCAATTGAAATTCGAAATCACTGATCAGGTTGTTACTACTTGGATTCAAAAAATGCTCAACATCCATCAAATGATTGATTTTTTTTAGTCTTGAAGATGCAGTTGCATACAATAACGGTTTTGAAAGAAAGTGGTTTTTCACCTCAAAAACGGCTAATTCCAAGGCATCCAATAGATCTTCACCTTCTTCAATACCAAGAATTTCAGCAGCTTTTATGGCATCCATTATTCTCCAGCACCTTTATTCTTGCGCATGCGAATATTCAAGAACTCAACCAACAAAGCGTAAACCATTGCAAAATAGATGTATCCTTTTGGTACGTGTTGACCGAATGATTCTGCAATCAATAACACACCGATAGTAACCAAGAATCCAAGCGCGATCATTTTAATGGTTGGTCTTTCATTGATGAAATCGCTGATTTGTTTAGCGAAAATCAACATGACAATCATTGAAAGGATAACAGCGGCTACGATGATGATTAATGGGTTTCCGTGCGTTTCGTGAGAGATATCATTCGTCATACCTATAGCGGAAATCACTGAATCGAAACTAAAAATAAAATCGATCAAAACAATCTGCATAACGACAGCACTCAATCGTGTCTTTTTCTTTTTTGGACCGTGTTCTTCATTTCCTTTTACACTGGAGTGCATTTCACCCACCGATTTGTAGATTAGGAACAAACCTCCAATCAATAAAACGAGACTGTGACCTGTTATTTTCTCATTTGTAAATGGGAAATGTTGCAACCAACTGATACCGCTAAACAACGGTTCTTTATCCAAAGCCATGATGAATGAAACACCAAAAAGTAACAAAATTCGAATAACCAAAGCAAGACCTAAACCTAGAAGACGGGCTTTACGTTGATCTTGTTTCACTAACTTATCCGTAATGATAGAGATGAAAATGATGTTATCGATTCCTAGAACAATTTCTAACAAAGTCAATACGACTAAATAAAAAATACCGGTTCCTGTTGCTAATATTGAAAAATCCACTTTTATAATTTTGAGCAAATTTAATCTACAATCGTGATAAAAAGATGGTTTTAAGTGCTTTTTTGAGAAATTAACTTATTTTCTTAGAATTATTATTGACTAGTATATTCAAATAGTTTATTTTAGCCACATAAACCCATGCTGCATTTTTGTAGCATTCAAATCAATCAGAGAGCACCAAGCCGTTTTTTCGTAGTAGTTTTTATGGTTTGGTCTCTCTTTTTTTTTAGCCTTTACATTTGATGAAATAATCTTTTAAGACTACACTATTGTTTTGATTTTGGGTATGAATTTCAAGTAATTTAGGTGATCCATTTTCTGAAAATTCAAAAAAGCTAGACCACAGGTCTTCCATTTCATCAATCGTTTTTGCTTCAAAATGTTCTACTCCATAAGCTTCACAAATTGATTTTGCTTTGAAATCATGTTTCGCTACAAATACTTTATCCAATTGATTCGTTGTACTTGGACCTGGAATGATATTGAAAATATCACCTCCTCCATTGTTGACAACAACCACTCGCAAATTGGAAGGCAACTGACTATTCCAAAACGCATTTGAATCATAGAAAAAAGACAAATCGCCCGTAATCAAAACATGACATTGTTTTTGCTTGATTAACGCTGCTCCACAAGCTGTAGAACTACTTCCATCAATACCACTCGTACCACGATTGCACCAATACGTAAAGGTTTTAACTGGATTGAATAACAAAGCATAACGAATCATGGAGCTATTGGAAATATGTACATGGCTATCATCAGGAATGACATCCAAAAGCGTTTCCATCACTTTCAAATCCGAAAAGGGAATTTGTGGCAAGATTTCTTGGTGTTTTAGTTCAGCTTGGTAATCCAACTTTTTCCATTTAAACCCAAATGAAGAAACTGCAGGTTGCTTTTCCACCAATTGATTCAAACATTCCAACCCATAATGTGCAGGTACTTGCGCTGAAAAAACCAAATTCTGAAAGGTATCCATAAATGGAAAAGCATCACCAAATTTGATAACTGGCGCTTTTGAATCCCTTAAAAACCGTTTTATTTTCTTTGAAACAACAGCTCCTCCAATTGCTACAATCAACTCAGGATAATAATGAGACAACTCAGATTCATCCATCAAATTCAATGCACGATCAATACATTCCACAAAATAAGGATGTTGCGCGTTGGCTGTATGCTCAACTAAAATAGCAGTAGAACCATCTTTTGCCAATTGTTCCAAGGCCCTTTGTGTTAAAATATCAGGAGCCATTTGTCCTACAATCACCAAACGTTTAACTGAATGATGCCACAAAATGGACAAACGATTGATTTCTTGAGGAGCAAATTGTGGACGCGTTTCTGCTTGATGTATCCAGTTTTTAAGCGTATGTTGTTCCGAGGTTGTTTCGTACAAAGGTTCAGAAAAAGGCAAATTCAAATGAACAGGACCTTTTACAGCAGCATTTGCAGCTTGTAAAACCTCCGCTAACTTTCTTTCAAAATGCCAACGATGATTCTCAGTAAAAATCGGATCCATTTGAGCGCTTTTCAACACATGTTCTCCATACACATTTTGCTGGCGAATGGTCTGTCCATCTCCTTGATCCACCCATTCTGAAGGACGATCTGCAGTCAGTACAATCATTGGTACTCCTTGGTAAAATGCTTCTACAACCGCAGGGTAATAATTCAAAGGAGCAGAACCAGAAGTACAGGCAATGACAACAGGTTGTTCTAATTGCTGCGCCATTCCAAGTGCATAAAACGCTGCAGCTCTTTCATCAGGAATGACAAATACTTCAAAGTGATCATCTTCATCAAACGCAATTGTTAGCGGTGCATTACGTGATCCAGGAGACAATACCACTTTTGTGACTCCAACGCGCTTACAGGCGTCAACCACTAATTGCACTTCTAATTTTGCACTTGTTTTCATGCTCATAAAAGTAGTGGAAAAAGAACTAAAAGCGACAATTTCACAAGGAAGTTTAATCAAATTTTTAGAGCTTAAACCGCTTTCATCGCCTGGATGAGTGTTTGTGCTTTGTTTTCCGTTTCTTCCCATTCTAAATCAGGGATGGAATCGATGGTATATCCACCACCAACAAAAAGATAGGCTTTATCGTCTTGCAATTTTGCACAACGCAAATTCACAAATAATTGAGCATCCTCATCAGAATTCCAACCAATGATTCCAGTATACAACTCTCGGTTATGCATTTCTCTGGAAACAATCAAATCCAAAGCCTGCATACGTGGCGTTCCGCAAACAGCTGGAGTTGGATGTAAATCCATGGCAATATTCCAAGCATTCGGTTGAGACAACAAAGCCGAAAACTCCGTTTTCAAATGTTTAACCGGTCCTGCCACATGTTCATTTGGCCCCTCTTTTTCGATGGAAAAACAGGCATTTCGATCCAAGGTTTCTTCGATGGCTTCCACCACAAATTGATGTTCTTGTAATTCTTTTTCATTCCACGCTTTATCTTCTTCTACTTTGTGTGTAGAAGCAAGTGCAATGGTATTGATTTGCAAACCTTCTTTTTTAAGTAATAATTCTGGTGTTGCACCTATCCAAGTTCCAAAGGCTTTAGAACTGACTAAATAGCAAAAAGCATTGGGGTAACGACGGCACAATTCATCAAATAACACGGGTGCTTTCTTCGTTTCAAATGGGTGTAACTTTACGCGAGAATAAACAGCCTTTTCCACACCCATTGCATCAA
>JADLGD010000227.1 GCA_020849495.1 Fluviicola sp.
CTGATCCTGTTGTAGATGCACTGAACTCAATTTTTTGTGTGGATCCATTTGAACGCACTTCCATGGTGTATTTCTCAGAATCTTTGTTGTAATAGCGAATAGTAAAAGCACTTGCAATATTTGCCATCAACAAAAAAGCGAGTGATAAAAAGATCATTTTTAATTTCATAGTACTTGGTTTTATTATAGTGCATTAAATATACACAACCTTTTTTATATTTTACTATTTCAATGCAGTCATCACAAAATTGCTGTGCACTTGAGCAATGTGGGGAATGCGTGTCAATTTATTTTTCAGAAAATGTTGGTACGCTTCCATGTCTTTTACGCCTACTAATAAGGTGTAATCAACTGAACCAGCAACGTGGTAACACGATTCAACTTCTTTCAACTCCACCACTGAACGTTCAAATTCATCCAAGACATCTAATTGATGTGACTGTAAACTAACTTGACAAAAAACTTGTAGTTCTTTTCCTAAATATGCACGGTTTATTTCTGCATGATATCCTTTGATGACACCCAAACGCTCCAAGCGCTTGATACGTTCAAAAGTAGGCGTAACTGATAAACCAATTTTATTCGCCACTTCTTTGTTGTTCATCTTACCTTGTTTCTGCAATAATGCGATGATCTGTTCATCAATAGCATCCAACTCTTTCATTATTTCGATTTAGAATAATATTCTTTGTGAGTACACTTAATAACAATATTAAAGAATTTTCATCCAAAATATATAGAATAATAGATATATTTTCTACACATCAAGTTTATAACGTAATTTATTTTTACTTCGTTGTATTATCACAGAAAATAAACAACATGAGACCAGAAAGTTTAATGATGAGTTATGGATACAAACCTTCTTTATCGGAAGGGGCGATAAAATGTCCAATTTTCCAAACATCTACCTTTGTATTTAACAAAGCAGAAGATGGTAAGGCCTTCTTTGAAGTAGCCTACGGATTGAGAGAGCAAGGGGAAAACGAAGAGATGGGATTGATCTACTCTCGATTAAACAATCCGGACTTAGAAATTTTAGAAAACCGGTTGTGTTTGTGGGACAAAGCAGAAGATTGCGCTGTGTTTGAAAGCGGGATGTCAGCCATTTCAACTGCATTGATGGAATTTCTTGCTCCAGGTGATTTGTTGTTATACTCACGACCTGTTTATGGTGGAACGGACCATTTCATCAATCATTTTTTGAAGAAAATGCAAATTGATGCTGTTGGTTTTCGCGCGGATGAAGATTTCGATACCATTGTGGAACGCATTGAAGCAACAGGGAAAGCAGATCGTTTGCGCATGATACACATTGAAACACCAGCAAACCCGACTAATGCATTGATTGATATTGCTATGTGTGCTCAAATCAAAGAACGTTATTCTGTTGGTGAAACACAGGTCATTTTATCGGTTGATAACACCTACATGGGACCTATTTGGCAACATCCATTAAAACATGGGGCAGATTTGGTCTTGTATTCAGCAACGAAATACATTGGTGGACATTCCGATGTCATTGCAGGAGCTTGTTTGGGATCAAAAGCACTCATCGCTCGTATCAAAGGATTGCGAACTTTTTTAGGAAACATGGCGGGACCTTGGACAGGTTGGTTATTGATGCGCAGTTTGGAAACATTAAAAGTGCGCATGGAAGAACAAGCAAAAAATGCGGTTGAAGTAGCTAACTTTTTGAAAAATCATCCAAAAGTAACCCACGTTTACTATTTAGGATTTATTCCAGATCAAGGTTCAGAAAACGAGAAACGCATTTATGCAGAACAATATACTTCTAGTGGTGCTATGATTGCATTTGATGTGAAAGGTGGAGAAAAAGAGGCGTTTGCTTTCTTAAATCACTTGAAATTAATCAAATTGGCAGTTAGTTTAGGAAGTACTGAAAGCTTAGCAGAACACCCTGCTACGATGACCCATGCTGATGTACCACAAGATGTAAAAGACGCGATGAAAATTTCACCTGCATTGGTTCGTCTTTCTGTGGGTGTAGAACATTACGAAGACATCATTTCAGATATTTCGCAAGCCTTAGAAACGGTATAAACACATTCCTTACTACTACTTAGGAATTTTGCTTATTGCAAACAACAAAAAGCCCTAATAACTAGAAACTATTAGGGCTTTTAATTACTCTTCAGGATCAAGTTGTTCCTGAAGTTCGTTTTCTTCTAATGTGAATCCGTACTTAGCAGCAAATTGTTGTTGTTCAGATTGAAATCGTTCATCGATAACCTTTTCATCATTCGTCACCTTATCCAAAATGGCTTGCAACTGAGCTAAGTCCTCTTCCGTTAAATCCGTATTATAAATCAAATTGATCATTTTAGTGTAATCTTCTTTGATTGTTTTCTCATAAAACAGGAACAAATCTTTAGCAGCATTTCTAAGTGAAGTGTTTTTTTCAAAAGCAGGTAATTTCTCAATTTCTTTGATAACTTTTTCTGTTTCTTCAACCAATGCTTTTAGTTCAACATTAACAGATTCGAAAGTTGCACCTACACTTGAAACTTCAGTATTGAAACTGATCATTTTTTCTCCAATTCTATTTTGAAGACCAACTATATAATCGTTGTATTCTGTAGCAGTTTTAAACGTTTGAGCCCCGATAGTAATCGGCAACACAAAAAGTAGAAAAGTAAAAAGGGTTTTCATAGTTATTGTTTAATAATGTTATTGGTGATGGGAAAGTAAGAAATTGTTCTGAAAAAGAATACTTTATAGTATCAAATTTTGATCTAATTTTTTGATTCTTGAACGAATTGCACCATTTGTTCTACCAAAATGTTTCGCTATGTTACTTACTTTTTCACCTTTCTTTTTCAAGTGGAGTAATTCATCATCACTTTCTTTAGTCCAAGGAAAGTAAGCCTGTTGGAACTTCAAACGAATCTCTTGAAAGGAAAAGGCTTTTGTTTCTTTTTGCAAATCAATTTGAAGGTTCTCTTTTTTCTCTGCTTCAAGATTTTCACTTGTTGATGTGATGAAAACAGTTGTAGAATCTTGATTTATTTTAAAATTTAATGGAATGATTGATTCAGGAAGATAAAGGCGGTTTGTTGTACGTGTAATTGCCACATAAAGCAGATTAATTTCTTCATTGATTTTTGAAAAGTCACCATTGATACGTTTTAAGTCTGTTGAAAATTTTCGGACTTTTTCTTCTGTAATAAAATCGTTAGCCAATTTTACTTCATCGTATTCCATCCCTTTACACCGATGCACGGTAGAAAAAATCATTTCAGCCTCTTCTTTATTATCGTGAGGTAAATGATAAGATTTGATGAGTTTTAAAAGTTGAGGGATTTCATTTCCGTATCCTTTTACGATTTCAACCATCATAGCCAGCTCAATATCATCCGTTTTTGAAATGTAATCCTCTAATTCCAAAAGTGAATTCATTTTTCGAATCAATTTATCACGTATCAAATAAGGTTTATTGTTATACAAGTGCAGCACATCATACAAAGATGCTCCATCATCGGCATAACTGTATGAATTGAAATTTCCTTCGAAATAAATTTTTCCAATCTGTTTACTTTCTGTTACATATTGTATGGCTTTAAGTAGTAAACCTAAATTGGTTCGAGCAATGATGGCTTTCGTTTTTAATGCTTTATTGGTGCCTTTTCCTTTAATCTGAAAACTTGGATCAAAATCAATCATTTTTTTCCAATTTAAAACCGCATTTGCCAAATCAGCAACTTCTTGATTGAAACGAAAACTATTGGTAAGAAAATGATTGGTAAAAGCCACTTTATCCATTGCATTAATAGCAAATCTCCATCCATATATTTGCTGATGTGTATCACCAACAATGACTTTTACTGCCTTTTGTCTAAGAAAAACATCCAACATAGCTGCAGATGCATCTTGCCCTTCATCAAATAAGATATAATCAGCTGTCAATTTTGGTTGAGACAGTTGAAATTGTTTTAAATACCAATCGTGTGTAACTTCTATTTCACTATGAAGCATTTTATCAAACAATTCTTGGGCTTTTTGTTGAATATAAACCTTTTTTTGCCGGACAATTGCTTTTGCTTTTTTATCGCTTACAATATCCAGATAATTCAATTCATCAAATGAGGTTTTATCACTGTTACAGAAATAAGAAAAACACCTTTGTACATGATTTGACAATACAAATTCTTCGTGTTTTTCACCTGAACTTTTAATGGATAGTAGATCAACTAATTCATGAATCTTGTAGCCAAACGGATTAATTTTATAACCACTTCTCACTACAATATGTTTAAATGCTAAGGAATGTGCTGTTTCAACTTTCACATTTTTCAAACCTAAAGCATCCATTTTACGTTTTGCATCCAGCTTTACAGATTTATTAAATGCTAAGTAAAGGATTTCACTAGTTGGCGGTTTTGATTTCGCAAATTGTAAAATCGTTGTTGTTTTCCCTGATCCCGCAACAGCATTAATTTTAATGTTCCCTTCTTGACTTAAAATGTTTGTTTGTTCTTGAGTTAATTTCATGACTTTGTAATTCATTGATTTAGTGATTGTTTTACTTCTGTTTTACTGTTTTCTTATTTAAGTTCAGAAAAAATAACAGATCTACCATGGAAAAAATGATTTTTTTTTTGGAATGATTTAGCAGATCAATTTGACAGATTTAAACATGTTCTTCACCCTCTCCCAAATTCTCACTATCTTCGCTTTTCTTTACGAAAGCACAAAACAATAAGCATGGAATCGTTGAAAGATCTGAGTATTTACAATAGCCTTACCGGCGAAAAAGCACGTTTCGAACCCCTGCACGCAGGAAAAGTTGGAATGTATGTCTGTGGACCAACGCTTTACAGTGAACCTCACATGGGCAACATGCGAACGTTCATCAATTTCGACCTTATTTATCGCTATTTGTTAAAATTGGGCTATAACGTAAAATACGTACGCAACATTACCGATGCAGGTCATATCACTAATTCTGCTGGTGAAGCAGTGGATTCAATTGGTAAAGCTGCTCGTTTGGAACAAGTACAATCTTTGGAAATTGTTTACAAATACAATGTGAAATTCCAAGAATTGAATCGCATATACAACTTATTACCACCTTCCATTGAACCAACTGCAACCGGACATATTCAAGAACAAATTGAAATCATTGAACAAATCATCAAGAACGGATTTGCTTACGCTGTAAATGGTTCTGTATATTTTGATGTGCGTGCTTATTCTGAAAAATTTGAATACGGGATTTTAAGCGGTCGTAAAGTTGATGAATTAGCTGAAGAAACAAGGGATTTGAATGCACAAGACGAAAAACGTTTCTTTGCAGATTTTGCTTTGTGGAAAAAAGCCAATCCTGAAGACATGCAAATTTGGCGTTCACCTTGGGGTGATGGAAATCCTGGTTGGCACATCGAATGTACAGCTATGAGTACGAAATATTTGGGCTCAGAGTTTGACATTCACGGAGGAGGAATGGATTTGAAATTTCCGCATCACGAAGATGAAATTGCACAAAATTGTGGTTCTTTAGGCTGTAATCCAGCGCGTATTTGGATGCATGCCAATATGCTCAATGTAAATGGACAAAAAATGTCGAAATCACTTGGAAACTATTTCTTGCCAAAAGAAATTGTAGAAGGAACTACCGACGTTTTTGAGAAAGCTTATGCTCCTGAAGTGATTCGTTTTTGTATGATGCAAGCGCATTATCGCTCCACTTTAGATTTTACTTCTGATTCATTGAATGCAGCAGAAAAAGGATTCACACGTTTGCAAGATGCGGTGTCAAAATTGGATCATTTGCCAACCACGAATGAAAACACAACGCCTGAGGTAAGTGCATTGATTCCTTCGTTCTATCAATCCATGAACGACGACTTCAATGCTCCAAAACTAATAGCAAACTTGTTTGAAGCTGCGAAAATGATCTTTGCCATTGAAGATGGGAAAGCTTTCATTTCTAAAAATGATTTAGACGAATTACGTAAAGAAATGCACTCGTTCCTTTTTGATGTGCTAGGTATTCGAATGGAGAAAGCTGCAGGAGCATCAGATGAAGCGTTGAATGCTGCCATGGATTTGGTCTTGGAAATGCGTAAAACGGCTCGTGAAAACAAAGATTGGGGTACGTCTGATAAAATCAGAGATCGATTGACAGAAGCAGGAATTATTGTCAAAGACGGTAAAGATGGCGCATCGTGGACCGTTAAATAAATTAAAAAGACAAGAGCAACTATAGTTAGTTATTGTCTGCAAGCGAATGGACGAAAAACTCGGGAAAGCCTACAAATTGTGCAGTCGTAAAACGATTGATCTACTTTTCAATGAAGGTCAGCAATTGCGTTCGTATCCGTTTACTGTTTATTATGCTCAACAAAGCAATACAGAAAATAAAGCCTTCCAATTGGTTTTTTCTGCCCCAAAACGTGCTTTCAAACGAGCACATGACCGCAATTACATCAAACGGTTGATGAAAGAAACGTTTCGAAAGCAAAAGCATGCTTTAGAAAACACCTTGGTTACTCAACAACAACAATGGGCGTTTTTTATCATTTACAATCAACGTGAATTGCCTGTTTACGCAGATTTGGAAAAAAGCATGACAAAAATGCTGCAAAAATTATTGAACGAAATAACTGAATCAAAGTGATTTAAAGCTTGTTAGCACACAAAAGCTTTAAGAAGTTGTGAATTTCTAAATTTATTTTTTAGAAATTATACTAATTTAGACCCAAACACTAAATTTTTTAAACCATGAATTCAACACAAGATCGCATTCCAGTAACACCTGTATTAACAACCATTGAAATTTTACCTGAAACTCCAACTTGTGAATTGCCAGATCCACTTGATCCTTCTGCAGAAGTTGTAGATGGAGAGTTAACATTTAATGTTTCAGTCTTAATCCCGAATGAAATTGCTTGGGAAGATGTAGTTGTTCAACAATATTATGATGATTCAAAAACGAACCCTTTACAATTCTATTTTGTCTACACATTAGATGGAGAACCTAGCGGTGATACTCAATATGATTTGACTATTTCTGGTTTAAAAAATGACGCTTCAGGTAAAGCAATTCCATATGCAAACATTGAAAACTTGTTGAATATGGTAGTAAATGATGACCCAAAGACGTCTAGAGGGACTGTGTTTCCAATCCGTCAATCTGGAAATATATAAATGCTAGAGAATTTTCAACAACAATTTTTGAAAGTGCTTCTATTCGGGGCACTTTTTTTCCATAACTTTTGTGGTTATTCCCAACCTGTTTCAAAAAACAGTTTGTTAAACGATCAAGCTGTTGAACTTTCTAAAAAACACGAATTACCCCTCATTAATAAAATCGTTTATTTTTCTAAATTAAAGAATTGGGATTCGGTGATTGTCAACACTGAAAAAATCATCCCCACTGTAAAAAACAAAACTATTCTAGATTACTTGCACTTTTATCGTGGCGAAGCATTCTTGCGAAAAGAGATGCAAAACCAAGCCTTGAAAGAATTCAATCAAATCAAACCAACATTTGATTACTACTTCAAAGTCCATTTGTATCAAAGTGAAATTTATATGTCCAACAATCAATTTGATAAAGCATATATTGAAATTTCTCATATAGATACTACAAATAGCTTCCACACAAAAAATGTCAATATGGAAGCTGTATTGCACAACATCGGTCTCTGTTATTTTTATAAAGGTGAATACAAAAAAGCTGAATCTTATTTAACAAGAGCAATCAATCACTTCGATAGTAATAAGGATAAGCTTTCCTTGATTTTTTATAACACAGATTTAGCGAATGTGTTTTATGAACAATACCAAGACGATAAAGCATTAAAGTATTACAAAATTGCCTATGATCTTGCTCAAAAAAATGGTGATTTTCAAACAAAAAGTTTTACTGCTTTCAACATGGCCGTTTTCAAAGAAAATCAACAAAAATTTGAAGAAGCTTTAATCTATAGAAAAGAACATGAAAATTGGAAAGACTCCCTTTCTGATCTGAATAAAATATACGAAGTTGCAGCATTGGAAAAAAAACAAGCTGTGAGTAGAAAACAACGGGAAGTAAAACTTTTGCAAACAGAAAATAAACTGAAACAAACAGAACGCAATTTGTACTTGATTGCATCTTTGTCCTTATTCATCATTCTTGTTTTTGGAATCTATTTGTACAGACAAAATACAAAAAGAGCGCGCATCATTTTCGCTCAAAAACAAGAATTGGATCAATTAAACAAAACAAAAGATCAATTATTTTCCATTGTTAGTCACGATTTACGATCTTCTGTTTATGCACTTAAAAACAGCAACAATGCTTTGTTGAATCACATTACAACTGAACGATACGATGAAGCGGCTGTTCAGTTAGAACAAAATACATCCATTGCTACAAACACTTATAATTTATTAGACAACCTGTTGCATTGGGCACTTTTACAAACCAAAGGAGGTTATTTCAAACAAGAATTGCATCGTTTAGGAATGCTCGTGGATCAAGTTGCTTATAATTTTCAATCGTTACTTAAAGAAAAGCAGATTGAATTTGAGAATCAACTACCTAAATCGTGTAAAGTTTTTATTGATGCTGAAACCATTAAAATTGTTTTGCGGAACTTGATGGACAATAGCATCAAATTTTCAGATCAACAAGCCAAGATCACTGTACTTTTATTGAATGAAACGCCTACTTCCATCCAATTTATTTGGAGAGATACGGGAAGAGGAATGCAAGAAGAAACACGTCAGAAATTATTGAGTAATTCAGCCCAATTGACCAAGAAAGAACATGAAAAAGAAATTGGTTCTGGTTTGGGTATGAACTTGTGTATTTCCATGATCCATAAAAATGGTGGCACCTTAGATATCCAAAGTCAACTTGGAATTGGAACGGATTTTATCGTTACTTTGCAAAAAACAGGTTTAGATGGAGCAAAAGATTAACGTATTAATTGTAGAGGATACTCCAGCAGAAAGTGACGCACTTTTAGCAATTTTGAATGAACAACAATTTAATGTTGTCGGTGTTGCAAGAACGCATCAAGAAGCTGTTAACTTGTTTTTTTCTAAAAAAGTAGACCTCTTAATTTTAGACATCTATCTGAATGGAAACCCCGATGGAATCGCATTTGCAGAAACCATGAATGCTGTTCCATCTTCTGCTAAACCGTTTGTTTTTTTAACGAGTTCCACTGATCGATCCATTTTTGATCGTGCAAAATTGACCAAGCCTTTTAGTTTTCTCATGAAACCTTTCAATCCTTTGGAAGTCATCTATGCACTTGAAATGGCCATTGAAAAGTTCTATGGTCAAGAAGAAGTGTTTGAAAGCGATGAAGAGGATACGGTGATTGGTACAGAGTACTTTTTTATCAAGAAAAAGAATGTCTTGAAAAAAGTCGCTGTTTCTGATATCGTATATATTGAGGTAGAAGAGAGATATTGTAGCATTTATTCAAACACTGATCGTTTTGTTGTACAAATTTCTTTGGCAAAGATCATGGATCAACTAAACGCTGATATCTTTTTGAGAACACACCGAAATTTCATTGTAAATCGCGATTGTATTGAAGAAATTCAAACTGCTGACAACTTATTGCTCATGAATAATGGCAAATTAGTTCCTATTAGCGATCGCTACAAAGATGTGTTCAAACAGTTTCGCTTCATACGCTAAAAATTTCATGACATCAATTTCCTATTTCATGCACTATTTTATGGTGTTCATGACATAGTACCTCTTTTTATCAAAAAAAACAACCTATCCTTGAATCATAAACATGACAACATGTATACAAAAGGATGGTTGAAGTAGCGCAAACACAAACAATCCTGCATATAATTTAGAGTTAACTAATTAACTCCACCACAATCGCTATTCACTTTAGGTGGCAGGAATTGAAAGTTTCCTGCTTTTTTTATTCACCTAACCAAAACATGTTAAGAATGACACTTTTGAATTGTTTAACAATTTAAGTGATACTTTTTTTGAATGAAGTCTTATATCTATTCAAACTTTGGTATTTTTACGTTTCTTGAAATTGCACGAATTGCAATGGAATCTAAAGTAAGTATATGAAAAAATTGTTTGTTCTTCTTGTCGTATTGATTTCAGTCGTATCTCCAGCAAGATCTCAATCCAATGGATTTGAAGTCTTGAAATCAATGGAGCTCATGGACCTCATCTTCCAGCAATTGGAAATGAACTATGTGGATGAGATCAAGCCAGGAGAAATGAATAAAACGGCCATTGATGCAATGCTAAAACAGCTTGATCCATATACCGTTTATTACCACGAATCCAATATGGAAGATTATCGCTTGATGACGACTGGTCAATATGGAGGAATTGGTTCTTTGATTCGTAAAATAGGTGATTATACCTACATCGCTGAACCTTATGAAGGAAATCCAGCACAAAAAGCAGGCGCAAAAGCAGGTGATAAAATCTTAGAAATTGATGGGAAAGACATGAAAGGTAAACCTTCTGATGAAGTTTCCTCGTCATTGAAAGGCCCAAAAGGATCTACCATTCAATTGAAAGTAGAGCGCGATGGTAAAATTGAGACCATTTCCATTACCCGCGATGAAATTAAATTACCAGATGTTCCCTATTCTGGCATGTTGGAATCCAATATCGGATACATCAAATTGAACAGTTTTACACAAACTGCAGGTTCTGATGTGCGTTCAGCATACGATCAATTAAAATCAAAAGGTATGAGTGCTTTGGTACTTGACCTGAGAGGAAATGGCGGTGGTTTGCTCATAGAAGCAGTGAAAATTGTCAACATGTTTGTGAAAAAAGGACAAGCGGTTGTTACAACAAAAGGTCGTATTGAAGAAGAAAATCGTGTGTATGCTACAACAGGTGAGCCGGTAGATTTAAACATCCCATTGGTTGTTTTGATTGACGGTGGATCGGCATCAGCTTCCGAAATTGTTTCAGGGAGTTTACAAGATCTGGATCGCGCAGTGATTGTTGGTACAAACTCTTACGGTAAAGGATTGGTGCAACGAACGTTCGACTTGAAATACGGATCAAAAATCAAACTGACCATTTCTAAATACTACACACCTTCTGGAAGATGTGTACAACGCTTGGAATACTATGATAAAGAAGCTGGTGAAAAACCAAAAGTCATTGCAGATTCATTGGTAAAAAAATTCAAAACTGCGAATGGTAGAGATGTGATTGATGGTCGTGGAATTGAACCAGACATCAATGTGGAAAAAGAAGATTACAGTCGACTTTTAGCACAATTAATGATCAGTAACGTGATTTTCAATTATGCTACAGAATACCATAAAACTCACCCAAGTATTGGTGAAGCGCGAACATTTAAATTGACCGATGAAGAGTACGATGCCTTTAAAGCTTATGCTTTAAAACAAGATTTCAAATACAATACTGCTTCTGAAGAACAATTAGAAAAAATGAAAAAAACAGCCGAAGAAGAAGGGTATTATGAAGATATAAAAGCTGAATACGAACAATTATTAGCTAAAGTGACGCCTTCTAAAGAGCGCGATTTGGAAAAATTCAAAGCTGAGATCAATGATTTATTGTCCAATGAAATTGTTTCTCGTTACTATTATCAAAAAGGCAGAGCAGAACAAGCTTTTCAAGTTGACCTAGATGTACAAAAAGCAATTGAAGTTTTAAAAAATTCTAAGCAATACAATACTATTCTTGGAAAATAAACGTTAGCAGAAGACAAGCTATTGCTATTTATGTTGGACAAACTAACAGGAAAACCTGTTCACTATACTATTCATCTTCTTGCTTGCTTCACCATAGCAGTTGGTTTACCTTGGAGCAAAATTCCGCTGTCTTTAGGAACCATGTTGCTGTTTGCAAACCTTTTATTAAAAGCAGATTTTAAAAATTATTGGTCTGCTTGGAAACAAAATCCTTGGCTCAAAGCTTTAGCTGTTTACGTCTTATTTGAGTGGCTTTCCATTTTGTGGTCGTCCAACTTAAGTTACGCATTAACAGATTTCAAAATCAAATTACCGCTTTATGCCATACCTCTGGTTCTTGTTGCATTTCCAATAAAATCAATCAAAACAATTTATTTAATTGTTCTTGCATTTTTGTCTGTGTTACTCATTACTTCTTTGATCAATTTTGGATCGTATTATCATTGGTGGGGAAATAAAACATACGATGATATTCGAGGCATGTCTCTTTTTGGATCTCACATTCGCTATTCACTAGAAATTGTGATGGGAATTGTCATCTGTTTGGGATGGATCCTTCGAAAATTACCTTTTTATGGAATTGCATTTGTCATTTCAGCTTGGTTAATTATTTATACCTATTATTCTCAAATTTTATCAGGTTACATCGCATTGAGTGCATTGATATTGGCTGCTTTGCTATTGTTGATTAAAAACATCCCATCAAAACCAGTAAAACTGACCATCCTTTTAAGTTTCTTGGGCTTAACTATCGGAAGTGGAGTTTGGCTTTATTCTGAACTTAAACCAATTCCACATAAATTATCTTTAAGTGACTTGAGTACTGTTTCAAAACATGGTGAATCTTATTATTTTGACAAAAACACACGTTGGGAAAATGGTTATCCCGTATTAGCTCAAGTTGCAAAGAAAGAATTGGAACACTCTTGGAACAGCGTATCTTCAATTCCATATCATGGTGGGAAAGACATTAAAGGAAATCCAATTCACTTTACACTAATGACCTACATGACCTCAAAAGGTCTTACGAAAGACAAAGAAGGGTTTAAACAGTTAAGTCAGAAAGAAATCCGCTTAATTGAAGCCGGAACTAATTCAATTTTAGTTACAAAAGGTGGTCTAAATGCACGTTTACATGGAATCAGAATGCAAATTGAATATTCTGATAATCCAAATGGTCATTCACTTTTACAACGATTAGAATATTGGAAAGCTGCTAAAAACATCATTGCTAACAATTGGTTTTTGGGTGTTGGTTCAGGCGATATTGACGACACGTTTAAACAGTTTTATCGTTCAAGTCATTCAAAGCTTTCTTTAGAAAATCAACATCGAACTCATAATCAATTTTTGACCAGTTGGATCACCTCAGGTATCTTTGGCTTTGCTGCATTTATTTTATGGTGGTTTGTTCAACTTAAAACTGCTTGGAAATTGAAAGCGTTTGAATGGTTATGTTTCGCTTTCATTTGCTGCTTTTCATTTCTCACAGAAGACACTATTGAAACCCAAATGGGAGTAACATTTGTTGCCTTTTTCTTTGCACTTTTTGCTGCAAACAATTCTCTTTTGTACCGAAAATAAAACGAGTAGATAACCTTAATTGAAAATTAACGTACAGGATGTCTGTATAGCTTGATTTAAGCCGTACTTTTGCACAAAATTTCATCCATGCGTTTTGAACTCACCAAAGAATTTCTTGAGCGCATCCGACAAGCAATTGCATCGGAGGATACCGCGTGGATCAAAGAACACATCATTGACCTTCACTTTGCTGATATTGCAGAAATCATGGACGAATTGTCCAATGAACAAGCAAAATACCTGTATTTTCAGTTAGAAGAGGAAGAACAAGCCGATGTATTGATGGAATTGGAAGAAGAAGTGAGAGATCGTTTCTTAGCTTCCCTTTCTTCCAAAGAAATGGCAGAACAGTTGGAAAATCTAGATTCCGATGATGCTGCCGATATCTTAGGTGAATTAACAGACGAAAAAATCCAAGAAGTCATCTCTCAAATGGAAGATGATGATGCTGCGGATGATATCGTTGACCTATTGAATTATGATGAAGACACTGCCGGTGGACTCATGCAAAAAGAGTTCATCCAATGCAAATTGGATTGGCCTGTCAATAGAGCTTTGGTTGAATTAAGAAGACAAGCTGAAGATGTAGAACAAGTATATACCATCTATGTCATTGATGACTTGAACAAGTTGGTGGGGGTGCTTTCATTGAAACGACTCTTGTTTGCTAGTCCAAAAACTCAAATTCGCGATTTATACCAAGCTAAAAACCTGATTTCTGTTAAAACCAACGACTCGAGCGAAACAGTAGCGAAAGTCATGGAAAAATACGACTTGGTTTCAGTTCCAGTAGTCGATTTACAAAACAAATTGGTTGGTCGCATTACCATCGATGACGTCGTTGATATCATCAAAGAAGAAGCAGATAAAGATTTCCAATTGGCTTCAGGTATCTCTGAGAAAGTGGAATCCAACTCCAGTGTATGGAGGCTTTCAAGAGCTCGTTTACCTTGGTTATTGATCGGAATGCTCGGTGGTATTCTTAGTGCACAAGTGATTTCAAAATTTGAAGGAAATATTTCTCATTTACCGGCTTTGGCGTTCTTCATTCCATTGATTACGGCAATGGGTGGAAATGTAGGTGTACAATCTTCAGCTATCGTTGTACAATCGTTAGCAAGAGGAAATGATCCTTTTGATAGTATGTTAAGTAAAGTTGGAAAAGAAGCGCTTGTAGGATTGGTCAATGGACTTTTATGTTCCAGTTTGATTTTTGGAATCGCATCTTTCATCAATGATTATCATTTAGCTTTGGTTGTTAGCATTTCTTTATTGATTGTCATCATCTTTGCAGCCGTCTTTGGCACCATGGTCCCACTAATTCTGAATCGCTACAAGATAGATCCCGCTTTAGCAACTGGTCCATTCGTTACCACTTCCAACGATGTCTTGGGCTTATTCATCTACTTTACAGTAGGGATTTTATTGCTAAATTGATTTTTAACACATTGACATACAGCGTTTTTTAAATTATTTTCATTTTTTTTTCTGTTTCATAAAATCCAAAGTTTGTGTGAGGGCGTATCTCCTTCAACTTTAAAACACAAACAAAAAGATTATGAAAAAGAACATTCTAACAATCGGATTTGCAATTGCAGTTGCAGCATTTATTTCAAACTCAAGTTTTGCTCAAAATACCGTAATGGTTGGTGGTGAATCCATGTATCCAGCAAAAAACATTGTTGAAAATGCAATGAATTCAAAAGACCACACCACCTTGGTTGCAGCAGTTAAAGCAGCAGGTTTAGTTGAAACACTTCAAAGTAAAGGTCCTTTTACCGTTTTTGCACCAGTAAACGATGCCTTTGAAAATTTACCAGAAGGGACAGTTGAAACTTTATTGAAACCAGAAAACAAAGCAACGTTGACAAAAGTACTTACTTATCATGTGGTTGCAGGAAAAATGGATTTCAATACCATTGCAGCAGCTATTAAAAAAGGGAAAGGAATGGCCGAAATGACTACTGTTTCTGGCGGAAAATTAATCGCCATGATGAATGGAGAACACAACATCACCATCAAAGATGAAAACGGAATGGTTGCCAATATTACAACCTATGATGTGTACCAATCAAATGGTGTCATTCACGTCATTGATAAAGTGGTGTTGCCAAAAATGTAATCGTAAAAGCTTGCGGACTTCGAATTTCAATGTTTGACAAACGTTTAACAATTAAATTTCACATACGCGCTTTAGATGAAGTCCGCTTGATTTCATACCAATTGGGGAATTGGTTAGTGGTAAAAAAAGAGGTTCAATTTCGGTTGGACCTTTTTTCATTTATAGTATTAGTTGTAACTAAATTATTAATTGGAATTTACATTCAACAAATTGATAGGGATTCCAAGGAATTGATCCAGGTAAAAGTGCTTGTTCAAATACCGTTTATGGTGCTTGTTTTTTGCTTCCAAAATTCGAGATGTGCGTACTTCATCTTCAAAATAGTGGATAAAAGAAGGAATTGAATAGAGTGGAATTGTTGGACAAGTTATACTCAATAAATCTGCATACTTAGTTCCAGAAATTGACCAATTGCTACAAATCAAATCTCCTAAATCACTAGGTTTATACACTTCCAAATCAACCAAATACATAGTGTCGCTTTTCAAGGAATCAAGATTGGCAACATAATGCAAACGCACTCTCAGGCTGTCACTTTCAAACCAATAGTAATAAATATCTGCAGGTGGATGTATCACTATCTTAGTTCCGTCATTCAATATTTGAATTGAATCATCACCATTTATATCCGTAAGTGGCACGTCAGATACAGGACCAAGAAAATAATAAACTGAATCAAAATAATTTTTTAGTTCTTCAGGTTGAATATCATATAAATGATTTAGAATATCGAATTTAATATGGTTGTTTGTGTTATTTGATAAAGATGAATTATCAACTGAATAATTCCTGCGTGGAAATTGATTAATAAGATAACTTGTTAATCTTGAAGAATCATGAAAAGAAGAGTCTTTCACTGCTTTCCAAAATGGATATTCGGTGGAAAGTAAGCGTTTGGCTGTAACGGCATCCACTTCAACTTTCGACCACAAATCATCTTGCTGTAGGAATTCTTGATAATCAAATGACAGCATCAATTCGTATTTTTTTTCACCGGGAAACTTTCTTGTAAGAGCAACACGTTTGATCACCTTTTGTTGATGTAAGGAATCTTCTTCCAATAAAAGAACAATGCGGTCACAATTTCTGAAATCATAAGCAATGGTTTGAGGCGCAGCATAAGCAAATGAAACTTGACCTTTTTCATCGATTTGAATGGAATCTCGCATTTTGCTTCGATCGCTTTGATGTGCATACAAACGAACAGGTGTATTGGTCCAAACCTCATTTCTAAAATACGACACTTTTCTCTCGTCCATTCGACAAATGGTGTTTTCACTCATTCCTTCGATAAAGGGAAGTTGATTTTGAGCTATCAGAGAGATAAAACTCATGGGATTCATAGTATCAAAAAGCGCCGTATAATTGGATTTATTTTTATCAATAATGCTGTAAGAAAAGGTTGTATTGTACCATTTTTGAAAGGTGCGCACCAAAAAATTCCCTGTTAAATGTTCCAATGTTTGGTTTTTGTTTTCCTTGTACCATAACTCCACTAAAACATTCACCGAATCTTTACGCTGAGCCAAAATCAATCGTTTGACATCTTCACTGAGTAGCTCTCCATTCCCTGAAAGCATGTATTCTTCTAACGATACTTGCCATTTTTCAAGTTGAATTCCCTGAATAACGGCTCCAGTTTGTTTAGATCGCACATCCAAGTAGCGTTCTTCGATGGAAGCTTCTGTTCCAGACGGGGCATTTCCCCAATACAAAGCATGAGTTTTAGTTGCTTGCTGACCAAAAGCCTGCAAATTGATTACTAAAAATGTCACTAAACCAAAGATTCTCATTAAAATTTGTATTGATTTTTTACTTCACGTATAATGCCATCTGGCCCTTTGACTTTAGCATGTATTAAAAATAAATCACCAACAGAAATTAATTTTAATACATGTATAGAATAAAAATTTAAAGTTTTTCCTATTCCATTCGCTTTTCTATAGTTAGTTTCGATTGTATAAGTTAATACTTCAAATTCAACTTTAAATTCGGGATTCAGTTGAGTCCATGATTTTAAAACTGGATAAGCCCCACAACCATTTCCTCTTCGAATAAGTAATTCAACAATTGGATCAGGAATAAAAACCACTGGAAGTTCCTGCTCCATTTTCATTGCATTTGTATGCTGATCAACAACTTGTAAACGAAGCGTGTTCAAAGGAAACAATGGTGGAACGGATAAGTAAATACTATCATTTATTTGTTTGACGAGAATTGAACTGTCATTGACAATCACACGCTCATTTTCGCTAAGATCTTTCAGATACACGCGGTTTTCAATTCCACGGTAAAGCACCAATTCGTGATCTTCTTGCGTCCAAGAGATGAAGGAAATGAAAAAAAACAATACCGTGAGAAGTTTCATCATAACAATAGTTGCTTCAAAACAAATGTAGAACTATTCGAAAGTAACAAGAAAAAAATCCCCGTTTCCAATACAATTATGATTTAATATCGAATTGGTCGTTAAAACTCCTGTAAAAATCTGAACCCGAAATCGATGACATTGATTGCTGATTTAAACGGAATACGACTTGCAAATAAACCCCTTAAAACCGCCGCTAACACGATTTAGTAGCGTAACCTATTTATTATCAAACAGATTTTGAAATTCGAGCACCCTTAAATGTAGTAAAAACCCTATATTTGCCGGATTGTAATCTGCTTTACTGAAATTCGTGTCTAAACTGCTGTCTTTCTTTTCGTTTCAATTACTGATGCTGTTTGCCTTTGCGCAAAACGGCACTTCGGCTAATTCCGAAACTATTGATCAGATTCGACAGATTTTCAATGCACAAGAACTTTACAAATTGGAGTTTTCTGGCCCAAAGGCCCAATTGCTCTTTCATGAAGTAAAAAACCTCCGCGATACCACACTAACAAGAAGTTTTGATTATTCCAGCTATTATGCTGCTCAAAAAGCATATGCTAAAAAGCAACTCGGTTTGAATTTACGAGCAGATGCCCTGCAGAATTCTCAAACAGTGTTCACGGATGTAGAAGACAACATCTTGTATCAGCGTCGCTATCTTATCGGATTGGAATGGGATATCTTGAAAAATGGATTTCTTCAACGCAATTCACAATTAAAAAGCATTGATTTTCAAGAACAAGTGACGAGTATTGAGCAAAAAAATGCGGTTCCACTAAAGTCTTCTGTGCCAAGAACGGCATGTATCGCCTATTTCAACACGAAAAAAATTCAGTTACTGGAAGCGCGTTTAAAAACTCTCAAATCCTATTTGCCTTATTTGGAACAATTGTTCTATGCCAAACAGATTACTTTGGAAGACTTGTTTGCTTCCCAATCGCGCTTGGTAGAAACCCACGAACAATTGGATCTTTACAAGAACTACAACAATCAATTGCAACTCGGATACATCAACAACCTGTTCGATCTTTCAGCACCTGTTTTTGATATCAATGACAGTATCTTTTTCGGTGCATTGAAAAATGCGGTCATTGAAGACACTGCTAATATCCGTTCACTACAAGAAGCAATTGCACAAACGGAAAACAAATGGTACAATGAGCTTTCACTGCGCGCTTACACACGTATGAACATCTACGATTTGTATTCATCCTTGAATCCTTATCGTTCTTTCTTTTCGTTTGGGATCAATTTTTCTATGCCTTTGGTCTTCTCACATCATGAAAAAGCACAAGTTGATTTGGTGAAATGGGAAAAAGATCATCAACGCGTCAAACAATCGAGTAACGAACGTTTGCTGGAACAAGCCAACAGTTGCTATGAGTACCGTTTCGGGTTGAACAAGTTATTGTTATTGCAAGAGAAAGAAAAACAGATCCGTGAAGCCATTCGTGTGGAACGCACAAAAAATCAACTGAAAGAAAGTGATTTCAATGCCATGCATGGGTTAAAACTCATGGATGATTTGGCTCAAATCCAGCTGGAAGAAATCGGCATGCGTCAGGTGCTCTATTTGAAACTCATTGATCTTCACGAAAAAAACGATCCATCTTTAACCGATTCGTGGTTGACCCAACTTGAACCTTTAAAATCCGATGCCTTCCCTGAAAACAACAGAACAGTGTATGCTTGGAGTAAAGCGTTCACCAATGATCCGGGAGTTTTAGCTGCATTTACGGAGTACAATCGCTTTGAAAAAGTACTACTTGCTGTTGGAGAAACAGATTCCTTGATCAGTAAAAAAAATGAATTTGTTCGCTTGATATCCACGGCTGACATTGAAGTGGTTCCTTTAGTGGGCAATAATAAGTTATTATTTGCTGAAGATTACACGAAACAATTAACAGCGATTTTAGATGCATATTCCCTTTGGAACTTCAAGGAAATCCATTTAGACATTGAACCGCACACACAAGATAATTGGAAAGAAGACGAATCAAAAGCTTTCGAGAATTACTTGGAAAAATTGAAAGAAACAAAGACACTTTGTACCAAAAACGGTTGGCTTTTGTCCATTGCCATCCCCATCAATTATGACAGCACACAGGTTCAAGCTTGTTTAGAAGTCGTTGACGAGGTCCATTTTATGTGTTATGAAAACGTCAAAGCATCTTATTTAAGCAGAAAATTAGCGCCCTATAAACCATACGGAAATCGCATTCACATTGCTTTACGAACAGAAGATTTTCAAGACAGATATACCTTAGAACAATTCATCAATCACTTATCAACCAACGAAGGTTTCGTTCAATTCGATTACCACGACCTCAGTCGATTGATACAATGGGACCTAGAGCAATTACAACATGAAAAGCGTTAATTTCAAGCGAAAAGAATCCATTATCCGTAGTCTGGAACAAACGGAGAATAGACCGGTTCGAAAACCTGTCAACTGGGACCGCTTGGTTTATTTTGGGATTTTGTTTCTGTTCATCTTCTTTTTAGGAAATTACATGATTAACAAATTTCTATACGTTGAAGGCAATGGTCAAGTGTTGTTTGATTCGGTAGATATTCGCAACACAAGAGATTGTCGCATCATTGAATTCTTTGTAGAAGAAGGAGATGAAGTAAAGAAAAACGATCGCCTCTTTTCTTTTGCTCCAGCTGATGAATATGGTGGTTATGGAGGTTACAGCAACGATCGTCTTGACCGCATTCAAGAGAAAAAAACAACTGGCGATTTGTCTTGGGCAGAACGTGAAATTTTTACAGTTCAACAAGAATTAAAACTGAATACCATTCAATTCGAAAGCAAGAAAAAATTGTTAGCATCTTACCAAGCTGAATTGGCTCGCCTCAAAAATGCAATTGCTTTAGACGCCATGCCTAGTTATCGCTTGGATGATCAGGAAGAAGCCATCATGAAAATTCAGCTGGACATTGAAAACTTAAAAAGCGAGCAAGCTATTTTGAACAATGAATTAGCGCTTCTTCGTGGAATGACTCGTAATTTAGGAAGTACTTCTAAAAGTAATACTCAAAACACGCCAAATGGAATCGCTATCAACAACGGATCTAGAGGAAAAAGTGACCGTTTTACTGATAACATTTTCTATTCACCATTGACGGGAACCGTCACGAACATGATGAAAAAAGAATTTGAGGTGGCATTGAAATCTGAAAGCATCCTTTCGCTCCACAAACCCAAGAACGTTTATATCAAGGCCTTTTTCCCACAAGAAGATTTGAAATGGTTGAAAGAAGGACAAGTTGTGCAATTGGAATTCCCTGATGGAAGTACCAGTGAAGGCATCATCAAGCGCTTTTATTTTGCTACTTATCGCCTTCCTGAAGAATTTCAAAAGAAATACGAACCCACAACACGATCGCTTTCAGCGGATATTTATCCCGTAAATGAAGCAGACTTACAAAAGTGGAAAGCATTTTGGAAAATGGGTGTGGAAATCAAAAAATTCAAATATTAAATGGGTTCAATCAAGATAAACAACGAAAAAGGAATCGTCGAGTTATCTGGCATGAGTTACTTGTACGTATCTCCCAATCGCCCGTTAAACATTGATCGAGGAACCAATCATGCTGCGGTTATCATTGATGGTAAAACACTGGAATTTACCCGAATGGTTGTTAAACGCATCCGCAGTAGTTTTCATTCGGATATCTATCTCAAGCCTATCATTATTTTGAATGGAAATGCGCACCGTGATCCATTCGTTCGCGAATTGAGTGATGGGGTCATCTATTCGTTCAATCAGATTGAATTGATCCAATCTCAAATTCACTTGATCAATGAACGTATCAAGGAGATTACATTCATCAACTCGCTTTCTTTGGAAGCACAGATCATTACCAAACTATTGGCATTCCTATATTCGCGAGAAAAACGGGATTTGGATCCAATTCCATCAGTCATTTCAAATACCAATTATACCTTCCCTTTCCTTGCTGTGCATTATGATTTCAAGGAAGAGCACAACATATTCGATGTATTGGAAATAGCGCGACAAGAAGGACTTTTCATTTCTGATTTTCACGATCGTGTTTATCTATGCTCCAATTGCAAATCTTCACATTTGAGTGTAAGAGAAGTGTGCCCGAAATGCAATTCATCAAACAATGAAACCTTTGATATCGTTCACCATTTCCCTTGTGCGTATGTGGGACCGATCACCGATTTCACCAATGAATTGGATGATCATTTGAATTGTCCGAAATGTTCGAAACGTTTGCGCCATATTGGTGTTGATTACGATAAACCATCCGTTCTGCATCATTGTAAGAACTGTTTGACCAGTTTCCAGGATTATTTTGTGAATGCACGATGCATGAGTTGCTCACACGACAATCCTGTTGAAACCCTATCGCCTGCTGATATTTTCCGTTATAAACTCACCAAAAAAGGTGAATATGCTGCAATCAATGGTTTTGTTTCTACTCCAAAAGACATTGAAGAAATCATTGGTACAGTGAAATACGACACGTTCAAAACCATGTGCAAATACGAAATCGAACGTATTCGTCAAACAGAGGGAAATTCAAATATTGTAGGCGTAAACATTGTCAATTCTGGAACTGTGTTCTCAAAAATTGGCTCGAGTGCTCAAAAAGAATTGTTGCGTGATTTAGTAGCATCCATACGTGCTTCGTTGAGATCCTCAGACATGATTACCTTTCATTCTTCATCCATCATCCTGATTTCGATGAACGAGATTCCAGAACGCATTGCTGACAGAATAGCGAAGGACATCATGAAGATTCTACAACAATTATTGGATAATAATTTCAAAGATTTTGAAGTAGAATTGAAGTCATCTGTGCGCAAATTGAATTATCACTTATCGGCTGAATTACAAATCGATCAAATGCTCAATGATTTCGTAGTATGAGTGCTTTGGATGATTTCATTTCGTTTCTCACCACGATGGGATTTGAAAGATTCATCCGGATCTTTTGGTTTTTCGTTTTTTTTGAATTGTTGCGCTATTTGATAGTCGATATCGTTGCTTTGCTTTCGAATCAATTAAAACTATTATTGACACGTAGAAAACGCACGGAGGCCTTATACAGATTGCGTTTAGAACAACCACTGGTTTCTTTGATCATTCCAGGTAAAAACGAAGGAAAGCATTTGTATAAACTGGTCATGTCGCTCCGTGAACAAACCTATAAGAACATTGAAATCATCGTTGTGGATGACGGAAGTACAGACGATACACCAATCATCGGAAAGGACTTACAGAAAAATGGTTTTATAGATAAATTCATTCGCAACAACATACGTGGTGGAAAAGCATCGGCAGCAAATACAGCCTTGCGCTTTACAAAAGGATCCATCATTGTTCACTTGGATGCTGATTGCAGCTTTGATCACGATGCGATCGAACAGATCATTTTGCCTTTTTACATCGATGACCGTGTAGGAGCTGTTGGTGGAAATGTAATGATTCGCAATTACAAAGAATCCTTGGCGACTACTTTGCAAGCCATTGAGTATTTTGATACCATTTCCATTGGAAGGGTGGTTTCTAGTCACTTGGGTATTTATCGCATCATTTCGGGAGCTTTTGGAGCTTTCAAAACAGAAGCCTTGCAAAAAATCCAAGGTTGGGATATCGGTCCAGGCTTGGATGGAGATATCTCCGTAAAAATGCGCAAGTTGGGTTACAAAGTAAAATTTGCACAGGAAGCAGTTTGCCTAACAAGTGGACCAAACACTTTTAAAAAATTGGCCAAACAACGCCTCCGTTGGGATAAAAGTTTGATTCGTTTTCGTATTCGGAAACACAGAGACGTGTTCATTCCAAACCAAGGATTTAGTTTGTCGAATTTCTTTTCATTCTCAGAAAACATCATTTACAATTTGGTTTTGAATGTGAAATGGTACATCTACTTTTTCGACATGATCAATAACTACCCAAGTCAACTGGGTTATATCATTTTGACCAATTTCTTTCTCTACACCACGACCAATTTTATAAAATTCGTGCTCTTTTCATTGTTTCGACCACGACGGGAGAGCCTTGTTTATTTCATCCCATACATGCCTCTGATGGTCATCTATTTCGGATATTTTCTACGTATAGTCAGAACCATTGCTTATATTCAAGAATTATTCTTTAAAATGTCTTACAAAGACCCATGGAATCCGCAAAAAACGTCTGCACACGCCAAGGAATTAGGATTGTAATCAGTACAATTCTCCTGTTTTTGTCATTCAGTTTGCATGCCCAACTGGTGATCAACGAGGTGCTCGTGAAAAATGGTGGTATCTATTGCGATGAAGATGGCGATTGTCCAGCTGTTCTAGAGGTTTTTAACACTTCAAATTCGATTGTAGGACTACAGAATTATTACATTTCAGACGACCTTCTTGAACTCAGTAAATGGCGTCTCCCCTTCATTGATCTAAACGGTCAAGACAGAGCAATCATCTTTTTAAGCAACAAAGATCGCAGCGCTCCATTCATGCATGCTGATTTTCGTTTGGTAGAAGGAGAAAACGTCTATTTATCTGTGATTAACGGACCAACGTTAAATTTAGTTGATTCATTGGGAATCACAGATTATCAGTACAATGTATCCATTTCGCGTTACCCAGATGGTGTTGGTTCCTTTCAATTTGCGACGCCTACAATCTTCCAAGCGAACATCCCCGGTGAAACAGCATTTTTGAATGCACCAGTCTTGTCAGTGAATTCAGGTGTGGCTTCAGTAGGGAGCTTGTTCAATGTCACTCCTTCTACTGCTCGCACATCAATCAATGGATTTGAACCTTTGTATGGTGGACAAATTGGAGGTGTTTTTTCAGTTCCAGATCCATACACACTGCCGCTTCGCTTTTCACTCGTTCCAACGAATCCGAGTTTAACCTTTCCAGTTGGCGACTACACAGCATCTCGTGCAAACAATCGCGGCTGGTTACCTCCGACCATGAATCAACCACGATTGGTTATCTTAAGAAGTCAACAAATTGCAAATTCCGGTTTGAAAAGTAATGAAACAGTAAAAACCCTATTTACCTCAACTCCTTCTTTCGGTTTGCCAATAGTTTCACTCATCACAGACAGTGTCGGTTTCTTTGATCCAGAAAAAGGAATCTCAGTTTACGGCAATCATCCAGATGGCAACTATAATCTTAGGGGAAGACAAGCTGAAAGACTTGCCTACATGCACATTTTTGATAGTTTGGGTACCTTACAATTCGAGACCAGTGCTGGTATGCGCATTAAGGGAAATGGTTCACGCCATTCAGCCATGAAAAACATGCGTTTCATCCAGTGTTCGCTCTATCCTGGAACACAAGGAAATGCTACTGAATTTTTACACAATTATTCGCTGTTGCGAGGAGCTGGTCACCGCCCAGATTGCATTGGCCGCGATTATTTATCCCATCTTTTTGTGTCCAATCTTCCTTTCTTAAAGGCCAAGCCAAAAATGCACGCTTGTTACATTAACGGAGAGTTTTGGGGAATATACGATTTACGCGCGAACATCGATGAAGCTTATGTTGAATCCTATTTACAACTACCGGCCGATTCTAGTGCATTTGCAGACCACACCTATTTGGTACAAACCGAAAATTATGCAGATTCATTGGAATTTGCGAACCTCACTTTGTTTGCAGAAAACAACGACCTGACCATTCAGGGAAATTATGCTGTTGTAGCATCAAAACTAGATTTTGAAGAATTCATTGCCTTGAATTGTTCACAAATCTTCTTGGGTAATGGTGACTATCCAATCACCAATAACGGCTGGTTTGTGGTTCGTAATGGACATTCGAAAAGTAAATGGCACAACTACTTTTTTGATTTGGACGGCGGTTTTGGTGGTGATTGTGACACCATCCTGCGTACCTTTAATACCTTGAGTTATTATTTGCAAACCAGTACATCTGAATGGACCAAAGCCAATCGACTTTTGCGAAACTTACTGAACAATCAAGATTTTGAAAAGCAATTTGCGTCTTCAATGGCAGATTTGCTCAATTCCAGCTTCCGTGCAGAGATCCTACAAAACATTTACAGCGATTATCAGAATCAGCTGGAACCCAATCGTCAGTTGCAAGTTAATCGTTGGGGTTATCCTTCGGTTGCAACAACCTTAATCGACCGCTATGCTGAAACTCCTTCCCTTACCAAATGGGATGTGTTGAACTCTGGAATGAGTACCTACTTGAATTCCAGACAGCGCTATGTTTTCAGACATTTCATGAATTATTTTAACTATTCGGATACTTCTAGAATAATCCTTGATGTCTCTAACCCCAATGAAGGAATCATTCAAATCAATTCGTTGTTGTTGACACCTGAAACAACAGGATTCAGTCAGTATCCTTGGAATGGTTTGTATTTTCAAGATGTACCTGTCGAACTAACAGCTTTTGCAAAGCGCGGTCATCGATTCGATCTATGGTCCAATGGACAAACCAATCCCTATCAAACGATTTCCTTGCAATCAGATTCTACTTTAGTAGCCAATTTTGTAATTGATTCTCAGTTTGAAGAACCACACATCAATGAAGTGCTCACTGTAAATAGTTGGAGTGAAGAAGATCGCTATGCGCAACACGAACCATGGATAGAAATCTACAATCCGAATAGCTACCCCATTTCTTTAGACGGCTTTTTTCTCAGTAACAACCAGAACAATCCAACGGAATTTGCATTAAAAGCTCAAACCATAGCTGGAAATGATTACCTCTTGTTATTTGCTTCTGGAGTAACAGAGCGAGGCAAGGAACACACCAATTTCAAACTAGAAACGGGCGATACTTTGTATTTGATTGCGCCAGATAGCATAAGTATTTTACAAGAAGTGATCGTTCCAGATTTAAACCTTGACCAATCCTTTGGAAGTTCACCCAATGGGACGCTCAATTACACCACGTTTGACTTTCCAACTCCACTTGCTAACAACAATGAAAGTGGTATTGATACTGAATTTAAACTTAAAAACGCTTTTACTATTTTCCCAAATCCTGGAAAGGAAAGTGTGTGTTTAGATCCACCTGGTATGTACGAATTAGTCAATCTACAAGGTTCCAGTTTAATGCCGCTCACTTATTCCGATTGCCTATCCATTGGAGATTTATCAGCGGGGATTTACTTGGTTCGCAATCAAAAAGGCATCGTTCAGCGTTTCATTAAAGTAGCTGAATAGATTATAAACGCCTTATTCGATTAGAAAAGTACCAGCATCAACTGAAAAGCTTAACTTTGTAGCTCAAAAAAAATTCCCATGACATTTCACGATTTGAACTTAAAGAAACCCATTTGGAATGCGCTAGATGAACTAGGGTATACCACGCCAACGAAAATTCAAGCGGCGGGTTTCCCAGTGATGATGTCGGGAAAAGACACCATTGGTATCGCCCAAACGGGAACAGGTAAAACACTTGCCTACCTCCTTCCTTGTTTGTGTATGTGGAAATTTTCCAAAGAACCGCATCCGCAAATTCTGATCATTGTTCCTACACGTGAGTTGGTGGCGCAAGTTGTTCGAGAAGTAGAAAAATTGACGCCTTACATGAATGTGGTTGTTGGTGGCGTGTATGGTGGAGCAAACATCAACACACAAGCCGCAATGGTTTTGCAAGGATTGGACATTTTAGTTGGTACTCCTGGTCGTATTTTAGACTTAGCAGCTAACGGTTCTTTGCAGTTGAAACACGCTAAAAAAGTGGTCATTGATGAAGTGGATGAGACCTTGAGTTTAGGTTTTAGGCCACAATTGTTGCGTTTGTTTGAATATTTGCCAGAAAAACGTCAGAATTTGGTGTTTTCTGCAACTTTATCAGAAGAAGTCAGTGATTTTATCCACGAGCATTTCTTGAATCCGATTACGGTTGAAGCAGCAGGAGCAGGTACTCCATTGGAACAAATCGAACAAAGTGCATTTGCTGTTCCGAATTTTACGACGAAAGTCAATTTGTTGAAATACTTGTTGGAACAAGATGCTAACATGACGAAAGTATTGGTGTTTACTGGTTCGCGTATGTTGGCAGATATGGTTTACGAAGAAATGGAAGCCATTTTCAATGTAGAAGTTGGTGTCATTCACTCCAACAAAGCACAAAATTTCCGTTTCAATGCCGTGAATCACTTTCAAAATGGCATTTACCGCATATTGGTAGCAACCGACTTGATTGCACGTGGTATTGATGTGACAGATGTCACTCATGTCATCAATTTTGATATTCCAGACAATTCTGAAAACTACATTCACCGTATTGGTAGAACGGGTCGTTATGATAAAAGTGGTTCTGCTATCAGTTTCATTGCACCGAAAGATCAGGTCGCAATTGAAAACATTGAAGCATTGATGGGTCGAACAATTCCTGTTTCAGCTTTACCAGAAGCGGTAGAATACAGCGATGTGGTATTGGAATTCGAACGGACTCAAGTGGCGATGAAAAACGTGTTGGTCAAATTGCCAAAACGTGAAAACGTGGGTCCAGCATTCCATGAAAAGAAAGCGAAAAACAAAAAAGTGAACGTTCGCTATGACCATAAAAAAGCCATGCAAGAGAAATACGGTAAACCAAAGAAGAAAGGGAATAAGAAAAAGTAATCGCATTATTACTTCGTTTGGTTCACTATATCAACCCCGTTTGTAGTATCAAAAAGAGCATGTAGCTTCATAAAAAAAGTTAACTATCCTGTTAATTTTAACATTTCAACTACATTCGTTCTTCTTGAGCTATGATAAAAATTCGCATCAATTTGGTCATCACTGCAGTATGGTTTGCCATGCTAGCTTTGCTTTTGATACAGATTTACCAAACGGTACAATTGTACGATCGGAAATCAGATGATTTTCAAGCGAAGCTCAAAACAAGCACTGAACGCATTGCGTTGATTCATGAGAAAGTGGAAGACATCAATCGCTATGCGAATCTCATCAACAAGGATGTATCTGCTCAATACCAAGATGTATTGAAAGAAGAATTTCAAAATTTATTTGAAGTAAAAGAATCCATTTCCATTCGCGATACCGTTTTATTGATCAATGGCGAATTGCAGAATTACCTTGTTGTAACTGGAAATACGTATGATTCTGTATCAGGTTTATCTGCTTCACAGGAAGTCTTAGCAAGAGACGTTCGACAAATTCGCGAGTTGTTTGATGGGAATTCAAAAACGCTTTTTCAAAAAGATTCGATTCATGCTGCTTATCATTTGGACCAGCGAGTGATGCATAAAATTGTTAAAAAGGCGAAATACATCAATGATTTGATGGTGGAAACTTTCCGTGACAACATCTACATGGAGCCCAATAAACGCATCAATTTAGAATTATTGGATTCAATCATACGACATGAATTGGAGGCTGATAAATTACCTACTAATTTCTCATTCGTAATTACAGAAGAAAACAACGAACCTTTACAGTTTGGTAAAAAATTATCCAATTACAACACGGAATTAGATACCACTAAATCCATTACAACCACCCTTTTTCCGGATAAAATTTTAGAGGACAAATTGTTTTTACACATCTATTTCCCGAATCAAAAAACGGCTGTTTTCAGAGCAATGGGAAGTCCGTTGATCATCAGTTTAGCGTTGGTTGTGCTCATCATTTTCACGATTACTTACATGTTTAAAACCATTTTGACACAGAAAAAGCTTTCTGAAATGAAGAATGATTTTATCTCGAACATGACCCACGAATTCAAAACGCCTATTTCTACTATTTCATTGGCTTGTGAAGCGATGTCAGATCCTGGAATGATGGGAGGTGAAACACAACATGCCTCACCTTTTGTGAAAATGATCAGTGATGAAAACAAACGTTTAGGAAATTTAGTAGAATCCATTCTTCAAAGCGCTGTATTAGATAAAGGAGAATTAAAAACCCAAGAAGGTCCAGTGCCTCTAGTGGAAGTCATACAAGGAGTATCAAAAGCAGCTGCGTTTAGAATAGCAGGAAGTGATGGTGAATTGATTTTACAACTCCCTGATGAGGAAGTATTTATTACGGCAGATCGCATTCATGTGACTAACATGGTGTCGAATCTGATTGATAATGCGATTAAATACAGTAAAGACAACATCCACGTTACTGTAAAAATGGAAGTCACAAATGACAAAATTGTTATTTCCGTTGCAGATAAAGGAATTGGAATTAAAAAAGAACATATTCAGAAAATTTTTGATAAATTGTACCGAGTTCCAACAGGAAACATACACAACGTAAAAGGATTTGGGCTTGGTTTAAGTTATGTGAAAGCATTAGCTGAACGATATGGCTGGTCTTTAAACGTAAAAAGTCAATTTGGAGAAGGATCTGAATTCCGTGTAACAATAAAACGCTAATTATGAACAAGCAAAAAACCATCTTACTTGCCGAAGACGACGAAAATTTAGGCCAATTGCTTCAAACTTTTTTGAAAGCGAAAGGATTTCAAGTTGAACTTGCTCGAAACGGAAAACATGCCTACGAAAAATTCAATGATGGACGTTTTGATTTCTGCATTTTTGATGTAATGATGCCAGAAATGGATGGATTTACCTTAGCAAAAGAAGTGCGTCTCATCGATCCAAAAATTCCGATTCTTTTCCTTACTGCGAAAAGTATGAAAGAAGACAAATTGGTTGGTTTTGAAACCGGTGCAGATGATTACATGACCAAGCCATTCGCTATGGAAGAGTTGATTGCTCGTGTTACTGCAATTATGCGTCGCACACACGGTGAAGAAAAAGAAGAAGATGAAATCCAAACAATTGGAAATATCAAATACGATCCGGTTAGTCGCGTTTTACACTTAAAAGAAGAAGACCGCAAACTGACCACAAAAGAAGGTCAATTACTGAACTTGTTGTACAAAAACCGCAACGATGTCTTGGATCGTCAAGCTGCTTTGCGAGCTATTTGGGGGGATGACAATTATTTCAATGGTCGATCAATGGATGTTTACATTGCTAAATTGCGTAAACTCTTGAAAGAAGATGAGCGCATCGAGATATTAAATATTCACGGTAAAGGATTTAAGTTGATAGTTCACGAATAATTGCTTAATTTTCTTGCCTAAGTTGCAAGAATTGAAACACATCAAACGAAATATAGGCGCAGGAAATTTCATCATTCATGGAATTTTCTGCGCTTTTTTTATGTTGTTTCATTTTCAGGTCCAATCCCAAGATACACTTGCAATCTATTATACTGGCGGAGAGCATCGCTTAAGTCCTGAAAACAAATTGCTGCTGAGTGATTTCATTTACTCCAATGACTTGAGTTTTATTGATAGTATTTCTTTAGTTGGATTTGCAAATCCTACTGGAAATCAAAAAAAGAATCTGAAACTATCCAAAAAACGGGCAGATCAAGTGTTCAAATATTTGTCTGCTCAATTGAGTGATACACTTCATTTTTCCAGTCAGGCAAAAGGCGAAGAATTGGATGAAACCAAAGCACACCTCAATCATCGAAGAGTGGAGGTCGTGTTGTATTTTAAGGTTGTTCCGCCTAGTACAAACAATCAAGAAGAAGATTTCAAACGCGATAGTCTTTCCAAAAACTGCTACATTTTAGCTGATTCCATCATGGATCGCTGTAAAATCAGTTACCAACGCAAAGGCAATATGAAATTGGTCAACTTGGAACTGGAAACCCATCATTACAACGAAAAAAACAGGGTTTACACCATGTCGGCAAAGACGCGCTATGTCAAGCAAGTAAAGTGGAAATTGGAACAAACGGGTCAATGGTGGTGGAAACGCAATCGTTACATTGCTACGGTTAGAGCAAGCGATTTTAATGCCTATGGTTTATTGGGGAAAATTCCCCCTTCTACTGACACCACGCGTTGCATTGTTTGTGATTCAGATAACGGCGTCAATTGGCACCTTCAAACTACTGTAAAAACGGAAGCTTTCATCATGCAAAATCTTCAACTAAGAAGAAAATTATTGGATGATGATTACTTGGTGATTGTTCCAAGAGAATACGTGAATTTAACGCGCAGCTATTTCTTTGATCCGGATAAAGAATATCCCGTTCAATGGTTTACTAAAATGGGACGAAAAAATGCGGGATATTTATTTGCTCAAGTACCAACTGCACTCATTGCGAATCCTAATTGGAGTGTTTACAGTTATCATTTGAATTGTTCGAATACCACAGATGGATTCGTTGCTTCGTACAATGTAGATACGCTTTTACCTCATCGCTGTTCGCCCAATACCAGCAATTATTCCTGGTTTACCTATGGTTTAGAAGCAGCTTACATGCATTTTGATAATCGTTCGGCCCTGTTTGGAGCATACGGACAATTGCGCTACAATCGCCAAGAAGGAACAGTGTTTTTAGGGACGGATTTAGCAACAAGACCTACTATCGGAATTAAATACGATTTCCATTTGTTTGCTTATGCGCCATTTAAGGAAAGCTATATTGCAAAAACAAACAGGGCATTGATCGAAGAAATTCACCGAACCATCAACGGATATGTTGGTACGGGAATCCATGCAATCATCGACAATGCTACCAATCCAATTGTACACGACTTACATCTTGGAATAGCTTATCGCAATAACGGTTTTTCGTTTTGTTTTGATCAATTGTTTGTGGAAAGCGGGGTTAGTTTCAATTACACTTCGTTAAATTCAGGCCCACAATTGTATTTAAAAACAGGTTTCCGTTTCAAAATTTAACGCATTGTTTGAGCAATGTTACCCAAAAACAAAAACCTTTAGATATCTTTGTTTATCCAAAAAAAGCGCATGGAACGTATTCAAAACTTCATCAACGGTGTATTTGCTGAACCGACAAAAGGTCAATACATTGACAACTATGAACCAGCATCTGGTCAAGTGTACTGTCAGATTCCAAATTCTACTGAAGAAGACATTGAAGCAGCTGTAATTGCAGCTGAAAAAGCATTTCCCATTTGGTCAGCCATGTCGGGTGAAGAGCGTGGGGCCATCATGATGCGCATCAGTCAAGGGATTGAAAAACGCATGGATCAATTCGTAGCTGCAGAATCGCGTGACAATGGTAAACCACTTTCATTGGCGGCACATGTAGACATTCCGCGAGCTGTTTCCAATTTTCACTTTTTTGCCACAGCCATTGAGCATGTTTCTTCCGAATCGCATTACATGGAAGGAGTTGGAGTGAACTATACAACTAGAAAACCAATTGGTGTTGTAGGCTGTATTTCTCCTTGGAATTTGCCCTTGTATTTATTCTCTTGGAAAATTGCACCCGCTTTAGCTGCAGGAAATTGTGTTATTGCAAAACCATCAGAAATCACACCATACACCGCTTATCTTTTAGGTGAAGTCATCAAAGAAAGTGGCATGCCAGCTGGCGTATTGAACATTGTACACGGAACAGGGCAATCTGCTGGAGATGCGATTGTAAAACACCCAAAAATCAAAGCGATTTCTTTTACAGGAGGAACAAAAACGGGTGAATACATTGCTCGTACTGCTGGACCGATGTTTAAAAAATTGTCCTTAGAATTGGGAGGAAAAAATCCGAACATCATTTTTGCTGATTGTGATTTTGATGATATGATCAAAACAACTGTCCGCTCATCGTTTGCCAATCAAGGTCAAATTTGTTTGTGCGGTTCAAGAATTTTCGTTGAACGATCAATATACAATAAATTCAAAGAAGCATTCGTTGCACGTGTTCAGCAATTGACGGTCTCACATCCAAGTGATCCAAATGCAAAAATGGGAGCCGTTGTTTCCAAACCACACATGGAAAAAGTACTTTCTTATATTGCATTAGCTAAAGAAGAAGGTGGAACTGTTCTTTGTGGTGGACATCAAGTGAATTTACCTGCACCGTATGACAATGGTTATTACATTGCACCAACCGTTATCGAAGGATTGGCGTATGATTGTAGAACCAACCAAGAAGAAATTTTTGGACCAGTTGTAACGATTACTCCGTTTGATACTGAGGAAGAAGTTTTGATGATGGCCAACAGCACCCAATACGGTTTAAGTGCAACGATTTGGACTTCTGATTTGAAACGTGCGCATCGTGTTGCAGACAAAGTACATTCTGGGATTGTATGGATCAATTCATGGTTGGTACGTGACTTAAGAACACCATTTGGAGGAGTAAAAGCTTCTGGAGTTGGAAGAGAAGGCGGCTGGGAAGCTATGCGATTCTTTACAGAAGCTAAAAACGTGTTTATTTCATATTGAAATTAACGCAATAGTTTTTGCTTTCTGAGTAAGCGATCGACAGGGAAATGTAAAGATCCCCAAACTTCTCTTCGAAGTAATGAGTCGATTTTAAATTCTACGCGTGTTCCTTTGTAGTTCATTATTCCACTACAAGACGATCCTTTTTCTGTTTTTTGAGGCGTATCAGATGTGTATGCACTCACATAATCTTCAAGAATATTGAGTTTCAATGGAGGCGAGAACAAGAAGCGGTATTTGTTTCCTTGTTTGTTGATGATTCCTTTGGCAAACAAGCTGTTTATAAAGGCTTTGCTGTTTTCATTTACAGACATCAACACGCCAAATCCAGCTACTGGAACTTGTTTGGTTTTGCGAATTTCAACTTGATTAAAGTCTTCATCAAATCCCATTTCAACGATTTCCTCATTGACATATTGAACACCTCCTTCACGGTAACTCAAATCGCCATTCCAAGCTTCAAAAAAGGCATCTGTAGGGAAACTGATGCGTTTACCAACTGAAGCAATCCATTTATAAAGCGGGTGATTTTTATCTTTTTTGAATTGAGAAATGTCTAAATGTAAGTTCAGCATTTTGTCCAAGTTTTCAGTTGGAGCAAAAGCCATTCCCGGTTCTTTCAATTTAATTTTTAAATCCACTTTGGTATGCACATAGGATTTGAGTTTGAATTGCAAGGAATCCATATCATGAGCAAACAATCCATAATCTATTCCATAGCTTTCTAATTCTTCGCTTTTCGCAAATACGACGAGCTTTTCATCGTGGAATGTTTGGATGTTTTCAAATCGTCTCCAATTCGATTCAATTTCTCCATTTTTTGCAAACAAAGCTTTTCCAAGTCGTTTTTTGATTTGATTACCATGATAAACGAATAAGAAATCCTTGTCATAATACAGGTAAACACCTAAAGCTTTCACTTTTTGTATTTTTTGATCAAAGACCATCGTATCACTCACATCCACGAATTGTGAAAGGCGTAGTAAACCAGCATTGATTTTCGATGAATCCGTAACCGAAACAAAAGAACCCCATTCATCTGGTCCATTGCTAAAGAAGTAACCCGGTTTTTGCAAATCCAAGCCATAACTTTTTCCTTGACTAAGAATGAAATCATAGGTCATATACTCTCTGAACGGAACCTTTTGTTTGTAGAGCATGGAAGACGTTTCTCGGGCTACATCCAATAGATAAAATCTACCGATGACATTCCCTTCAGGGATACGATCCATCAATCTAGGTGATGGTTCTGGAGCAAATAAACTTGGACGTAAGTAAAGGAATAATCCCAATGCTGCGCACAGCATTACAATCAATAACACTTTATTTCCTATACCTTCCGAACGTAGTTGCATTACTGTTTAGATAGAATGTAAGCGGTATTTACTAAATCCAATAAATATTTACCTGCATTGTC
>JADLGD010000228.1 GCA_020849495.1 Fluviicola sp.
CAATTCAATGCGGATGAAACTAAAATGCTTTTTCAATCTCAAGTCACTGCTATTTATAGAAGAAGCTACACCGCTGTTTATTATGTGTATGATTTAAAAACAAAGAAATTTGCAGCTTTAGATGAAGTACATGCTCCACAAACACTAGCAGAATACAGTCCAGATGGTTTGAAGGTGGCGTACATTCATAAAAATGACCTTTACGTGAAAGATTTGAATTCGGGTAAAGTTACTGCATTAACTACTGACGGAAAGAAAAACAAAATCATTAACGGTACAACAGACTGGGTTTACGAGGAAGAATTTGCAATCACGAAAGGATTTGAATGGTCGCCTGATAGCAAAATGATTGCTTACTTAAAATTCAATGAGAAAGAAGTGAAAGAATTTACCATGACTTATTATGGTGAATTATACCCTCAATTGTATGAATTTAAATACCCGAAAGCTGGAGAAGACAATTCTAAAGTTACTGCACATTTGGTTGCAATTAAGGGCGCAAAAACAACGACTATAAACCTTGGAGAATACGAATACATTCCACGTTTAAGCTGGTCGCCTGTTGCGAACAAGTTGATTTTACAAACCTTAAACAGACATCAAAACGAATTGAATTATTGGTTGGTGGATGCTACTACTAAAAAGGTGAATTCTAAAATTTTCTACACAGAAAAATCAAAAACATATGTTGAAATCGATAACAATTTGATCCTTTTAGAAGATGGTAGCGGACTATTGCGCACAAGTGAAAAATCAGGCTTCAATCATATTTTTAAAGTAGGTTTTGACGGCAGTGAACAACAAATCACAACTGGAAACTTTGATGTCATTGAATTTTTAGGGGTAGATGAAACCACTCATAAAGTATTTTATTCTTCAGCAGAAAAAGGAGCTATCTATAAAGGCATCTACAGCATTCAATTAGACGGAAGCAGTAAAAAAGCCTTGAGTGTTGAAACAGGTTACAATGAAGCAGAGTTTCTAACTGGAATGAAATACTTCGTTAAAACGTATTCAGATGCAAATACTCCGCCTGTTTATTCGCTTTGCAATGCTAATGGTGAAGAAATTAGCGTATTAGAAGACAACAAAGAATTACGCAATCGTTTAGCGAATTACACTTTAACGAAAAAAGAATTTACCACATTTAAATTCGATGATTACACGTTGAATGCTTGGGTCATGAAACCAGCTAATTTTGACCCTGCAAAGAAATACCCTGTATTTATGACCGTTTATGGTGGCCCAGGAAGCAATGAAGTAACAGATCGTTTTGATGGAATGGATTATATGTACCATCAATTGCTAACTCAAAAAGGCTACATTGTTGTGTCAGTTGACCCAAGAGGAACAATGTATCAAGGTGAAGCCTTTAAAAAATGTACTTATTTGCAACTGGGTAAATATGAAATTGAAGATGTAATCAATGTCGCAAAAGAATTGCAAAAAGAAAGCTATGTTGATGCTGGACGAATTGGGATTCAAGGTTGGAGCTATGGTGGTTTTATGGCTTCTTTAGGCATGACAAAAGGTGCGGATGTATTTAAAATGGGAATTGCAGTTGCACCAGTTACCAATTGGCGTTATTACGACAACATTTACACGGAGCGCTTTATGCGAACTCCAAAAGAAAATGCTGCAGGATATGATGAAAACTCACCTGTTAATCATGTGAGTAAACTCAAAGGGAAATTCTTATTGATTCACGGTTCAGGCGATGACAATGTACATTATCAAAACTCAATGGAATTGATTACTGCTTTGGTCAATGCCAATAAGCAATTTGATTTATTTATTTATCCGAATAAAAATCATGGAATTTATGGTGGAAATACCCGAAACCATTTATTCAACATGATGCTGAATTACACCTTAGAAAATCTTTAGTAAAAAGCGAGCTTAGTCTCGCTTTCTTTTTTAACAAGGATTAATAGCATAAATCCCCCTGTTTCATTGGGTAAAAACACACCTATAGCTAGTTTGCAAAAAAAAGATGCATTTAAGTGTTGAAATAATTATTTCTTTAGTAATTTTAGTCCGACGATATAAATTAGATAACATTTCTAGATAACCTCATGAGCGAAATTGCTAAAATCGAATTAGACGGGAAATTATATGAATTCCCAGTAGTTGAAGGTACTGAAAACGAAAAGGCCATAGACATTACAAAATTAAGACAAGTAACAGGTTACATCACGTTAGACTCAGGGTATAAAAATACAGGAGCAACAACGAGTGGTATTACTTTCTTAGATGGAGAGGAGGGTATTTTAAGATACCGAGGATATCCAATTGAGCAATTAGCTGAAAAAGCAACGTTTCTTGAGGTTGCCTATTTGTTGATTTATGGTGAATTACCAACAAGACAACAATTGGATGATTTTACATCCAACATTACAAAACACACTTTGGTGCACGAAGACATGAAACAATTCTTCGAAGCTTATCCAGCTCAAGCTCATCCAATGGGTGTACTGTCTTCAATGGTTTGTTCACTTTCAACTTTCTATCCTGAATCATTGGATCCAAATAGAAGTACTGAAAAGAAAAACTTAACGATTCTACGCTTGTTGGCTAAATTGCCAACTCTTGCAGCTTGGTCATACAAAAACGCAATGCGTCATCCATTCATGTACCCTAAGAATGATTACGATTACTGTAAAAACTTCTTACACATGATGTTTGCAATGCCTACAGAAGATTACAAAGTAGATCCGGTAGTTGTTAGTGCATTGAATAAATTATTGATTTTACATGCTGATCACGAACAAAACTGTTCTACTTCTACAGTTAGAATTGTTGGTTCGTCTCAAGCAAACTTATACGCAACAATTTCTGCAGGTATTTCTGCATTGTGGGGACCACTTCACGGTGGTGCAAACCAAGCAGTGATTGAAATGTTGGAAAAAATCCACAATGATGGTGGAGATGTTGACAAATGGGTTGCTAAAGCTAAAGACAAAGATGATTCTTTCCGTTTAATGGGCTTTGGTCACCGTGTTTATAAAAACTTCGACCCTCGCGCTACGATTATTAAAAAAGCAGCTGATGATGTATTGGAGAAAATGAACATCAATGATCCTTTATTAGAGATTGCTAAGAAATTAGAGAAATATGCTTTGGAAGACGAATACTTCAAAGCTCGTAATTTATATCCAAATGTGGACTTCTATTCAGGAATCATCTACAAAGCATTAGGTATTCCAACTGAAATGTTTACTGTAATGTTTGCTTTAGGTCGTTTACCAGGATGGATTGCTCAATGGAAAGAAATGACAGAAATGGGTGAGCCAATCGGTCGTCCACGTCAAATTTACACAGGAGCTGTCACTAGAAATTATGTTGAAATCGAAAAGCGATAATTAACGTTTCTCATTCAAATGAAAGGCATCTTTTTAGATGCCTTTTTTTGTTTTACTAAACTTTAGTTTACTCGTCTTTTGCTAAATCGATTTTAGTTGAAAAGAAGTTGTGATTTGTCTAAACCTGTTGAAAACTTCATTATCCGTTAACATTGGAAGCACTGGTAATCAAGTACATTTACGCCATAAAGCTGCTAATAATGAAAGAATTAATTGCCCTGTTTATTTTTGTGTTAACAGGATTCACAACATTTTCACAAACAGTAATTGCCGTTCAAGATTTTGATGGTGGAACTCCTACCCTATCATTCGCCAATACTGGTGGAGCTACTGTAATCAATTCTTCATTAGGAACAGATCGACCAGCAACTTCCACTTTTTATACTTCTGCCATAACAGCTTTTAGTGCTACAAATGCAGCTGCTACTTGGACCAGTGGAAATGTGAGTGGATTAGCAACATATACCAATAAGTATTTCGAATTTAGATTAGCATCATGGTCTCTTGGTTCAACTGCAAATGGTGCAGATGGAACAGACAACGTTATTGTAGACATTTCACTTGATGGTGGAACGACTTTCTCTTCAGAAGTTCAAGTAAATGGAAATGGAAATGCTTATTGGCATTATTCTACAGGTACAGCTAGTGCAACAACTACTTACGATGGAAACAATGTGGCAACCGTTTTTGCCCCCGCAGCTGGTGGAAACAGAACTATTGATGGCTATTCAACTGTAAGAGTTGATTTGCCCAATGCGGCAACTCAAGCCATCATTCGAATTCGATTATTGAATAACGCTGCAGCAGAAAGATGGACCTTCGATGATGTAAAATTAATTGGAACCCTCAGCGTTCCATGCACTGTTGGTCCTGCTCCTACTACTAATGCTACTGCTCTAAATACAAGTCCTTTCTGTACAAGTGCAGGTATCAATTTCACTGCTGGAAACGGAAATAATCGCATTGTTGTCGTTTCTACTTCACCGATTGTTGGTTCTCCAACGAATGCAACGTCCTATTTATCAAACACTACATTTGGTGGCGGATCTACAATTGCTGCTGGCGAATTTGTTGCCTTCAATGGAAGTGGAAACAGTTTTACATTAACTGGATTGACTGCTAACACAACCTATTTTGTGACCGTATTTGAATACATCAACACTTCTGCCAATTGCGATGAATCGTATTTAACAGTGAGTCCGCTATCCGGAAGTTTTACAACTCAAAACAATTGCAACACACCTCAAATCCGTTCATTGTTAGCAGATGCTTGTTCTACACAAGAAGGAATCGATGAATTGGTGTTAATTGAAAATGGTGCAAACCCTTTGAATATTAGTGACATTACCCTTGCTTTTCCATCAGGAGGAACCTATTGTAATTCTGGATGTGGTACAAATACATTGGGTAACAATCCTGCTTATATCACTCAATTAAACACTTTAGCTGGATGCGCACTCTTTGCTTATGCAGATCCGATTCCGGCTGGAGCAACAATCATTGTTTTTACAGGTCAAACCCCAAGTTACGTTTTTGACTATAGCACACAATGTCCATCTACAGAAGTATTTTATGCCGTGTTCTGTAACAATACAAGTACAGCAGGACGATTTGCCAATTCTGGTGTAGGAACAAGAACAATGAATGCTACTTTCGCAGGTGTATCAGAATCAGTAACCTACGCTCCTAATTCGTTAGGTGGAGATGGAAGTTTTGTTGACTTTGATGATGCAGGAAATCCTACTTATAGAACGGAAGCGAATTGTATTTATCCACTAGGTGTCACATTGATGTATTGGTCTGCTGCTAAAGACGAAAACCAAGTAATGCTATCTTGGAGTACCATTATGGAAAAAGAAGCCGCTTCTTTTGAAATCATTAGAACGACTGAAAGCAAGTCAGATGTTGTTTTAGGAAGTGTTCCCGCAAAAGGTAATTCTACATCAAAAGTGGATTATTCATTTGAGGATCCAACACCAACAACTGGGATCAATTATTATCAATTGAAACAAATTGACAGAAATGGGACGTCTGTTATAAGTCAACCAATTGCAGTTAATTTCAATATGAATCAACAGGTCATTCATTATTCAAACAGTAATCTCTTTTTCTCCGAAGTACTTGAACCAGGTGAAAGTATTATCATTTCAACTGCACTTGGACAGCAAATTCAAGAAAGAGAAATCAGTTCAAAAACGATCACCATTGAACAACATTTGAGTGCAGGAATGTATCTCGCTTGGATTCAACACAGAGATGGAACAAGTGATTTGATCCGCTTTTTTGTAGCGAATTAATCTTTTTTATCGTGTTTAGAACCTTCGTAAATACTGAATTTACGGAAAGAGCATTCTAAATCTCCATTGAACAATTTGATTTTGCGTTCTGGTCTCAATCCAACTGATTTAAAACCAGTTTCACTAGAAGAAATGATCCAACAAGTATAACCTTGCATGCGGTGTTTCATTGTTGAACCAATCATTTCATACAAACTCACGACATCTGTTTCCAAACGTTCACCATAAGGAGGATTGGTGATCATCAGTCCTGGACCTTCAGGAATGGATACATCATTAAAGTCGTCATTTGTAATTTCAATAAAACGACCAAAAGGAAAAGCACGTAAATTTCTACGTGTTTTCATCACCATTTGTGAGTCGATATCAGAGCCATAGATTTTACACGGGAGTTCTCTGACAACTTTATTCGCAGCTTCATGCATGGATTCCCATGTTTGCGCATCGTAGTTTTTTAGATTTTTAAATGCATAATGCGTTCGCTCAATATTCGATGGAATTCCAGCAGCTAACAATGCGGCTTCTATCAATATTGTTCCAGAACCACAAAACGGATCAAACAATGGCATTTTTTTATCCCACCCAGACATGCGCAATAAAGCTGCAGCTACTACTTCATTCAAAGGAGCTTCACCTGTACTTTGTCTATACCCTCTCTGAAATAATGGCATTCCACTGGTATTCACTGACAAAACAGCACTTTTTTCGCGTACATACAAATCAATCACAATTTGTGGCGATTTGATATTCACATCTGGTCGATCGCCGATTTTATCTCTAAATGCATCAACAACAGCATCCTTTACTAACAAAAAGGGAAATTGCGAATGTTTGAATAAACTTGAATTAACAGCACCTTTGATAGAGAACGTTTTACGAACATCAAACAAAGCTGTCCAATCAATTTTTGCTGCCTCAGTGTAAAGATCTTTTTCCGTTTTGATTTCAAACGAACGCAATTCAACCAAAACAGAAATAGCGCAACGAGCATGTAAATTGATAAAATACACATCTTTCCAATCACCTTCCAATTTTACAGCTCTGTTCAAGCGTTCTTTGACTTTGAATCCTAATTCAATCAATTCAGATTCAAGAACTTCTTCTAATCCGTAAAATGTTTTAACTACTATTGTCAGCATGGTGTATCTGTATATTTAATCAGCGCAAAGGTAGTTGAAATCATTGGCTTTAGAATGGTTATAGGGAGTTTTATCGGCTCAAATAAATACAGAATTCCTTTTTTAGCAATTGAATTTCCTATTTTTGTAGTGCACTTACCAACTTTAAGACATTGAAACACCTTATATTCAGTTTGTTCTTATGTTTATCTAGTTCCCTCCTTGGTCAAGGTGTTGGGGTGGTATTAAGTGGCGGGGGTGCATCTGGTTTTGCGCATATTGGTGTTTTGAAGGCGCTTGAAGAAAATGGGATTCCCATTGATTATATTACAGGGACTTCTGCAGGGGCATTGGTTGGATCCATGTATGCAATAGGCTTTTCACCAGAAGAAATTGAAGCTTATGTATTAAGCAATAAGTTTCAATTAATGTCAATGGGAGAAATTGAGCGCAGACATGAATTTTTACTACGTGAAGACGACCCAAATGCGAGCTTGATCAGTTTTTCTTTTTCAGGTGATAGTATCTTTCAAAAATCACTTCCCACCAATTTCATTCGTCCTGAATTGCTCGACTATGAAATGTTAAAACTATTAGGACGTACATCTGCTGCTCGATATAACAATTTCGACAGTCTATTTATCCCATTCCGTTGTGTCGCAAGTGATATTGCAGGTAAAAAAGGGGATGTGTTCTCTAAAGGAAATCTCAATCAAGCGGTTAGAGCTTCCATGACCTTTCCATTTTATGTGAACCCGATTCGAATCAATGGTATCTTGTATTTTGATGGTGGTTTGTACAATAATTTCCCAGCAGATGTCATGTATCACAACTTTACTACCGATTATATAATTGGAAGTAATGTTTCTTATAATGCAGCTCCACCAAGTGACGACGATTTAATTAGTCAATTAACAAACATGTTGGTCACACCAACCAACTTTAATTTACCTTGTGAATCAGGAATTTTAATTCAACCTAAATCTTCTGTTCAAACATTTGAATTTGACGAAGTTGGTAAAGCCATTCTTGAAGGATACAATTCCACACTTTTAATGATAGATTCGATCAAACTCTTGATCCCGTATCGCATTAGTAAAGACTCTTTGAACGCAAAAAGACAAGCATTTAGAAAATTGATTCCAGAGTTTACCATTTCAGAAGTGAGTACCTTGAATGAAAAAGGAGAAGATGAAAGCTATGTTCGAAAATCGATCTTGAAGAACACAAAAAACCAAGTTATCTCAGAACGTTTATTTGAAAAACGCTATTTCAGAACATATGCTACACCTGAATTAAAATACCTTTTCCCAACATTGGAATTGAAAAAAGATTCAACCTATAAATTAAACCTGGAAGTAAAAAGATCAAAAGCATTTAAAGCTGAAATTGGCGGAATTGTGAGTTCAAGAGCTATTAATACTGGCTTTGTTCAATTATCTTACTTAAGGTTAGGCCGATTAGCTTCAACAGTAAAAGTCAACAGTTATTTTGGTAAATTTTACGGTTCAGGAAAAGCACAAGTCAACATCAACCTTCCTTCTTATTATCCGGTTTCTATTTCTGGTTATATGACCTTGAATCGTTTTGATTATTTTAGAAGTTTTGCAACCTTTTTCGAAGATGTAAAACCATCATTCTTGGTTCAAAATGAAACGTTTGCTGGTGTTCAAGTTAAGCTACCGATTTTCAATAATTCCAAAAATGTATTTGATTACAGACATATTGAACTTGAAGATAAATATTATCAAACAACTAATTTTACGAACAAAGATACAGCAGACGTTACTCGCTTTAGTGGTGATGCATTGACTTTAGAACTAGAACAGAATTCTTTGAACAGAAAGCAATTGGCCTCTAGTGGTACAATGATCCATTTCAAAGCAAAATACGTTGCAGGTCGTGAACACAGTATTGCAGGATCAACGGGAACTGATGATTATGATTACCGAAAAAATCATCAATGGATCCAAGTTTCTGCTGCTTTTCAATCCTATGTTGTCAGTAGAAAAATGTTTTCTGTTGGATTACACGCTAACACCTTAATCACCAGTCAATCATTGTTTAAAAACTATACAGCTACGATTCTTAGTTTAAGTAGTTATGAGCCTTTGCCGGATATGCAAACTTATTTTCTACCTGAATATCGAGCATCACAATTTGTGGGAGGAGGGATCAATTTAATCTTTACACCTCGTAAAAACTTTGATCTTCGCTTTGATGGTTATTACTTTCAGCCTTTTAAACAGTTGGGCATTAATGCTGATGGTACTTTTGGATATTCTAAACCTTTCAAAGGTGAAAAAACGGCAGCAGCTCTTTCAGGAATTTATCACTCCCCGATTGGTCCATTAAGATTGACTTTGAACTATTTCCCAGCTCAAGCAAAACCCTTCCTTTTTCAATTCACTTTTGGATACATCATTTTCAATGAACGCGCTATCCGTTAAGTTGAATTAAGAGAAATCGATTACTTTTACGCTCAAAACAAGGTTTAAAATGACAAAAATCATCTGTGGCATTCAGCAAATGGGTATTGGTGTACCTGACGTTCAATCTATTTGGAAATGGTACCGCGAACACTTTGGAGTAGATGTTCGCATTTTTGAAGAGGCTGCTGAAGCGCCATTAATGACACGATATACTGGAGATAAAGTACATGCTAGAACTGCAACTTTAGCCCTTTCAATGGAAGGTGGTGGAGGCTTTGAAATTTGGCAATTCACATCTCGTCCTACAGAAAAATCTACAGAACCAATTATTCTTGGTGACTTTGGCCTCTATGCTTGTCGCATCAAATCGAAGGATGTTCGTAAAACCTATGATTTTTACAAAAAGAAAGGGGTTACTATTTTATCGGAACCTCAACAGTTGCCTAACGGGCAATTGCATTTTATGATTATCGATCCGAATGGAAACTTGTTTGATATTGTAGAAGGTTCAGGTTGGTTCATGAATACATCCTTTGAAGGTCAAACTGGTGGTGTTGCAGGGTCAATGATCGGTGTTAGTTCGATTGAAAATGCATTACCCTTGTACCAAAAAATATTAGGCTATGATAAAATAGTTTACGATATCACAGACACTTTTGATGGTTTTAACTCTATTCCGAATGGTAATCACAAAATTCGTCGAGTTTTATTGGAACATACTGAAGTAAGAAAAGGTCCTTTTGCAAAATTATTAGGACCAACGCAAATAGAATTGATTCAAGCCGTTGATCGCACAGACGCAAAATCCATTTTCAAAAACCGTTTTTGGGGAGATTGGGGATTCATCCATTTGTGTTTTGATGTCCAAGGAATGGATGATTTACAGAAAGAGTGTGAAGCTTTGGGCTTTCCTTTTACTGTTGATTCTGGAAAGACATTCGACATGGGTGAAGCAGGTGGTCGTTTTTCGTACATCGAAGATCCAGATGGCACTTGGATTGAGTTTGTTGAAACACATAAAGTTCCAGTGATGAAGAAATTTGGCTGGTACATTCATTTAAAAAACAAAAAGCCCGGTGCATATCTTCCCAATTGGATGCTCAGAGCTATGCGCTTTAATCGCGTTAAAAATTGAGTTAAAGGTAGCTTTGATTGATTCAAGTTTACTTGGCTAACGAATAAATAATTGTATTTTTGGGACAAATTGTATACTTATGAAATTTCTCCGTTTTCTTCCTATCGTAGCATTCTTGTCGATTTTCCTTGTTTCTTGTAATGAGGATATTGATTTTACAGGAACTGCATCTGAAGCGCCAGTACTTTACTGTTTGTTGGACCAAAACGATTCATTGCACTATGTGAAATTAACCAGAGCATTTGCAGGTAACAATAATGCATCAGAAGTTGCATTAATTGATGATTCAAGTTATTACGACCAAGTTGACATAGTAATCGAGCAATGGGCTGGTTCTACAAAAATTGGTGAATATCAGTTGACTGATACGGTTATTACAGGAAAAGATCCAGGTGCATTTTACAGTCCTGATCAAAAAGTATACTATTTCAAAGAAGATAATTTAAAGGCGATTCATACCATTAATACTCCTAATGGTTCTCAAACTTTTAATGTTGAATATCGATTAATCGCATCTATCAATAATGGTGAATTCACTGTAACTGCTAAAACAGAATTGGTTCAAGGAACATCTATTACAACGCCAATTAGTCAAGGAGCATACGCTTTCGTCAATTACAACAACGGAACAACCAATTATTTGCAACAAAATGTAAAAATCAATGCTGGAAATTCTTCCATTGTTGAGGCGCGTTTACAATTTTTCATGGATGAATATTACAATGGTGTACCAGTAGAAAAATCCTATATCTGGAAATTAGGATACGTTTCTGAAGATGCTTTTGCTAGTGGAGGAATCGCAGCATTTAAAGCAAGTGGTGAAACATTCATCAACTTAGTGAAATCAAACGTTACTGAAGATCCAACAATTGATCGCCGAGTTTTGAAAAAAGTTCGTTTATTGGCAACTTGCGGTACATCTGATTTAAACAAATACATCTTAGTGAACCAACCTTCTAGTTCATTGGCACAAACGAAACCAACATTTACGAATTTGAGTACGAGTGACGGAAGACCAGTTGTTGGTATTTTCTCTTCAAGAAGTACTATCATTCAAGAAAAATTGGCTTACAATCCAATGGCTCAAACGTTGAGAGCTTTTGATAAAAACACGACAAAAGAGCTTTGCACAGGACCTATTACAGGAACTTTATGGTTCTGTAGCGAACACATTGGAGACGCGTCAGAATTGTATCATTGCAATTAAAAATATGCAATCAAATTACAATCCCGGTTTAAAAGAATCGGGATTTTTTTTTGAACTTGATTAACTTTACATCATGAGCGAACGCGTAACTCTTTTTGTAGATGTCATCCTTCCTATTGCATTAAGTCAGGAATTCACATACCGCGTTCCTTTTGAATTAAACGATTCCATTCAACCCCTAGTTCGTGTTATTGTGCCTTTTGGTAAAGGAAAACTGATGACTGGTATTGTCACCAAAATCCATCAGGAAATCCCAACATTGTATCAAGCCAAATACATTGAGCACATTTTAGATGAACAAGCCATTATCACTGAAAAGCAATACCTTTTATGGAAATGGATGGCACAATATTACATGGCGCCTATTGGAGATGTGATGAATGCTGCACTTCCTTCCAATTTTAAATTGGCCAGTGAAACAAAAATTGTCTTGCATCCAGATTTTGACGAACAAACAATTTCCTTAGATGATCGCGAATTCACCATTGTAGAAGCCTTGAGTATCCAAGAAGTTTTGGATTTGAAAGAAATTGCTGAAATCACTGGAATTAAAACCATTCAACCCATCATTAAAAAAATGATGGAGAAACGCATTATCCTTGCACAAGAAGAACTCAACGATAAATTCACTCCAAAAACAGGCTTGTTCGTTGTGCTAACAGAAAATTACAGGACTGAAGAACAACTGAATCTTTTATTTGAACAGTTACAAGCGAAAAAATCATCAGTTAAACAAGAACAGGTTTTGCTCCAACTGTTACAGATGGGTGGATTTAAAAACCAGCAAGTAACTCCTCTGTTGAGAAAAACGATGGAAGACAATGGTTGTAGTCTTTCAGCAATCAATACCTTAGAAAAACAAGGCGTTTTGCGAATTGAACGCTTAGAAATATCACGCATCCAAACGGAAGACAAAACCAAATTTGAATTTCCAGTTCTTTCGGATGCACAACAAAATGCTGCAACTTCAATTCGCCAACAATTTGAATCGAAAGAAACGGTTCTACTCCAAGGAATTACGGGTTCTGGAAAAACAGAAATCTACATCCATCTGATCAAAGAGGCCCTTGAAAAAGGAAAACAAGTGTTGTTTTTAGTGCCTGAAATAGCACTTACGACACAATTAATCCACCGTTTAAGAGCTTATTTTGGTGCTCAAATTGGTGTGTATCACTCAAAATTCAATGCCAACGAACGCGTTGAGATTTGGAATAAAGTACTGGAAAACAATCCACATCAGTTTCGAATCATTGTTGGTGCTCGCTCATCCGTTTTTCTGCCATTTAGAGATTTAGGTCTTGTCATTGTGGATGAAGAACACGAAAGCAGTTACAAGCAACAGGATCCATCGCCTCGCTACAACGGACGGGATATAGGCATTGTATTATCCCATTTTTTCAAAGCCAAAACCCTTCTTGGTTCTGCTACTCCATCTATCGAAAGTTATCAAAACACCAGAGAAGACAAATATGGATTAGTGGAATTAAATGAGCGTTTTTCTCAAGTGCAAATGCCCGAAATTTGTTGTGCGGACATGAAAAAAGAACGTATCAACAAAACTGCTAACGGACACTTCTCTAAGTTCTTATTGGAAGAAATGAAAGCGGCATTGGAACGCAATGAACAAATCATTCTTTTTCAAAATAGAAGAGGCTACACACCTATTTGGACTTGTGAATTGTGTGGGTATAGCCCTAATTGCAAAAACTGTGACACCACATTGAATTATCACAAGCATTCTAACATACTCAAATGTCACCATTGTAGTTATCAAACACCTCCAATTGGAACTTGTCCTGCTTGTGGTAGTAATCGTTTAAAAATGTTAGGCTTTGGTACGGAGAAAGTAGAAGATGATTTAGCATTGATTTTACCTGGAGTTCGCATAGCACGCATGGATTTCGATTCGACACGTTCAAAAAACGGTTATCAACAAATCATATCCGACTTTGAAAGTCGCAATATTGATGTTTTGATTGGAACACAGATGGTTGCTAAAGGCTTGGATTTTGACCACGTTGGATTAGTGGGCATTTTAGATGCTGATATGTTGCTAAACAAAACCGATTTTAGGGCATTTGAAAAAGCATATCAATTGATGAGTCAAGTTGCAGGAAGAGCAGGAAGAAGATCAAAACGAGGTAAAGTGGTGATTCAAACAGGAAATCCCGATCATTGGGTGATTCAAAAAGTAATGGAACACAATTACACCGATTTTGCCATCAATGAAATCATTGAACGAAGAAATTACCATTATCCTCCTTTCTATAAAATTGTTCAGTTTACCATCAAACACAAAGACAAAGATTTGGTCAATGAAGCCGCTGATGACTTTGCTAAACGTTTAAGAACAGTGTTCCAAGAACGCGTCCTTGGTCCAGAGTTCCCTGTAATTGCAAGAATTCAGAATTACTATTTGAAGGAAATCTTAGTGAAAATTGAGCAAAGCGCTCCTCAGAAAAAAGTAAAGGAACGCTTGCATGAATTAACGGATCAATTCTACAGCGTTCCTCGCTTTAAATCTATTCGACTAGTAATTAACGTTGACCCTGCCTAATTTGGCAGCCATTCCCGCTTAACCTAGGTATGTTTTCAACATCCGGCTGCGTGAAGTATGTTTTAATCGTCGAATTGCTTTTTCTTTGATTTGTCTGACACGTTCTCGTGTTAAATCAAATAAATCTCCTATTTCTTCCAAAGTCAATGGTTGTCTTCCATTTAATCCATAGTACAAACGCACCACATCCCCTTCTCTTCCAGTTAAAGTTGAAAGCGAACGTTCAATTTCTTTACGCAAAGACTCTTTATTTAATCCAGATTCTGGGCTCGGCATTGCATCATTTGGCAAAACATCGTACATACTAGATGAATTTTCTTCTCCTTCCATCAAGGGAGCATCCATTGAAATATGTCTTCCTGTATTCGCTAACGATTGACGCACGTCTTCCACAGAAATCTCCAAATGCTCTGCCAATTCATCTGCTGATGGTGGACGTTCGAACAATTGTTCCAATTCACTGTATGCGCGATTGATTTTATTGATACTACCAATTTTGTTAAGTGGCAAACGAACAATTCTAGCTTGCTCAGCCAAAGCTTGTAAGATAGATTGACGAATCCACCAAACAGCGTAAGAAATGAACTTAAATCCACGTGTTTCATCAAAACGTTCCGCTGCTTTAATCAAACCAACATTTCCTTCGTTGATTAAATCGGGTAAAGACAAGCCTTGATTTTGATATTGTTTTGAAACAGAAACGACGAAACGCAAATTTGCTTTGGTCAAACGTTCCAAGGCAGCTTTGTCACCTTGTTTGATTCGACGAGCTAATTCCACTTCTTCGTCAGCTGAAATCAATTCAACTCGACCAATTTCTTGCAAGTACTTATCCAGAGAAGCTGTTTCTCTGTTGGTGACTTGTTTTACGATTTTTAATTGTCTCATGGCGTAAAGTGTTGATTTCTATTAGACATAACGCTTATATGATGTGAAAAGATGCCACAGGTTGGATGTTTTTTTGGTCAAATGAACATTTTTAACAGTTCTTAGGACAAAAGTGCCTTCAAAACGAAAATTTCAAGCATTTTGAAAATGTTATCTTTGCAATCATAAGTGAAATAAACAAAAAGGTAACAGATGCGTGTTTTGATGGTTTGTTTGGGAAATATTTGTCGTTCTCCGATGGCAGATGGTTGGTTGCGTCACAAAGCAAAAGCATACGATATTGATGTTTTGGTAGATTCTGCTGGAACTGCTGGTTTTCATGTAGGTGAAAAAGCAGACACACGTATGCGTAAATGGTCAAAAGAATATGGCATTGACATTGAAGACCTTCGTGCAAGACAATTTACGCAAGAAGATTTTGATCGTTTTGATATCATCTTTGCTATGGATCAATCCAATCAGAAAAACATCCTTCGCTTAGCACGCAATGAAGCCGACAGAGCTAAAGTTCATTTGTACCTCAACGAATTACACCCTGGAAAAAACGAAGAAGTTCCGGATCCCTATTATGGAGGAGAAGCAGATTTCAAACACGTCATTGAATTATTAGACGCAGCAACAGAAGCATTTTTAAAAAATTACCAATTCATCTAAAACATGGCAGGCATTTTATATTTAATACCCAATACATTAGGAGGCGAAACCACTAGTGACATCATACCAGCTGGAGTTGGAGAAATCGCCACTCAATTACGTTATTTTGCCGTAGAAGATGTGAAGTCTGCTAGAAGATTGTTGCGTAAAATTGATCGTACATTTCCAATTGATGAATCAGAATTTGTGGTCATGACCAAAAACACTACTCCTCCCGAGTTACACAAAGTGATCAAAGTTTTGAAAAGTGGACAAAATGTTGGGATTCTGAGTGAAGCTGGTTGCGCTGGGATTGCAGACCCAGGAGCAGTTTTGGTTGGATTAGCTCATGAAAACAACATCAAAGTATGTCCTACTGTTGGCCCAAGTTCCATTCTTTTAACGCTTATTGGAAGTGGATTTAACGGACAACAATTTGCTTTTAGTGGTTATTTACCGAAAGAGAAAAAAGAACGCGTTCGACGATTAAAAGATTTTGAAGCCAAAGTGAGAAGAACAGGAGAAACGCAATTATTCATGGATACGCCTTTCAGAAATATGCACGTATTAGAAGACATGTTGAATGATTTGAGTGACGATACCCAATTGTGTATTGCTTCCAATTTAAGCTTACCAACAGAAAACATTCAAACGAAAAGCATCAAAGATTGGCGTGAGCATGCCTATGACATTTCGAAAATCCCAACCATGTTTGCTTTAGGTAAAATCCAGTAACTATTTCAAAACGTTCACATGCCCACTGAAGGTGTATTTTTTGTCTGATTGAATATCCTTCATTCGAACCGTCCAAGTATAGACTCCTTCAGGTACAATTTCACCATGATAGGTACCATCCCATCCTATCGTTGCATCTTTTGATTCAAAGACCGTTTCTCCCCATCGATTAAAGATGGTGAAACTGAACTCGTAGGGATCAAAGCCAGAAGTAAAAACTGGTAAAAACGCGTTGTTAAACTCATCACCATTGGGTGTAAAGCTATTTGGAACAAAGAAGATCAATTCTTCCGTTACAGTTACAATTTTTGAAATAGTATCGGTGCACCCAGCTGCATTGTAAGCAACTAGCTGAACAGTATATGAGCCTGGATCTTCGCTATAAGTTACAGATGGATTTGCTATAGATGAAGTGGTACCATTGCCAAAATTCCAAGAATAACTTACTGCATTTGTTGATTGATTGACAAATTGAAATGAAGGATCATACATCGATGTTGAATAACTACTTGTATAAAAATCTGCAATTGGGTCAGCTAAGACACATACGAAATCGTTAAATGTTAAGGTATTCGAACAACCACCTGCATTGGTAGAAGTTAGCGTTATATCATAACATCCGGAAGAAGTGTAAGTAGTCGTTGTCGAAGTACTAGAAGTTTCTCCATTCCCAAAATCCCAAACAACTGATGCGGATGCAGGGACAGAATTATCAGTGAATGTAACAAGCAAAGGTGAACAACCAGTTGTGACATTCGATGAAATAGAAACTGTTGGTATTGGCAAAATCACAATATCCATTGTTGAGGTCCCTCCACAAGCACCTGGAGTTGTATAGGAAATGGTATTGATTCCAATAGTTGCTAATGTAGGATCAAAAGTTCCTGTAGAAGGATTTGTGATTCCTGGTCCAGACCATACACCGTTTGGAGCAGAAGCTGTCAAAGTAACAACACCTGAATTGACACAAAATGGCCCAGCAGGATTGATAGTAGCTGCTGTTCCAGTTCCTATTGTAACCGTTGTACTTGCAGTAGCTGTACACCCATTTAAATTAACTGTAACGTTATATGTTCCTGCATTTGAAAGCGTGACATTTGAAATACTTGGATTCTGAATAGCAGAAACAAATAACTGTGGACCAGTCCAAGAATATACAGCTCCAGCAATGTTTGTTACATTCAAATTCAACTGTTCACTGACACACAAAGGACCATTATTCGATGCTGTAATTACAGGAATTGGATTGACAACTATCACTTCAGCATTTGAAGTTGCTGGTGATCCCACTAGACAAGGAGTCGCATTGGATGTCATCTGAACTGTAACTGAAGCCCCATTTACAAGTGTTGTTGATGTGAAAGTGGAAGCCGTTTGTCCAGCAACTGGATTACCATTCACAAACCATTGATACGTTGGAGCTGTCCCACCATTGGTTGGCGTTGCAGTAAAAGTGACCCCTGATCCAGAACAGATGGTATTCGTTGAAGCAACTATTGAAACGGATGCAACAATATCTGGATTTAAAACGATTGTAATCGCATTTGAGAGCACTGTTGTTGTTGCCAAACATGGAGTGGCATTAGAGGTCAATTCTACCGTCACAACATCTCCATTGTTCAAGGTGTTGGTACTAAAACTAGCTGAAGTTTGGCCAACAACTATTCCTCCATTGAGATACCATTGATAGGTTGGAGCGGATCCTCCATTGGTTGGTGTTGCAGTAAATGTTACCGTTGATCCTGAACAGATTGTTGTACTAGAAGCTGTAATTGAGACAGCTGGTGTCAGAACTGGATTAACAGTAATTACTGAAGCATTTGATGTTGCAGGTGAACCTATCAGCATGGCGTTGCATTGGAAGTCATTTGTACAGTTACTGAAGCTCCATTTGTTAGTGTTGTTGATGTAAACGTTGAAGCTGTTTGTCCTGCCACTGGATTTCCATTTACGAACCATTGATACGTTGGAGCTGTTCCACCATTCGTTGGCGTAGCAGTAAATGTAATTGCATCACCAGCACAAATAGTGGTTGCAGTTGCATTGATGGAAACATTTGCTGTTATGGATGGACTAACGGTAATAGTAATTGGCGAAGAAGTAGCTGATGAAGGCGATAAACAAGGAGTAGCATTGGAAGTCATCTGAACTGTAACAGAAGCGCCATTTGTAAGGTTTGTTGATGTGAACGTTGAGGCTGTTTGTCCAGCAACTGGATTTCCATTCACAAACCATTGATAAGTGGGAGCAGTTCCTCCATTGGTTGGTGTAGCTGTAAAAGTAATGGAAGAACCTGCACAGATTGTTGTACTTGTAGCAACAACTGAGACAGCTGGAACCAAAACAGGATTCACTGTTAGATTAATGGCATTGGATGTTGCTGGTGACCCGACTAAACAAGGTGTTGCATTGGATGTCATTTGAACAGTTACTGAAGCTCCATTTGTAAGAGTAGTAGATGTAAAGGTGGAAGTAGTTTGTCCAGCTACTGGATTTCCATTCACGAACCATTGATACGTTGGGGCTGTTCCCCCATTCGTTGGTGTGGCTGTAAAAGTGACAGAAGCACCTTGACAAATTGTAGAAGCTGAAGACGAAATAGAAACCGAAGCTGTTACAGAAGGATTAATTGTTACAACTACAGGGGAAGAAGTTGCATTTGGCGTTGAAAGACAAGGTGTCGCATTGGATGTCATCTGAACAGTTACTGAAGCACCATTTGTAAGGGTTGTTGACGTAAAAGTAGCTGCTGTTTGTCCAGCAACTGGAGTTCCATTTACCAACCATTGATACGTTGGAGCTGTTCCTCCATTCGTTGGAGTAGCAGTAAAAGTAATCGATGAACCTGCACAAGCTGTTGTGGAACTAGCAGTAACTGTTACACTCGGTACCAATAATGAAGTGACAGTAATTGGAATGGCATTCGAAGTTGCTGGAGAACCTGTTAAGCATTGAGTTGCATTCGAAGTCATTTGAACAGTCACAGATGCTCCATTTGCAAGTGTTGTTGATGTAAAAGTAGAAGCTGTTTGTCCAGCTACAGGATTTCCATTCACGAACCATTGATAAGTTGGGGCAGCGCCTCCATTGGTTGGCGTAGCTGTAAAAGTTACCGATGAACCTGTACAAATGGTAGTTGCTGATGCTGCAATAGAAACACTAGCTGGTAAGTTCGGATTCACAGTTACAACAACGGTTATAGGTGATCCTGTACATCCACCAACTGTAGGAGTAATGGTATAAGTTGCTGTTCCAGCTACACTTCCTGTTGTAGAAAGCGTTTGATTTATTGACACTGCATTTCCTGTTTGACTTCCATTCGAAGCTCCAGTAACACCGCTTTGAACAACTGTCCAAGTATACGTTGTATTAGAAATTGTTGAACTTAACGCGATTCCAGTTGATTGACCTGTACAAATTGTTTGAGTACTTGGTGTTGCTGTGATGACTGGACCAGCAGTAACTGTTATTGTTCGACTTGAAGTAACAACATTACCACAAGCATCCGTAACAAATGAATACAATGTTATGGTACCAGCTGTAGGAAAAGTAATTGTTGCGCTAGCTCCAGAACCCACACTTGGTATTCCTGTTGGGCTAAAACTCCAATTGTAAGTATAGCCAGGAACACCGTAAGTACTTGAAGTTGTTGCAGTAATACTCCCTCCCTGACAAACAGTGGTAGCAGAAACTGTTGTATTATTTACGGTATTCGTATAAGCCAAAGTTTGACCAGATATCGTCATTGTCCATGGACTTGCAGCACCAATACAAGTATTGTTACAACCTGCTGCACCCCAGCAACTTCTAAAGAATTGCAGCGTAAAGGTTACATTCACTGGCACACAACTTGGAGCAGGTAAACACCCTCCTAAGTCATTAATGATAGAAACATTTGTTCCTGTGCACGTACCAGCTGAAGGCAAATTGCAGAACCAATAGAAACCTGCAGTAGCAGGACTCACACATGTTCCTGTTGCAAAACGTACTGCCCCATCTTCTCTCCAACACGATCCTGTTGCAGTGTAATTAAATGTCCAAGCAACATCGGTAATCGTTGAGTTAGCAGGTCTTGGTACTACTAAAGTGGCATTACACGAATTGGTAAAATTACATGATGCATTGTATTGTGAACCTAAAATAG
>JADLGD010000229.1 GCA_020849495.1 Fluviicola sp.
CGTTTGATATTTGTTGATCCTTCAAATAGTAAATGTTCAAAGAAATGAGCAAAACCAGTTCTGTCTGGCGTCTCATTTTTTGATCCTACGTGGTACATGACAGAAACGGCAACAATCGGAGTTGCGTGTTCTTCATGTAAAATTACATGCATTCCATTTGGTAAATCGTACTCCACATATTTCACTTTCTCTTGAGCGAAAGCTGGAAGTAGATTGCTTACCAATAATGCAGAAAAAAGCATTTTTTTCATATGGATTTATTCAATCTTGTTTGGCTACGAATTTAACAAGTTTTTCTCAGTTTAGTTGATTGGTGTTATTGGTGGAAGATAATAAATGATGATTGGCAAATAAACTAGTTGATTAGTCGTTACTAAAAAAATAAGCAAACAGAATTATTTCTAGCACGCTTTTTGTTAAATTCGGACTCATGAAAAAAATGCTCCTCTTAAGCTGTCTTCTTCCTTTCTTCGGAAATACGCAAGCACTTTTCGCCTACATGGATTTTAATAATTTCTGTCGTGCCTTTTACAACAACAACTTTGTGCAAATTGATCATCTAGAAGTTTCCAATTTGACTTTAGGAGATAATGTGATTGCCTACATGAATGCACAAAAAGATTTCAAGATTTACGACGGAAAACAAATCAAATTGATCACCAATCAATTTGTGAATTTTAAAATGTCGGACAATATCATTGCATGGAACTTGGGTGAGTTTTTATATTACTGGGAAAATGGGAAACCTCACAATGTCACTTCTTTTGCTGGAGATTATTTGGTGGGTGATTCGCTCATCGTTTTTCAAGATACGCGTTTCAATACCTTGAATGCGATCTATAAAGGAAATACTATCCAACTCATGCAACAAACGGATGAAATGTATATGCCAGATGCGATGGGTGATAACATTGTGATGTTTAGAGACAATGGAGGTAACTACAAAGTGTTTTGGCGTGGTGAACAATACGAAATCGGCGTTTGGAACTTTACACAAGATTTAAAATATGTTGCAGGAACGGATGTGTTAGCGTTTAATGATCCTGAAACTAGAACCTTTACTGTTTTTCAAGATGGTGAGTTTTTGGATGTAGAGGACATGTATGCAACAAAAATGAAAGCAGGAAGAGGATTTGTTGTGTATGAAGACATTCAAGGCAATTTGATGTACTATTCGAAAGGTCAGAAAAAACAACTCTCTTCTTTTTATCAATCTTGGGATGTAAAAGATGATGTGGTAGTTTGGGTGGAAGCTAATTCAACATTTACATTAAAAAACGAAGAAATCATTCAAATTTTAAATTATCAAATTAAAGAATGGCGAATCAAAAATGATGTCTTAGCGTTCAAAACCTTAGTAGGAGGAATTGGAGCAAGTGTGAATGGAAATGTGAAGGAAATCACCAATATGATGAATTGCGAATACGTGATCAATGGTCATGGTGTCATGGTGACTTTGCCTAATAAATCGGTGATGATTCTGAATCAAGGGAAGATATATCAAGATTGATTGTGGAATTTTCACATCTAAAGTATCTTGTACCTAAATGCTAGTTTATGAAAACGCAAAAGATTACGATTCCTTCTCCTTGTACTATTGGTTGGAAGAACATGCAAGATACTGCTAATGGCAAATTCTGTCAATCATGCAATAAAATAATCCCTGATTTTTCAAGATTACCTGATTTCCAAATTCGATCGATTATTGAACAGACAGATGGTGATGTTTGTGGACGAATATCCTTGAGTCAATTAAACCGTATTCGAGTTGGTTCTTCTTCTGTGAGTCATTCAAATACTGAAGAAAACAATTCATTTTTGAAAGTGGCTGTTTTAACCGGTGTGATGTTATCCAGTATCTCACTTTCTGCAGCAACTCCAAAACAAAGCCCATTTTTAAGCCTTCCATCAATTGATGTGAGCACGATTGTTCCAGAAACGAATTCATTGGAAGGAGATATCGAAATCAGTGGAGTCGTAGTTGATCAACTCAACAAAGAACCGATTGTCTTTGCGAATGTTAAGCTTATAGTGGATGGATACACATATGGAGCAACCACCGATCTTGATGGTAAATTCAAATTGATGTTGCCAGAATCACTTTTAGATAAGGTGGTAAGCTTGTCGATTCAAGCAATCGATTATGAAACCACAACGGTAAATGTAAAACTTTCGAAAAACAGGGTTTACAAAGAAATTGAGATGAAATTGGATGAAAATGTAATGATTGAAGGAATCATTATTCGCGAGGATGATTAAGTGATGATTTTTGACTTTTAATTTCGAATAAAAACAGTTTTTTTCAACCAATTATAGCCTTGGATTCGTATCTTTGTTCTCCTAAAAAACACAAAGATGAATAGTTGGTTTACCGTTAAGGTTAAATATACAAAGCAATTGGAAGATGGAACATTTAAACGTGTTTCTGAACCGTATTTAGTTGCTGCAATGACATTTACAGATGCTGAAGCTCGTATCTATGAAGAATTAGGTTCTTTGATTCGTGGTGAGTTTATCGTAACGGGTATCGCAAGAACGGATGTACACGATATTTTCCATTACGATGATGCAGACGTTTGGTACAAATGTAAAATCTCATTCGAATCGCAAGCTGATGGAGGAGAAGAAGGCGCTAAAGCGAAAAAAGTATCTCAAAATTTCTTGGTTTCTGCTCATTCTGTAAAAGATGCTTACGAGCGTTTGAAAGAAAGCTTAGGTAGCTTGATGATTGATTTCATGATTCCTGCAATTACCGTTTCTCCAATCATTGATATTTTCCCTTTTGGAGATGAAGGTGAAGATCGTGCAGCCGTTGAATTGGAAAAACAATTGAAAAAAGAAGTTGCTGAGCACAAGTTGGGAACGAAAACCGTTTTCTCTGCTCCAGGTTCTGATGAAGACGAAGAAGATAGCATCATCGACGATCAATTCGGAGAAGAAGAATAAGCATGGACGCTTTTATCAATCAAGTAAAAAACGACCATCATCAATTTGATCAAGGGAAACTAGAAGATCATGTGGGTGATGAACCATTTGCTTTAATGGCAAAATGGTTAAGAGATGCTGTTGAAAAACCAACCAATGAACCCAATGCAATGGCGGTTTCTACAATTGGTCTAGATGGTTTTCCTCATTCTCGAGTTGTTTACTTGAAAGAGTTATTGGAAGAAGGCTTGGTGTTTTATACCAATTATCACAGTGATAAAGGCAGAGCCATCGAACAAAATCCAAATGTTCACGCGCTCTTTTTTTGGTCCGAATTGGAACGACAAATAAGTGTTACTGGTACTGTTTTAAAAGTGCCAGAAGAGATGAGTGATGAGTACTTTCAATCGCGTCCTCGTGGTAGTAAATTAGGTGCTTGGGCTTCTTATCAAAGTGAGCGCTTGAGTTCTAGAGCAGAATTGGAAGAACGCGTTCAACAATTGGCAACACAATACCACGAAGATGTACCGCGTCCTCCACATTGGGGTGGTTACATCATTGAACCGCTTCGCATTGAGTTTTGGCAAGGAAGACCTTCTCGTTTACACGATCGTATCGTATTTGAAAAACAACAAAATGGTTCTTGGGATATTTACCGCAAGAATCCTTAAAACATGATTGAACTACAACCACAAATTGTACAGCTTTCCAACGGGATTCGTTTGGTTTACCTACACGCAACTGCACCAGTAGCGCATTTAGGTGTTACTTTCTTGGCTGGTTCAAGATACGAAGCAGATAATGAAGTAGGCTTAGCTCATTTCTTAGAGCATTGTATTTTCAAAGGAACGGAAAAGCGTAAAACCATTCATATTCTATCTCGATTGGATTCGGTTGGAGGAGAAATCAATGCCTATACTACAAAAGAAGAAATCTGTGTGTTTGCTTCATTTGTAAAAAATCACCTCAATCGTGCGACCGAACTATTAGCTGATATCGCCATCAACAGTAATTTCCCAGAAAAGGAAATTCAAAAAGAAAAAGAAATCGTTTTGGATGAGTTGAATTCTTACATGGATAATCCCAGTGAGAAAATTTTCGATGATTTTGAAGCGTTGATTTTCCCTAAACATCCTTTGGGGAACAATATTTTAGGGACACCCGATACCGTTCAATCCTTTGGACGAAAAGAATTGATCGCTTATGTGGATCGTTTTTTCTTTGCTGAAAACACCGTTATTTCATTTGTTGGAGATATTCCATTGAAGCAATTAGTCAATCAGTTGGAAAAGCACTTCAAGGGAATGCCACATGGGAAATCGATTGTAGCTCCTCAAACATTTTCATCCTATCAACCGATTAAAAAACGCGTTCAAGAAAGTAATTATCAAGCACACGTAGTGTTGGGTGGAATTGCACCTGGTCACAATGAAGAGGCAAGAAGAGGAATGACGCTGTTGATCAATATTTTGGGTGGTCCAGCTTTGAATTCGCGTTTGATTCTTTCTGTGAGAGAAAAATACGGTTACAGCTACAACATTGAAGCCCATTATTCGCCTTATGCTGATTTGGGGTATTGGTCCATTTATTTTGGAACGGATCAGAAATACTTGGATAGAACCTTAAAAGTAGTTTACAAAGAAATCAAACGATTGCGTGATGTGCCTTTAACAGAAAAGCAATTGAATTTGGCAAAAGAACAATTGAAAGGACATATTGCCTTATCCTTGGATTCCAATGTGGGCTTAATGCAAGGTTTAGGAAAAAGTATGTTGGTGTTCAATCAAATTGATACGATTGAAGAAATCTACAGTAGCATTGATAAATTGACGTCAGAAGAACTTCAACTAATTGCTCAAAAGTACTTTCAAGAAGAACAATTCACTGAACTTATTTTTGAAGTAAAATCAAACTCCTAAGTTTTTTCTTGTAACTAATATTACTCCCAAAACTGATATACATCAGTAAATACTTTCATTGTCGTTTTTACCTTTGTAACTCAAACAGACGATTATGAATTTACAACAGTATTTAGAACATTTTGAGCGCATCTTAAATTCACCAAAACCCGAAGCGCCTTATGATGCACCCGATTATTTCAATTATGCCAAATTGAATTGGTCGCGAATGAATAGATGGTTTAAAAAAGGCATCTTAACAGATGAAACGAAATCCATTATTAAAGGTATCACGATGGATCAAAAATGGATTTTAATTTCAGAACCTTGGTGTGGTGATGCTGCCCATTTAGTTCCGTTTATTATCATGATGGCAAGAGAAAACGAAAACATTCACTTAGAAATAGAATTGAGAGATAGCGAACCATTTCGTATTGAACAGTATTTAACCAATGGTGGAAAATCCATTCCAAAATTGATAGTGAAAGATGTGAAAGGCAATGATTTATTTACTTGGGGACCGAGACCTGAAAATTGTCAAGCACATTTTGAAGATTTAAAAGCAAAAAATCTTACCTTCGAAGAGCAAAAGATTGAACTTCAAAATTGGTACAATCACGATGATGGACAATCGGTTCAAAAAGAATTAAACGCTCTACTCAAATCCTACAACTAATACAGATTGAGTTACGCAAGAATCCTTCTCTTTTGAGAGGGATTTTTTTATACCTCTTTGTTGTGAAAGTCTTTTGTTAGTTCTTTGTAAGCTTCCGTGTAGGAATTGTCTGCGTTTCGAATGACAAACTTTTGTTCATCCATTACAACCGATTTATTTTTCACTAAAGCAACAATGAATCGAACTGCTTTTCCAGGTTTTCCCTCAATGATGATTTGTTGTGCAATAGCTAACGTAGTTGTAGCTTGAATCAAATTTGAAAATTCTTCCCGTGATTCAATGGGTAAAATAATCCATGCTTTTCCTTTGGGAGAAAGACAGCGCTCAATGCCGTTGATCAACTCCACGTAGCTCAATGATTCAGTATGTCGAGCTCTTGCTTTCGAAGTGTTTGTATTTTGCTGACTATTGATAAAATACGGTGGATTACTAATGATTGCATCAACCATTTCCTTTGGTTGAAATGATTGAAAATCTTGCTTGAGTAATTGAAAGTGTGAATCAAAAGGCGATTGTTGGAAATTGATTGATGCATCTTTCAGTGCGTTTTCGTCAATTTCTAGTGCAGTGATGTTTTCAAATTGAAATCGTTGAGCCATCATTAAAGCCAACACTCCGGTTCCGGTTCCAATGTCTAATAAATGTTCGTTTGATTCAAAATAGGCAAAACTTCCCAAAAGCATGGCATCTGTGCCTACTTTTAGAGCAGCATGTTGTTGTAGAATGGTAAAATGCTTGAAATCAAAACGACTCATTCACCTAAATACATATCAATCAACCCTTCAGGAGCATTGATGTGAAGTGTTTTGTTGGGACGATCTACTTTTTCTACCAATCCATCTACAAACGGAATCAATACTTCTTTGTCGCCTTTCATGATTTGTAGTAAGGGATTCACAGAAAGATCGATAACTTGTTCTACTTGACCGATATCACCTTTTTTACCATCCACTACAGTGAAACCTAAGATTTCATGATCATAGAAATGTTTGTCGTCTAATTCTGGTAACAAGGAAAGTGGAAGGTAACAGCTTTTGCGTAAAATGACTTTCGCATCATTTTCTGAATCAACACCTTCCAGTTTTACAGCTGCAAAGCCTTTGTTTTTCAATTGAAAGGATTGTACGAAAAACGGCGTCAACTGACCGTTAATTTCGATGAAAAAAGCATCGAGTGATGCGTAATCTTCTGGATTGGTTACGTCTAAAAATAGCGAAACTTCACCTTTGTATCCGTGAAGTTTCGCAATGTAACCAAGTTGAAAGCAATCAGATTGCTGCATGATCAACTATATAATAAATTAAGCTTCTCCTTCTTCAGTAGCAGGAGCCTCAGTTGCTTCTTCAGCAGCAGGAGCTTCAGTTGCTTCTTCTGTAGCAGTCTCTTCAGTTGCAGCTTCTACTTCTTCAACAGGAGCATCTTCAACAGCAGGAGTGTTTTTAACTTCGATAGCTTTTGCTTTTGCAGCATTTGCATCTGCTTCAGCTTGCATACGTGCAGCTTTATCAGCAGCAGCATTTTTTCCTAAACCGTCAATTTTACCTTCGATTTTAGCAGCTTTCTCAGCTTCCCAAGCAGCAAATTTAGCTTCAGCTTGTTCAACAGTTAATGCTCCTTTAGTAACACCTTTCAATAAGTGGTTTTTGTATAAAACACCTTTGTAAGATAAAATTGCACGTGCTGTTTCAGTTAATTCAGCACCTGTTCCAACCCATTTTACAGCAGATTCAAAGTTAATTGAAATAGTTGCAGGGTTAGTGTTTGGGTTGTATGTTCCCAATTTCTCGATGAATTTACCATCTCTTTTTGCACGAGAATCAGCTACTACAACGTGGAAAATAGCGTTTCCTTTTTTACCGTGTCTTTGCAAACGAATACGTGTTGCCATAATTGTTAATTGTTTGAGGTACGAAACCTCGGTTATAAAATGATTAACTTTCGCTTAACGAATAAGCAGGCGCAAAGATAGCGCTTTTTCTTTATAAAACAAGTATTCAAAGGAAAATCAATCACTCGTTTTAAAGCCTTTGAATGCAGGATATTTCACTACTTTTGAATGCAACAATTGAAACAATGCATTCCAACGAACAAATAATCGAACAACTGACAGCTCAAGTGGCGACTTTCTTTGAACAGCAACATGCTGATCATGATTTTTATCACATTCAACGTGTGGTTAAATTGGCTCAGAAAATACAAGAGATAGAAGGAGGTGATTACTTTGTTGTTACCTGTGCTGCTTTGTTGCATGATATTTCAGACCATAAATTGAATGGAGGAATCATGAATGACAATGGAAGAGTGTCCCGTTTGTATTTAGAAGAGTTGAATTGTTCACCAGAATTGACGAATCAAATTTGTGACATTGTAGACAAAGTTTCATACAAAGGAGCAGGAGTTGAGGATGAATCTGGTTCCTTGGAATTGAAAATTGTTCGAGATGCAGATCGCTTGGATGCCATTGGAGCTATTGGAATTGCTAGAGCATTTCATTTTGGTGGAGCTCGAAACAGACCGTTTTTTGTACCGGATGTCACTCCAACTAATCATACTTCCTTTGAAGCATATTCATCGGATAAAATTCACACTATCAATCATTTCTACGAAAAATTATTATTACTCAAAGATCGTTTGGAAACGGAAACAGCCAAGCAAATTGCTCAGAAACGCCACCAATTAATGCAGGATTTTGTAGATCAATTTCATGCAGAATGGGAGGGAAGAGATTTTTAAAAATCAACTAAAAGCATTTAGTAATATTTAGTATTTCAAAAAAAATAAGCAATTTTGTATCATATGAAACAAATTGCACTTGGGATTGATATCGGTGGAACAAATACAGCATTTGGGCTCATTGATGAAGATGGAACGTTACTTTTTGAAACCTCATTGCCCACGAAATCCTTCGAAATCCCAGAGAATCTTGTTGATACTATCCATTCCATTTTAAATGAACGCCCCGATTTTCAGCAGATAATTGGTATTGGAATTGGTGCGCCGAATGGCAACGTTTTTACAGGGAACATCGAATTTGCACCCAACCTAATTTGGAAAGGTGTGGTGCCAATCGTTCAATTATTCAAAGATAAGTTTGGCGTTCCAGCAGTTTTAGCTAATGATGCAAATGCTGCAGCAATTGGTGAACATTTATTTGGTTGTGCAAAAGACTTGAAAGATTTTGTGACAATCACTCTTGGTACGGGCTTGGGTTCAGGTATTTTTATCAATGGTGAATTATTGGTCGGACACAACGGTTTTGCAGGTGAATACGGACATATTCGTGTGATACCAAATGGTAGAACTTGTGGATGTGGTAGAAATGGTTGTTTAGAAACATACGCATCTAGTACAGGTGTTGTTCGAAGCATTGCTGAATTCGAAAGTCCGAATAAATCCAAATCTGCTTTGTTGCGAAAAGAACACGTTAACGCGCAAGAAGTATTCAACGAAGCGGATTCAGGTGATGTGTTTGCTACAGAAATCATTGAATATACTGCCCAAATTTTAGGAGCTGCATTGGCAGATTTTGCTGCTTTTTCAGATCCACAGGCATATATTTTATTCGGTGGAATAGCGCAAGCTGGTTCTTCATTTGCTGAAAGAGTGCAATTCCATTTAGAAGCCAATGCTTTGAAAATATTTCAAAATAAAATCGAAGTTCGAATTTCTTCTTTACACGATAAAAATGCAGCGGTACTTGGTACAGCGGCGTCTTTGTTTTGGCATTTACACAAAAACAGTGTTAACTAATTCGTTATGAAAAGTTTTCTTTTTTTGATTGCTTGTGGAATCGGTTTCACAAGTCTTTCACAAATACAACAACTCAAAATAGCTTCTGATCAAGCATCGGATAAAATCAACGGCTCAGCGAAAAGAGCTGCTTTTATTGATCCTTTGGCTTATGTGAATCCGTTTATTGGAACAGGAGGACATGGACATACATTCCCTGGTCCTGTTGCGCCATTCGGGATGATTCAAGTGGGACCAGATACCCGTTTCGATGGTTGGGATGGATGTGGTGGTTACCATTATTCCGATTCTATAATTTATGGATTTAGCCACACGCATTTGAGTGGAGTAGGTGTACCTGATTATGCTGATTTATTGATTGTACCGCAAACAGGAAAATTAAACACGGTTCCAGGATATCGATCCAAGAAAGGCTTTGGTTCTACTTTCGACCATAAAAATGAAAAAGCAACTGCTGGTTATTATGAAGTAAAACTAGACAATGGCATTCAAGTAAAGTTGACCGCCAATAACCGAACAGCCATGCATGAATACACCTTTACAGGTTGTAAAGGGAAACGCTTTTTGATTCTAGATTTGGGTTACAGAGATCGTGTCATTAAAACCTATGCTTCTTCAGAAGGTAAAACGAAAGTGGTCGGTTTCAGAGAATCCGAAGCTTGGGCTCGTGACCAACATTTTTATTTCGCGTTAGAGACTTCTGTTCCTTTCAAAAAATCCAAATGGATCTACGATGAAAAGAAAAAAACGTACTTGATGGTTTTGGAATTTTCCAGTGATGTCAATCAAGTTTTGGTGAAAGTAGGAATCTCTGGAACGGATATAGAAGGTGCTAAAAACAATGCGACTTCTGAAATCACACATTGGGATTTTGAAGCTGAAAGAAAAGCAGCTGTTGCAAGATGGCGAAAAGAATTGGCGGTTATTCAAGCTTCTACTTCTAATCAAGAAGTGTTGACCAATTTTTACACAGGCTTGTATCATTCCTATGTGCACCCAAGTTTGTGGTCGGATGTAGATGGACGCTTTCGCACGTTTTCCAATACAATTGATCGTTCAGAGTTTCCTCAATACAGTGTATTTTCATTGTGGGACACTTACAGAGGCGCAAATCCTTTGTACACCATTTTACAACCAAAACGAGTAGTTGAATTCGTGGAATCATTTCGATTACAATACAAAAGTACGGGCTTGTTGCCTGTTTGGACCTTATCGAATAACGAAACCAATTGTATGATTGGCTACCATTCGGTTTCAGTCATTGCAGATGCTTATGCAAAAGGACTTCCGATTAACAATCCGGAAAATTTATTGGAGGCGATGATTGCCTCTAGTACTTACAATCATTTGGGCAAGAAAGCCTACGATGAAGATGGTTTCATTTCTGCAAATTTGGAAGCAGAATCGGTTTCTAAAACCTTGGAATATGCTTATGACGATTGGTGTATTGCCAATTTCGCGAAACAACTAGGTAAAACTGATATTGCCAACCGCTATTATTTGCGCTCTTCGAATTGGATGAATTTAATGAACCCGGAATCCGGTTTTTTCCAAGCTCGAAAAGGAGGTGTTTTTCTAAACAACTTCAAACCGAATGAAGTGAACCACCATTACACAGAAGCAAATGCTTGGCAATATTCCTTAGCAATGCCTCAACATATTTCACAATTGGTTGGCATTCGTGGAGGAAGAAATTTTGAACGTTTTTTAGATTCTTTGTTTTTGTCTTCTTCTGAAATGTCGGGAAGAGTTCAATCTGATATTACAGGTTTGATTGGTCAGTATGCACACGGAAATGAGCCTTCACACCACATGGCTTATTTGTACAATTATTGTGGAGCGCCTCATAAAACACAGCATTTTACGGATATCATCATGCGTGACTTGTATCGCAATCAACCAGATGGTTTGTCTGGAAATGAAGATTGTGGACAAATGTCGGCTTGGTATGTTTTAAGTGCAATGGGCTTTTATCCTGTTGCTCCTGGAAGTCCAACTTATGCTTTTGGTCGACCGTTGTTTGATCGTGTTTTAATAGAAGCTGGTGAAAAACCATTGTTGATCGTTGCGAATAACAACAGCAAAGAGAACAAGTACATTCAATCCATCAAATGGAATGGTGAGGCTTACAAAAAGTTGTTTATCACGCATGAAATGATACAATCTGGTGGAATGCTTGAATTTGAAATGGGACCAAAACCGGAAATAAAATTATCCATGTATGAAACGGATTTAAAGGATCAAACGCCTAAAGAATTTGTTGCTGTGCCTTATTTCACTGCAAAAAGTGAAGTCTTTGCCGATTCTTTGATTGTGAGTATCGATAAATTACCGTTTGAGTAGGGATAACTTTATTATTCATTTGACAATCAAACCTTCCATTTATTCGATCCTGCGAAAGATAAAAACATTTTACTGAAAGCTTCGGCTACCTTGTACGCAAAAGTGAAACGTCAACAAGGTGTTGGATTGGTGGAGAGTAAAACCATCAAAAGTGTGTTTACAAAGTTTGAACAAGATAAACGCATCGAATTGAAAACGCCTTATGCCAATCAATACGCAGGTGCAGGTCCTCAAACATTAGTAGATGGTCAAATTGGTTCCAATGAATATCGTGGAACAGAATGGCAAGGATTCAACGGTCAAGATGTGGAAATGCTCATAGAATTGAACCAAGCAAAAGAGATCAATGCCGTTACCGTTTCTTCTTTGAAAGAATTGCGTTCTTGGATTTTCCCTCCAAAAGGAATGGAAGTGAGTTATTCTGTTGATGGGGTGAACTATAAAAGTTTAGGTAAAGTCAATTTTAAATTAACGGATCGCGATGAAACAGCGAAACGCTTGGAATTGCAATTAGATGTTGCACCAACAACGGTGAAATATTTAAAAATCAAAGTCTTGAATTACGGTGCTTGTCCAGATTGGCACTTGGGAGCAGGAAATCCAACATGGATTTTCTTGGATGAAATTGTGATCAAATAAGTGAAATTCATCGACTTGAAAAACGAGTAATATTCCGTTTATCATATTTCCATGAATGGACAAGCTTTCCTGCTAGAAAAGTTATTATCTTTAGCGCACTTTAAAAAGTAATGGATACAATGAAAAAGCTATTAATAGGATTAATTGCATTGACTTATTCTTTTGGGAATATTGCTCGTGCTGACGAAGGAATGTGGCTTCCATTTTTGATTGGAAGAAACTATGAGGACATGAAAAAACATGGACTTAAATTGACTCAAGAACAAATTTATTCGATCAACAAATCATCTATGAAAGATGCGGTGATTTCTTTCGGAGGTTTTTGTACAGGTGAGATTATTTCTGATAAAAGTTTGGTATTGACGAACCACCACTGTGGTTACGATGCAATCGCTGGAGCTTCTACACCAGAGAAAAATTACTTGGACAATGGTTTTTGGGCGAAAAATACAGCTGAAGAAATTCCAGTACCAGGTTTGACGGCTACGTTCATGGTGCGCATGGAAGATGTTTCGGCTACTGTATTGAAAGAGTTGAGAGCTGACATGACAGCTGAGCAAAGAGCTGCAAAAATCAAAGAAGTTACAGATATCTTGGTGAAAGATGCCGTTCGTACAGGTGAGCATTACGAAGCATTTGTACGTGATTTCTACGATGGTAACGAATTTTACTTATTTGTAAAAGAAACTTACAAAGACGTTCGTTTGGTAGGAACACCTCCTCAATCAGCTGGTAAATTCGGTGGTGATACAGACAACTGGGAATGGCCTCGTCATACGGCAGATTTCTCGATGTTCCGTATTTACGCTGGTTCAGACAACAAACCTGCTGCGTTTGCTGATTCAAATGTTCCTTTGAAACCAAGACATTCGTTACCTATTTCATTGAAAGGTGTAAAACAAGGTGATTACGCTATGATCATGGGATTCCCTGGAAGAACAAATCGTTACTTGACTTCTTACGGTGTTGAGCAAGCAATTTCTTTGGAGCAACCAAAAATTGTTGACATTCGTGCAAAGAAGTTGGAGATCATGAAAAAATACATGGATCAAGACGTTGCAGTTCGTTTGAACTACTCTTCTAAATATGCTCAAGTTGCGAATTACTGGAAATACTTTATCGGTCAAACAAAACAATTGAAAGCAAACAAAGTTGCTGATAAGAAACGTGCGATCGAGAATGAATTCTTGAAATACGCTGCGGGTAAAGCTGAATACGACAATATTTTAAGTGATATCGAAAGTGCTTTCAATACAACAAACAGTATTATTTACATCAAGACTTACCAAAGTGAATTTGTACGTCAAGTAGACATCAATTCTTTGGTGTATATGTACAAGTTGGCATTGGATGCTGAAGCAAAAGGAAACAAAGACCGTGCAGAGCAATTGAAAGCAGCTGCTGCTGATCAAGCAAAAGCATTGTTCTCTGAGCGTTCAATGGATATTGAAATGGAAACATTGTCTGAAGTATTGAAAATGTACATCCGTGATGTGCCAGCTGCTCAACAAATGGGAATTCCTAAAAACATTGGTGTTGATGGAGTAGATGCATTCATGGCGCGTGTAGCTGCTAGTTCAGTATTTGCTAGCAAAGAGCGTTACGAAGATTTCATGGCAAATTATTCAGCTGAGACGTTGATGCACGATCCTTTGTTCATCTTGATCAAAGATTTGGATGAAGCTTATATGAAAGCTGCTTTGAGTCCAGAATTGAAAGCTGCTAACGAAAAATTGCAACGAGCAAATCGTTTGTTTGTAAAAGCTGTTCGCGAAATGCAACCAACTAAAAAATTCTATCCAAATGCAAACTCTACGATGCGTTTGACATACGGAAATGTATTGGCTTACGAACCACGTGATGCTGTGAAATACGATTTCGTTACAACATTGGACGGAGTAATGGCGAAAGAAGATCCAAACGTTCCTGAGTTCAATGTTGATGCACGCATCAAAGAATTGTGGATGAAAAAAGATTACGGTCAATACGGTTCAAACGGTAAATTGGTGGTTAACTTCTTAACGAACAATGACATCACAGGAGGTAACTCTGGTTCTCCTTGTATCAACGGAAACGGTGAATTGATCGGTACAGCTTTCGATGGTAACTGGGAAGCAATGTCAGGTGATATTTACTTCGAACCAAATATCCAACGTACCATCGTTTGTGATATCCGCTACGTATTGTGGTTGGTTGACAAATGCTACGGTGCAACGAATTTGACAAGCGAAATGAAATTGGTGAAGTAAGATTCATTTTTTTCTATATATTTAAATGCTCTAAGTTTAACTTAGGGCATTTTTATTATAACTAATTACCATTTATGAAATCAATTGTAATCACCACGCTATCGATTATTATATCATCAACTTCTTTCAGTCAAGTTAAAGGGACTTTTACGCCGAAAGACAAAAAGTTTAAAATTGGTACTCAAGAAAAAGAATTAACAATTTCATCAGATATTCTTTCAAAAGATGAATTTGTTGTTGCAGATTTAAATCATGTTTATTTCTTCAATGATAAAGCTGAATTGACCGAAACAAAAGATGCAGAAAAAGATGAAAGGTTTCATTTTTATACATATAAAGTAGAAGACACTACTGTCAATGTTTTGAATGATAAAGCAATTGTTTCAATTCAAGGTCAAACAGAGAAAATAACAATTGATTTCAATGAATCTGAAAAATTTTCTCCAAAAGATAACATTATTGATGATGTAGTTGGCTTTACAGGGCCAGTATATGAATACTTGCATGATGATCAAGATTATTTCTATAACGCAGCAATGTACATGTCGATTAGTAATAATTCACATCCGCATCTTAGTAGTATAGATGGAAATGTTTTTCATACTTTTTTAAGATTTGTAAAAGTAGATCGTAACTTGAAAACAGCGGAAGTTAAATATGGATTGATTGATAAAATAAAATTGCCAAGGTCAAATAAAAATATTGGAAGGGTAAGTATTTTAGGCTACATCAAAAACAAAGTTATTGTTCAATTTCGTAGCTATAGTTATAAAGAAAGTGAGAAGAATAAGTTGCACGTTGAATATTGGTCTTTTGATTTAGATACTGGTGAGGAGGTATTGTTGAAAGAATTGGATAAGACTTATACCACAGAAGTTAGTTCAATGAGATCCAATACAAGTTGTTTTAATGAAAAGTATGCATTGGATACGTTTTCATGGGTCGAATTAGATAATGAAAGTAAAACTTATGGTGTTAAATTTCAAGTTTTTGGATTTAATAAAGACTTAGAATTTATTGATCAATTCATTGATGTTCCGAATACTGACTTAAGTTTAGCAACATCTAATGCTCCTGAATCGGAAGCTATCTTGGGAGCTAATGATAAAGTGTTTATTTACTTTGATATTGTTTACGCTTTAAAAAATCATATTTTCCAAAAAGTAAGAACAATTATCAATCAAAATGATACAGATATTAATATTCTTTATGCACCTAAATTAGCTGAAGTTACCCCTAGTACAATGTATGATATATTGAATTTTAAAACTTGGGAAAAAGAGGAGTTAATTGAGCTATTTGGTTTGACCAATGAAGAAATTCAATTTAGATTAGAAAAAATTAAACATTTTCATTTGTTTTCATGTTCAGCAAAAATATTAGATGGTAGATTGTATATTCTCAAAGTTAAATATACTGGCATTGGTGCTTTAGACGATTACATTTTTACTGCTTTAACTCCCTCTGAAATTGAAATTGTTGAAGTGGAATAATATTCGATTACTTTTTAGATAAATTGAATTGTATATTGAAAAACTTCTTCAATATGAAAAACCTGTACAGTATTTTGCTTTTAGTATTAATGTTAACAAGTTGTTCAACCCGTTATAGGGTAGGCACAGTTAGTAACAACGTCTGTAAAACGCTCAAAGAAAAAGTCGTTATTGTACCTGTTTTTGTAGAATCAGAATACACACATGTTTGGTCGGAATATGATATTCAATCAACATTGGATTCCATTGATAGAGCAAAAACTTGGATTGTGAACCAGGCTTTCAAAAGAAATAAAACACTTTCGATAGAAGTGGCTTATTTGAAAATGGACAGCATAACTCCTGTTAAAGAAGAATTTCAATTCAAAACACTTTCTGGAACCCTGTTCAAATACATCAATCTTTCCAAAGGAATCAAGATGGTGGATAATTGGGCCGATGCATCAGCAAAGAAATATGCTAAACGCTTGCCGCCTGAAACAAGTAAAGAAATTCTTTCTAATAACAAGTTAAATGATTCGGAACGTTTGATCGCTCGAATGAAAGACCTCTACGGAACAGATAATATTGTTTTGATGTATTTCATCAATAATTATTACGAAAATGAAATTTCGGTGGTTTTACATTCAGGAGACACCATGCATGTTGAATACGGAGTTGTTTCAGCAAAAAGTTCATCAGTAATTGCTCATGAATTCCTGCATGTTTTTGGAGCGCTTGATATGTATATTACTCCTTTTGATCGCAGGATTATTCATCGTATGAAAAAACGTAAAGCGATGCGTCAATTCCCCCAAGAAATAATGGCTTTTACTTACAGAGACTTACAAAAACTAGAAATTTCACCCCTTACTGAGTACTTAATTGGTTGGTCGCCAACGTTGGATAAAAAATTAGCCAAACGCTTTTTGTGGAGACGCTTCCGACCGGTAGATTATTAAAACTAATTAAGTAATAGTTTATTTTAGATTTTGAGAAAGTAAGGTTTTACACTCAATAATAGCTAAAAAATCGAATGGAAATTCGAAGAACAATATTTGCACAAAAAAAAAATGGAACTGTTACTACAATTCCACTTTCAGATCATTTATTCCTAGTTCCTGTCTTTTCGAGTGTTCCGATTACGATTTGATTCAAAGTTTGAATACTCTATATACGCCAATTTCGCCTTTTATTTTTCGGGTAATATTGCAATATTACCTGATGTAACAAGAAGTAATACAGTAGATTACGGTCATTTCACACAAAAAAAGTGGAGCTGTTACTACAATTCCACTTTCAAATCATTTATCCTTAATCCCTGTCTTTTCGAGTGTACCGTTTACGTTTTGATTCAAAGTTTGAATATTCTTTATATGCCAATTTCGCCTTTTATTTTTCGGGTAATATTGCAATATTACCTGATTTAACAAGAAGTAATACAGTTGATTACGGTCATTTCACACAAAAAAAGTGGAACTGCTACTTCAATTCCACTTTCAGATCATTTATTCCTAATTCCTGTCTTTTCAAGTGTTCCGTTGACGTTTTGTTTCTTCGTCCGCTTTAGCGGATAACTGCATTATACAAAACGGAATGTACCGAGAAAGACAGGTGTTGATTTACTTCTGATAAAAAGGCATTTTCACAACCTGTGCTTTTACACCTTTTTCACGGATTTCAATGAAGATTTCACTTCCAGCAGCACTGAACGCTGTATCAACATAACCCATTCCAATTGCTTTCTTTACAGAAGGACCTTGTGTTCCAGAAGTTACTTTTCCAATCACATTACCTGATGCATCCAAAATGCGGTAATCATGACGAGGAATTCCACGGTCGATCATTTCAAAACCAACCAATTTGCGTGTAACGCCAGCTTCTTTTTGAGCTTTCAAGGAGTCAGCATCCACAAAGTCTTTCGTGAATTTGGTAATCCAACCCAATCCTGCTTCCATTGGTGAAGTCGTATCATCGATGTCGTTTCCGTACAAGCAGAATCCCATCTCTAAACGCAAAGTATCGCGCGCAGCTAATCCAATTGGTTTGATACCAAACGCAGCTCCAGCTTCAAACACTTTATCCCAAACTTGTTGTACTTCGTTGTTTTTGCAGTAGATTTCAAAACCTCCTGAACCGGTGTATCCTGTAGCAGAAATGATCACGTGCTCAATTCCAGCAAATGGACCTACTTCAAAATGATAGTATTTGATAGCAGACAAATCAACTGTTGTCAATGCTTGCATCGCTTCAACTGCTTTTGGTCCTTGAATCGCCAATAAGGAATAATCATCAGAAAGATTACGCATTTCAACATTCTTCGTGTTGTGTGAAGAAATCCACGCCCAATCTTTGTCAATATTGGATGCATTAACCACCAATAAATATTGCTCTTCTTTGATGCGGTAAACAATTAAATCGTCCACAATTCCACCTTTACCATTTGGCAAACAAGAATACTGCGCTCTTCCAATTGTCAATGTAGAAGCATCGTTAGTTGTAACGCGTTGAATCAAATCCAAAGCATCTGGACCAGTCAATAAAAACTCTCCCATGTGAGAAACATCGAATACACCAACGCCATTGCGTACAGTATCGTGTTCTGCATTTACACCTTCGTATTGAACGGGCATATTATATCCTGCAAACGGAACCATTTTCGCTCCTAAAGCTTCATGTACTTGCGATAACGCTGTGTTTTTCATTGATCGATGTGTTTAATTTTTACGAAGCAAATGTAGCATTTTGAATGCTTTGAAGCACATTCAGAACTCGAAATATTCTAGATTCCTAATATTTCATGTAATTTGGTATGGTTTTCGTTAAAACCGCAGCGATTTTTAAACTTTAAAACGACCAAATATGAAATACGCATTACTTGTCTTAACCTTATTAAATGGCTACTTTTTTCATGCTGCCGAATTGAATTACACTTGGAAAGCGAATACTTCTTACCAATTTTCAGCTATTCAAAGAGATGAGATTACTACTTCGATGATGGGAATGAATATGACGGATAAATTCAATACAGTAGTTGATTTTGTCTTGTTTGTCAATAGTGTGGATGCTTCAGGAACAGCAAGCGGACGATTGTTTTTAGTGAATTATTCGGTGAAAAACGCTAGTGGAGTTGCATTGGCGACTTTAAATTCATTGCCAAAAGACGCCGTTCAATCGGAAGTGAAAGTGGATAAAAAAGGACATTTTACGTTTTTGAAGAAAGTAACGATGATTACCACTCCAACAGGGAACTATTTGGTTTATTCAAAAGCGGATGATAATTCTATCATGGCGAGTGCGAGTTCTGGAAGCACACAAATGGATGTTTATGCTGAATTTGATCCGAAAACTGGAGCTTTAAAATCTTCTTATACAAAAGCTGGAATGACTAAAACACAATCGAAAAATGTTCCTCTTACAGAAGATAGCGATGAAATCAATGTGTTTCC
>JADLGD010000230.1 GCA_020849495.1 Fluviicola sp.
AAAATAGATTTTGAAAGTCATACTTTTAAGCTTTTCCAAATTTAATTTTCTGAAAGATAAAGCCGTTCATTTATGTAACTGAACTAGGAAAGTGGTTTCCATTTGAGGTCCTGACCTCGTCTTTCCTAAGTTCAGTAAGAAATGAAGGGCTGCTTGAATGATGTAATTGGGGAAAGGCGTTTTTGCTTACTACCTCAGCAGTTGACTTTTTGTGAAAGTCCTGCTTCGTCTTCATGAGCAGTGCTCATTCTTTTGGCCTTGGAAAGAGGCTGCAAAGCAGGTGAAGACGCTCAGCGACAAACGTTAGTGCGAAAGCTGAAGGTAAGTAAGAGAATAATTTTGGATCTGGAGTTTTTAATCTGAAAAGAATGATTTAGTATATCTTTGAAAGAAAAAAGCATGAAATCGATCTACATACTTACTCTTAGTGTTTTGCTTTCCTTCTTTGGGAAATCTCAAACCTATTTTCCTCCCTTAATTGGCACAACTTGGGAAACAACCGATCCTAGTGCTTTGGGTTGGTGTCAGGATTCAATAGATGTCATGTACGATTGGTTGGAACAAACCGATTCTAAGGCATTCATCGTCCTGAAAAATGGAAAAATCGTTTTAGAAAAATACTTCGGAACATTTACTGCTGACAGCTTTTATGTCTGGAATTCTGCAGGTAAAACTCTCACCGCTTATGCCGTAGGAATTGCTCAAAAAGAAGGTTTCTTGGACATCAATGATCCCACAAGTGATTATTTAGGAAGTGGCTGGACCAGTTTAACAAGTCCACAAGAAAATGCCATCACCATCAAACACCAATTAACAATGACCACTGGTTTAGACGATGGTGTTTCGGATATTTTTTGTTCCGATCCCAGCTGTTTAACTTATTTGGCGGCACCGGGAACACGTTGGGCTTACCACAACGGACCTTATACATTGCTCGATTCTGTGATTGAAAGTGCTACTGGAATGACTTTAAACATGTGGGTCAATTCGAAGATTTCCTCAAAAATTGGTATGACTGGTTTGTATGTGCAGTCAGGCTACAACAACATCTTTGTATCTAAACCAAGAAGCATGGCGCGATTTGGCTTATTACTTTCACAAAATGGTTTTTGGAACACCACCGAAGTATTGGATGATCTCACTTACTTAGATGCAATGCGAACCCCATCTCAAACGTTGAACAATTCGTATGGTTACCTCACATGGTTGAATGGTCAAAGCAGTTTCATGATACCTCAAACCCAATTTGTTTTTCCAGGGTCTTTATGCCCCAATGCTCCAGCTGACATGTATGCTGCAGAAGGAAAAAACGGACAAATTATCAATGTTGTTCCATCAGATAACATTGTTTTAGTACGCATGGGTTCTACTATGGGAAATAGTTTGGTTGGAACACAATACAACGACACCATTTGGCAATACATGAACCGTTTGAACTGTGGTTTATCAGTAACTGAATCGTTTCAACAAAAAGTAAGCATTCACCCCAATCCAAGTGCCACTACTTTTCATTTAGAGGGACTTGACCTTGAAGACAAAGTTCGTATCATCAATTGTTTGGGCGCCACTATCATAGAGGGAAAAGGAATTTCTACTTTAGAAGCCAATCAATTAGAAAAAGGAGTGTATTTAGTAGAAATTAACAAAAACAATCATTTTCAAACACTTCGAATCGTTGTAGAATAGCTAACTTAGTCGGTGTATACATCTCCAATGACTGAGCAAAATAGACATATTTTATTGATGAGTTCCTGGTTTCCAAATCGTTTGGATCCATTTGCCGGAAATTTTATTCAACGATTTGGTGTTTTGCTTGCCCAAGATTATCAAGTAACCGTGATTCATACAATGGGTGATAAACACCTTTCCAAATATGAAATCAGTGATACTGTAATCGATGGTGTACGAACAATCATTGTTTACCATCCCATATCTATCAAAAACAAATTCAAGCATTGGTGGAAACAACGTAAAGCTTTACGAACAGCTTTAGCTCTGGTGGAAGATGTAGATTTATTGTTTGCGCACGTTTTACTTCCTAGAGGCTTGCAATTTGTGAAAGCAAAAAAATATTTCAATTGTCCGATGTTGGTTTTGGAACATGCTTCCTATTATCGTCCAGCTATGCGCAAGCGTTTGACATCCGTTCAACGTACCATCATGAAACGCACCAGTGTTTACATCAAACGTTTGATGGCCGTTTCTGAAGTGCTCAAAAAAGACATGCGCCCCATTTTTCCTACCACACAAATCGATATCATTCCGGAATTTGTGCAATTGGAACATTTCCAATTGAAAATAACATTGGCAAAAGAAAAGAAAAAGTTTTTGCACATTTCGACCCTTGATCCATTAACTAAAAACCCAATGCTCTTGTGCGAAGGGTTTAAATTAGCTGTTGAAAATGCGATCAAAGAATCGGGCACTTGTGATATCAGTTTGACAGTTGTTTCCGATCAAAACACGGAGAAATGGCAAGAATGGGCGAAAGAACAAGGGCTTTCCAACTATATCTCTTTTGTTGGTCCAGCTACTTGGGAAGAAATTGGTGCATACGTTCAAGCACATGATACCTTGATACTGACTTCAGTTTATGAAACATTCAGTATTGTTATTGTTGAAGCTTGGTTGACAGGTACTCCAGTTATTTCTACTTCCGTTGGTGTTGCTTCAGAAATGCCCGCTTTTTTAGGTCAAAATGTGGATCAAGACAATGCTGTTGATTTAGCTAAAACCATTACAGCATTCTCAAAAGGAGAATATACCTTTGACCCTGCAGCCATTCGTGAACATGCAATTCAATTTACGGATCAACGGGTTTTGAGTCAATTAAAAGAACAGTTTGAACGCTACTTCGATATCCATGACTAAAAAAGAAGTATTGAATGCTATATCCGAACAACTTGCAGAAAAAAAACAACGTTTATTGCAAGATGCTGCAGATTTAAGTGAGGCTATTGCTCAAGATGATAAAAGTTCAGCTGGAGACAAATACGAGACTTCTCGTGAAATGAGTCAACAAGAGTTAGACAAAGTACACGCTGCAATTGCTGA
>JADLGD010000231.1 GCA_020849495.1 Fluviicola sp.
CTAGTATCAAAGAAAATGTAACAGCAATTGTCAATGAACGCTTGACCGAAAAATGTACAGCTCCTTCCAAAATCATCAAAATTGGTTTGGACAGTTCTGTCAAAGTGATTCGTGGATAAACAGAGAAAGCGTATCTTTGCAGCTACATGATTGAGCAAAATTTCGCACACCGACTCCAACACCCTGTTTTCAAGGTTGTTTCACAAATTGTGACTGAACAAGGTTTAGAAGCCTATGTTATTGGAGGTTTTGTACGTGATTTGATCCTCGATCGTCCTTCGAAAGACATCGACATTGTTGTGGTTGGCAACGGAATGGATCTCGCTCAAGCAGCTGGAACCAAATTAAGAGTCAAGAAAGTCAATCTCTTCAAAAACTTCGGAACCGCACAATTCAATTACAAAGACTTAGACGTTGAATTTGTTGGTGCGCGCAAAGAATCGTATCAGCGTGACAGCCGTAAACCGATTGTAGAAAACGGTACTTTGGAAGACGACCAAAAACGCCGAGACTTTACCATCAATGCTTTGGCCATCGATCTTCGACAAGAAAGTTTTGGGAAATTAATCGACCCATTTAACGGTTTGAAAGATTTAGAAGATGGTATTTTGCGTACGCCTTTAGATCCAGACACTACTTATTCGGATGATCCATTGCGCATGATGCGTGCTGTTCGTTTTGCTACTCAATTGGATTTTCAAATTGAACAAAAGAGCTTGAAATCAATTCTCGATAATGCTTATCGCTTGGAAATTATCTCTGCTGAACGCATCATGGATGAATTGAACAAAATCATCTTAGCGAAAAAACCAAGCAGAGGCTTTGAATTGCTGTTCTCCACCAAATTATTGCATCAATTCTTCCCTGAAATGGTGGCGTTGTATGGCGTTGAAAATATCAATGGTAAAAGTCATAAAGACAATTTCTACCACACTTTAGAAGTGCTCGATAATTTAGCTGAAAACTCAGATGATTTATGGTTGCGTTGGGCTGCAATACTTCATGATATTGCAAAACCACCAACTAAGCGCTTTGATCAAGAAATTGGCTGGACCTTCCACGGACACGAAGAAATGGGAGCTCGTTGGGTTCCGAAAATCTTCAAACGTTTGCGCTTGCCATTGGATCACAAAATGAAGTACGTTCAGAAATTGGTTCGCCTTCATTTACGACCGATTTCTTTGGTGAAAAGTCATGTGACCGACAGCGCAGTTCGCCGATTATTGTTTGAAGCAGGCGATGATATTGAAGATTTAATGTTGCTGTGTAATGCCGATATCACTTCTAAAAACGAGTTCAAAGTGAAGAAATTCAAAAAGAAATTTGAAGTGGTGATGCAAAAATTGAAAGACATTGAAGAAAAGGACCGCGTTCGTAATTTCCAACCACCCGTTACTGGAGAATTGATCATGGAAACCTTTGGCATTGGACCGTGCAATGAAATTGGTGTGATTAAAACACGCATCAAAGAAGCCATTTTGGAAGGTGAAATCTCGAATGATTTAGAAGCTGGAACGGCGTTGATGTTGGAGATTGGAAAAGAATTGGGGTTGACGGTTGTGGGTTGAAAATTCAGTTCATTTTGCTTTTTCAAAATGTAATATTACCTGTCAAAAAATGAAATTTCAATATTCTGTTTTTCTGACAATTAAACCGAATCACCTAAAGTTAAATCCTTAGATTTTAAATTTTCAATGTAATTAAAGTTTGCATTTACTTACTTGAACAATTACCATAAGTCATAAAAATAAGATGTCGTTATCCAAACAATTGCCAAACTCAATCCAATAGTAGAAGTTTTGATTTTGATAGTTATTTCCTTTGTTAAATAAAGAATTAAAAAAGTTAAACCTATAAAAACAAACAACAAATTATGCCCCCAAGGAATACTAAATATGAAGTTAATCACAATAAAATAAACTAAAAAGAGGATGTGAAAAATCCATTTATGAAAGTGATTTAACAAGACTAGAATAAAAAAGAGAATAACTTGAAATAACCAAAAGAAAAAACCGTATCCAAATTGTGATGGAGTAACATTTATTAATGGCAAATATGACATTATTGCAAACCATATCATAGCAATAATATAAATGACATTGTAGACAATTCTTAAAAGCCCTTTTTTGTTCATTTGTCAATTAGAAGTTAAAGAGATAAGCAATAACATTTCACCTAAAGTTCAAATCATCTCACCTTTTTGATAAAAATAAAATATTTATCCTATTTAGGATTGGTTTAAGTTTTCAAAGGATATTTTTGAAATTTAAATTCAAAATCATTAGTTGGGCAATTAATTGGCTTAAATATCAACTTATCGCATCAATTATTTAAATTGTCTATGCTTCTAAATTAAATTTCTTCCTTTCGTCCATCATACAAGCGACCACTTCTGGCAGTTTATTATCTTTGCACAAATCATTCACATCATGGGAGCGCTAAAATTTCGCGTTTTATTGGATTCTGAAAAGAATCAGGAAATATTCAGAGACATCGAAATCGATGAAAATGAAAACTTTGAATCATTCTACAGAACAATTTTGAAGTCATTCAACTTCGAAGGTCAAGAAATGGGTTCATTTTTCATGTCGAACGATGAATGGGATAAAGGGCACGAAATTAGCTTAATGGACATGCGTTATTCGGATGAGGACGAGGGACTTCCTAGCGTTATGAGCGAAGCTAAATTGGCGGATTTCATGGAAGTGGAAGACCAGAAAATCATTTTGGTGTACGACTTTTTGCGCATGTGGATTTTCCTCATTGAATTGTTGGAACGCACGTCAAATGAATTGGATGCTCCTAAAATGCTGTTAGCTGTTGGGGTTGCTCCACCGGAAGACTCAAAAATGATCCAAGAAGATGCATTTATGGGCGAAGGTGAAGATGATGAGTTAAATGAATTTGATGAAGATTTTGAAGACGGATACGACGAGGAAGATTTCTCTGGTTACGAAGAATACGAATATTAATACAGACTTATTGACGCAAGACCAAAGACCAAAGACAGATTCACTGTCAACAGTCTTGAGTCTTTGGTCTTAAGTCACACAGTATAAAAAAATGAACGAAAAAAAATACGGAGATCCGATTGGTAAAGCCATTCTAGAGTTTGCAGACAATCGTAGACCAGAAGACATCATTGTTACCTCGGATATTTGTGATGACGATATCATTCCTATCGAAGTGTTGTTTCGCAAGTACGACGAAATGCCTGAGATAGAACAACAAGCATTGAAATTAGCAAAAGGTAAAATCCTAGACGTTGGAGCTGGTGCTGGTGCACATGCAACTTACTTGCAAGATTTAGGAATGGATGTAGAATGCATTGATGTTTCGCCAGGAGCTGTTGAATTTTTGAAAGCAAATGAACTGAAAGCTGAACGTATCAATTTCTTTAGCTTGAAAGACAAAAAATACGACACCCTTTTGCTTTTGATGAACGGAATAGGTATCGCTGGAAAATTGTCAAACCTTGAAACGACACTTGCTCACGCAAAAACTTTGTTGAATCCTGGAGGTAAAATCATCTGTGACTCATCAGATATTCGTTACTTGTATGAAGATGAAGACGGTTCTTTGTGGATCGATCTAAACACCGAATACTATGGTAACTTCCGCTTTCAAATGAAATACAAAAAGGAAAAAGGTCCTTGGTTTGATTGGTTATACGTGGATTTTGATTCGCTTTTCCAAGCGGCAAAAAATGTAGGCTTGAAAGCAAAACGCGTAGTAGAAATTGACGATCATTATTTAGCAGAAATTACGCTAGAAGCATGAGAATAGGATTGGTAATCATCAGTTGTTTCATCTATTTCCTGAGTTTTGCTCAAGAAAACACTTTGTTGTACCAAATAAAAGGTCCAAAGGGTGAATCGGGTTACCTATTCGGAACGGTACACATCATTCCAGATTCTTTGTTTTATTTCCCCAGTAAATTGGTAAAAACACTTTCCAAAGCAGATGAATTGGTCTTGGAAATTGGCGATATCAACAACCAAGTCAAAGCGCAACAATTATTGGTTCTAGAGGAAGGAACTTGTTTTGATATATTCACTCCTACCCAAAAAGACAGTGTGTTGAATTGGGGAGCTGAATTGATGCATGTAAAAAAAGACGTTTTTGAGAAAAGTTTCGCTAAGAACAAACCTTTCACGCTGATGCAATTAAGTATTCAGAAAATGATGCTTTCACCTTTTAAAATGGTGGAAATGGAATTGATGAATTACGCTAACGTCAACAAGCAAACGATCAGTGGTTTAGAAACAATGGAATATCAAATCGGTGTTTTTGATCACTTACCGGATTCAGTTATGGCTGAAATGATCATGGATGGGATTCGTCATCCTGAAAAAGCTGATGCAATGAATGTTGAAATGTACCAATTGTACCGATCTCAAGATGTTGAAGGCTTAGCAAAGTTGATCAACGATTCAGAGGAAATGGCTGGTGCTACTGATGCTTTACTTTCACAACGCAATAATAATTGGATTCCAGTGATGGAGGCCAAAATGAAAGACAAAGTGTGTTTCTTCGCAGTTGGTGCTGGTCATCTTGGAGGAGAAAATGGTGTAATTGCTTTATTACAAGCAGCTGGATACAAATTGATTCCTATAAAATATTGATATGAAATAAGCAAAACAGAATGATTTTTGACCCAGACACGAATGGAAATCAGACTATTTTGTAATTGCATAAGACCTTAAAAAAATAAAAACACTTATGAAAATCCTTGCTTTTCTTTTGCTAAGCATCACTCTTGTAGCTTGTAAAACTTATTCAGAAGAAGATAAAGTCAGTTTCAATAAAGAAATCACGAAAATTGCCAAACAAAAAAAGTGGGACATTACATTTTCTCCTTCTGGTCTTGGGATTCAATTGATGAATGAAGGCGAAGGTGAAGAACTGATCCAACGTGGAAGCATCGTCAAATTGAGTTACAAAGGTCAATTGAAAAATGGAAAAGTGTTTGATCAAACGGAACCTGGTAAACCATTTGAATCAGAAATCAAAGGTTTAATCGGTGGCTTTCAAGAAGCATTGTTAGGACAAAAAAAAGGCGCTAAATTGCGCCTCATCATCCCTCCACATTTGGGATACGGAACCGATAAATTGGATAAGATACCTGCTAATTCTATTTTAATCTTCGAACTGGAAGTAGTTGATTTTGTGTAAACCAACTACTAACATTTGTGATCTTCTAAAAACGGATCTTCAAATTGGTAGCCAATTGTGCTGTAAAATTTGATCGAACACTGCCTTCTCTAAAAATCATCGCTAATCCAGGATTGAACTCTAGTCCTACTCTAACTCGGTGAAAGAAATTCTCTTTTTGAGATAAACACAAATTGATATCCATTGGAACACGCATCACCAAACCTGTCAACATATTGGTTGAAGTATTTTCAGTCACGCTAAAATTTTCAGGTAATTGAACTGATGGGTTGTTGTAATCGAGAAATCCTTCATAACTATAATCTCTACTGTAGGTTGCTGACACTTCACTTTTATAACTCAAACTAGCCATTGCTTCAATACCAGTCCTAAATTGAAATCTGCGTTTAGGGTTTGTCGCGAAATGTTCACCAAAACCAATCATTAAAAACTGTGCATTGTAAGATCGGTATTCACTTACAAACTCCAATTGATTGACGTAATACGCTTGTCCTGTTTGTTGACTGATCAAGGTATCAACAGGAGTTCTGTTTTCCTTAAACTTTGACTCATAAGCTGAAACATTTTGTCCATGTCCAATATGAATACTCGTGGATACTTCAAAATTTTCACCAGACAGTTTAGGATGAATAAAATCTATTGACAAGACATTGGATTGATTGGCCCCAAACGAACGGTAATTCATATCCCCATTCGAATTATCAACAGAATCAAAATAAGTCCAATCGGGGAGCATTTTCTTCCAATCATTGTTTGACAAGTCATAATTGGTATTGAACCATAAACCATTGCTCAATCCAAGGTAAATTTTACGTTTTGGAGTGGTTTCTTCTTGAGCGTAAATTGTAAAAGGGATCGTTACAAGAATAAAAAGGAACTTTTTCATACGTTTCTGATTGTTTTGTTTGATAAACGGCTAGTCTTGTATTTTATTTCTGAATAGTGCTCAAAATAAAGTAATTGGAGAAGAAACAACTGACTGTTTTCAGCTTATAATTTTAATTTCAACTAAATAGTTCAAACAAAATCAAGGAGTTAGAGCATCCTAAAATAATCTCAAGAATATTTCATTGAATCGAATGTTATTCCAAAAGAAACCGCTAAATTTGGGTCGATTAAAAAACGAATCAAAATTCTCAAACATGAGCGTTCTAGTTAATAAAAACTCTAAAGTAATTGTACAAGGTTTCACTGGAGGTGAAGGTACTTTCCATGCAAGTCAAATGATTGAATACGGAACCAACGTTGTTGGTGGTGTAACTCCTGGAAAAGGTGGAAGCACACACTTGGATCGTCCAGTGTTCAACACAGTTGCTGATGCAGTTGCTAAAACAGGTGCTGATGTTTCTATTATCTTCGTTCCACCAGCATTTGCTGCTGATGCAATCATGGAAGCTGCTAACGCAGGTATCAAAGTAATCGTTTGTATTACGGAAGGTATTCCAGTTAACGACATGGTAAAAGCAAAAGAATACATCAAAGGATTTGACTGCCGTTTAATCGGTCCAAACTGTCCAGGTGTTATCACTGCAGGTGAAGCGAAAGTAGGTATCATGCCTGGATTCGTATTCAAAAAAGGAAAAATTGGAATTGTTTCAAAATCTGGAACATTGACATACGAAGCAGCTGATCAAGTTGCGAAAGCAGGTTTAGGAATTACAACAGCTATCGGTATCGGTGGAGATCCAATCATTGGAACAACTACGCGTGAGGCAGTTGAATTGTTGATGAATGATCCTGAAACTGAAGGAATCGTTATGATTGGTGAAATCGGTGGTTCATTAGAAGCTATCGCTGCTCGTTGGATCAAAGAACACGGTACAAAACCAGTTGTAGGTTTCATCGCTGGTGAAACTGCTCCTAAAGGTCGTACAATGGGTCACGCTGGTGCAATCGTTGGTGGTGATGATGATACTGCTGAAGCGAAAAAACGCATCATGCGCGAGTGTGGAATCCACGTAGTTGATTCTCCAGCTCACATCGGAATGAAAATGGCAGAAGTGTTAGGCGTTACAGCTTAAAGCTTCAACAAAAAAATATGAAGTCCCGTTTCTTTTCTAGAAGCGGGATTTTTTTTTGAATTCCCTTTCAAGGGATTTCATTATTTTTAAACCTCATGAAATCTCTCAAAGAAGCACAAGACCCAGGTTTAGGAACCAGTTTCAAACAAGCAGTTCCTCGTATGATGAACGAAGATGGTTCTTTCAACATCATTCGAAAAGGAACTGTTAGCAATTACAAAGACATCTACAAATTCCTTGTCGATCTAAGTACTCTTCGTTTTACTATCTTTTTAATCCTTGCTTTTTTAGCACTCAATCTATTGTTCACCAGTATTTATGTGCTGATAGGAACTCATCAACTAAGTGGACTGCAACCGCAACAACATCCTTTCTTAGGAGCATTTTATTTTTCAGCTCAAACGTTTACAACTGTCGGTTATGGTGCCATTGCCCCAAAGGGAAATGGAGCATCCATCGTTGCAGCCATCGAAGCTTTTGTAGGATTGATCGCTTTTAGTATCGCAACAGGTTTAATTTACGGTCGATTTTCTAAACCTTCTGCTAAAATTGCTTTCACCCACAACGTTCTCATCACGCCCCATAAAGGAAAACAAGCCATGATGTTCAAAATGGTGAACCTGCGTAAAAGCGTACTTCTCAATACAAAAGTGACGGTGATGCTTTCCCTCACAAAAGCCAACTCAGATGCAACAGCTTATGAACGTCATTATTATACACTTCCCTTGGAAATCGACTTCACGCGCTTTTTTCCACTTACTTGGACATTGGTACATTTAATTGATGAAGATTCTCCTTTGTGGAATTTGAACTTAAAAGACATTCAAGAAAAAGATGCTGAAGTACTGATCATCATAGAAGCTTTTGATGAAACCTTCTCTCAAATGGTCTTGCAGAAACATTCGTATGCGGAGCATCAATGGAAAGATCAAGTGAAATTCAAACGCAATTTTAAAGTAGAAGGCGAAGGGAAAATCATTTTGAACATTGATGAATTGAACGAATTAGAGTCAATCTAAGTCCTCTACCCTTTTGAAACTGTAACGTAAATCAATAGTTTGCGTATTTTTGAAGTATGAGTAATGCAATGGACGTTTCGTATCCTGTAATGGAACACTTTTACACCATTCAAGGTGAAGGGAAATTTACTGGAAATGCCGCCTATTTCATCCGCTTAGGTGGTTGTGATGTGGGCTGTGTTTGGTGCGATGTGAAAGAATCTTGGGATGCATCCATTCATCCACAAATGTCGGTTTCGGAATTACTGAATGAAGTGGAAAAACATCCAGGGAATTTTGTGGTGCTGACAGGCGGAGAACCTGCAATGTACGACCTCCATCCTTTGGTTGATGCGCTTCAAGCGGCAGGAAAAACCGTAGCCATTGAAACTTCGGGATCGTATGATTTACTTGGAAAAGTGGATTGGTACACCTTTTCTCCTAAAAAATTCAAAGCTCCTGTTTCGGATGCCTATCAAAAAGCAAACGAACTGAAAGTGGTGATTTACCACAAAAGTGACTTCGAATGGGCAGAAACACATGCTCAACAAGTCAATGATGATTGTTTGTTGTACCTTCAACCCGAATGGTCAAAACAGGAACGATTATTGCCAGAACTCGTCGATTATGTGAAAAATAACCCGAAATGGCGCATTTCATTACAAACACACAAATACTTAAACATCCCATAAATATGAGATCTTTCATTCTTCTAATGTTCCTTACTTTTTCTTTTGCTAGTTGCTCCGTAGCGCAATACAACTATTCATCAAAAGATAAAAAAGCGATTGATTTGTTGAAAAAAGGACAAGAATCCGCTCGAACAAATACAGCTCAAGCAATTGAATATGCTTTAAAATCCATCGATAGAGACCCGAATTTTTGGGAAGCGCATTTGTTTGCTGGTGAAATGTATGAATACCAACGCAAGAACAGTGAAGCCATCAAGCATTACCGCGATGCTATTCGAATCAATCCTACTCACAGTCCATCTGGCGCTACCTATTTCTATTTAGGAAGTTTGGAATATGCTACGAATGATTTCGAAAACGCTAAAAAAACATTGAATATCTACGTTCAAAACCGTTCTGCTGATCCTAAATTGGTGAAAGCTGCTTATGAAACGATGGAAGCTTGTGACAAAGCAATCGAAGCATTGAAAAATGCTGAAACTTTTGAACCAGTGAATTTAGGACCAGGTGTCAATACTGCTGATCCGGAATACTTCCCAACCATTACTGTTGATGGAAAAACCTTGTTGTTTACGCGTTTGATCAAAGATGAAAACGTCCCAGGACCTATCAAAAAACAAGAAGATTTTTATGTATCCAACCTAACTGAATACAATGCTTGGGGAACGGCTGTTGCCATGCCGAAAAACATCAACACCATCCGTAATGAAGGTGCACCAACAATATCCGCTGATGGAAGAAGTTTGATCTTTGTTGCTTGTTCAATGGGCGATATCAAAGATTACGGTGAAAACAGAGAAGGAATGGGAAGTTGTGACATGTTCATCACCAAATTATTGGGGAATAAATGGACCAATCCACAAAACTTACCAGGAAAAATCAATACTGGCAGTTGGGAATCTCAACCTTCGCTTTCAGCTGATGGTAAAACCATGTACTTTATTCGAAGAGTGAGTGCTAGAGGAATGGAAAACGATGCGGATGTCTTCGTTTCTACCCTACAAGAAGATGGAAATTGGAGCATCGCTACTCGACTTCCAAATACGATCAACACACCTTATCCAGAAGAATCGGTATTGATTCATCCGGATGGAAAAACCTTGTACTTTGCTTCTCGCGGACACAAAGGTTTTGGTGGCTTGGATTTGTTTGTTTCTCGAATGGATGCAAACGGAAACTGGGGACCTGCTGAAAATTTAGGATACCCAATCAATACCAGCGCTGATGAAAACTCTTTATTGGTTAGTGCTGACGGTGAAATTGCTTTCTTCGCTTCTGATCGTCCGGGTGGTTTTGGTGATTTAGATATTTATTACTTCATCATGCCAGAACGCATTCGTCCGGTAAAAACACTTTATTTTGACGGTTTGGTGTATGATGTTACAACCAAAAAACCGGTACCAGGAAAATTCTCTTTGATTGATTTGAAAACAGGTAAAGAAGTCATCCGTTCTGAAGCAGATCAAATTACTGGTGCGTTTACGGTTTCACTTCCTGTGAATTGTGAATACGCATTGAATGTTTCTTATCCAGGTTACAACTTCTATTCGCAAAACTTCAACATGACCATTCCGGACAATCAAGAGGTATTCCACATGGATGTGCCATTGGTACCAATTTCTTCACCGGGAACGCCTGTTACCTTGAAAAACGTATTCTTCGACTTGAACAAAGCGACTTTGCGACCAGAATCAACGGTTGAATTGAATAAATTGCGTGATTTCTTGAATGCGAATCCGACTTTGAAAATCGAAATTGCTGGACATACAGATACTCGTGGTGATGCAGTTGAAAACCAAAAATTATCGGATGCGCGTGCAAAATCAGTGATGGACTTCTTGATCGCTCAAGGAATCGATGCGAAACGCTTGACATCAAAAGGATTTGGTGAATCGAAACCAGTGATTTCAGATGAAGCAATTGCTAAATTAACAACTGAAGCTGCAAAAGAAAAAGCACACCAAGAGAACAGAAGAACCGAATACACTGTTATTAAGTAAGTATGCATTTTTTACGATTGATTCGACCCGTTAATTTATTGGTGATTGCACTCACCATGTACAGTGTGCGTTTGTTCTTTGTTCCCTACATGGAGAGTTTTGAGCAAACACATGGAACCTTCTCACTTTGGGAATCAATCGATTATTTTCTTTTGGTGTTTTCTACGATCATCATTGCTGCTGGAGGAAACATCATCAACGATTATTTTGATGTAAAGGCCGACAAAGTCAATAAACCGCACAAAGTGATCATTGGTAAATACATCAAACCGCGTTGGGCCATTGTCACGCATTGGTTGTTGAATTTCTTCGCCTTTGCCATTGCTTGTTACTTGAGTTTCAAACACGACACTTTTTGGTATGTGTTCATTCATTTGTTCAGCATCAATGCCTTGTGGTTTTATTCCATGTATTTCAAGCGCAAATTCTTCATTGGAAATTTATTGATCGCTGCTTTAACTGGTTTAGTGCCTATTCTAAGCGGCATTTATTTCTTAGACATCACAGAACCTTATCAATCCTCTGCCTTCAATCAATTGATGGAAAACAATGAAAGTTGGATTACGGCATTGAACTTAAAAATCTTCTTCGTGGTGTTCTTCGCATTGTTTGCCACTGCATTGAATTTGGTGCGCGAAATGGTGAAAGACATCGAAGATGTGGAAGGCGATAAATTGCTGCATGCGAAAACCCTTCCCATTGTTTTAGGGATTTCCAAAACCAAATGGATTGCAAGTACTTTGTTGCTGACGTTTTTCCTCCTCCCTATTCCTTTTATTTTTGAAGCATACGAATTGTATCAATTGGAGTTCATTTACGCTTTTGCCCCAGCAATATTGATTGTTTTATTGTGGATTCTAAGTCTCTTTTTATTGCTTGGAGCGAAAGAACGTATGCAATTTAAACGCATCGGTTTATTATTAAAAATCATCATGGTAATTGGCTGTTGCATGCCGATTTACTGGTACTTTTTAGCATGAAAAACTATCACCTCGTTTTAGGATCTCAATCACCTAGAAGAAAAGAATTATTAGCTGGCTTGGGTTTTGAATTTACAGTGAAAGTAAAAGACACAGCAGAAAACTATCCATCCGACCTGAAAGTTGAACGTGTTCCTGAATACCTAGCACAATTGAAGGCAAATGCTTTGTTAGCCGAACTAGCTGAAGACGAATTATTGATCTGTGCCGATACGATCGTGTTATTAGACGGAGAAATCATTGGCAAACCGACTTCTGTTGCAGATGCTACGGAAATATTGGAAAAATTGTCCGGTAAAACACATCAAGTCATCACAGGCGTTTTCATTGGTTCAAAGTCGCAGCAAGTTACTTTTTCAGACACCACTTTGGTCAGTTTCAAGGCAATTCCAGAAGCAGACATTGCTTATTACATTGAAAACTACCAACCTTTTGACAAAGCAGGAAGTTACGGCATCCAAGAATGGATCGGTTACGCCTTCGTAGAAAAACTGGAAGGCAGTTACGCCAATGTGATGGGCTTACCAACGCATCGGGTGTTGGAGGAGCTGAGAAGAGGGTTTGTTTGAATTGCGAGATGAGTATTACAACGAAACACTTTATGAATATCAGTATTATCCTTTAAAAACATAAAACATTTAATGTCAGAATTTCCAAAGAGAATCAAGAATGAAATAATAATTGTGCTTGTCATTTTTTCTGTGTCTTACATTTTTCCTTTATGTACATATTACTATTTGGGAGAGGGAGATAAAGAAATAATTGAAAAACCTCAATACATAAATGATTTCAAATTAGGATATGTTTACATAATTTACATATTAATGGTTTTGTTTGCAGTATTTTCTGCAAAAAAGATAGTACTAAATATCATTAATGTTTTGGTTTTAATTTTTCTGACTTTATCCTTTTTATTAATTGAACTTGGATTTGGATGGTGGGGAGCAAGTCCATTTCATCCTACTCTAGCCGTAGGATTCTACGCAATTAATATTACTATCTTTTATTTTATTTCTAGATCATATTCCTGGTTAAAAACATTCATTTCATTTCCATTTAAAACGAAGACTCCAATTGTTTTAGCCTTATCCATTACAGTTCTTTTCATAATATTTGTATTCTACTCTTACAACAAATCGAAAAATGAACCGATCATGCGTAGCGGAGGCATCAGCGGTGTAAAAAACAACCGAATACTTAAAGAAGAATGTTGGGATTACATTGAAGCTTACGATGCATTCGCAGTAAAGTATTATAGTAAGCCTATTTCTGATTCATCTAATAATACATTTATTTTAGATAGTGTAAAATTTTCATTTACAGACAGTTCGCCAAAAAAAGGAAAAGAATTCACATTAAGTACTACGAACGGAGAAATAGATATAGATGAAGTATTCAATAAATATTAATTTGTTTTCACTAGCTTTTGCTAACAATTTGAACATTCTATTATATCTAAAACTATTTATCGATAAACGATTTTTAAATACGAATTAAATGAAATTTATTCTAATTTATGTGTTATCATTCTTACCATTTTTTGTTTATAATTTCATTTGTTTTTTAAGCAACAAAAAATCTTCAGGTATAGATCTTAATCAGGTAATTATTTCTGGAGCACTTGCGTTTTTAGGTTATTTAATAGCACAAAAGAGTATTAATAAAAGTAAAAACAAGTAGTTTATGATAAAAACGAGATTAGTTATTTTCTTTTTTTTGGTAAATTTTCATCTTTTTAGTCAAGATACAATTCATTTTGAGAGTCGTGAAAACTTCGATCAATTAATTCAGTACACCTTTAAAGACTACACGGGTGGATTGAATGGTTTAATAAGAGGTGCTATTGACAACGAATTCGCTAAATATGATTTCTCCAGAAAAGAGTATGATTGTCAATATGTTGTTGATTTGAATTTAGAAATTGATTCAATGGGAATGATTAAAAATTGTAAGCAAATTTCAAATTTCCAGGATTCTCAACTAAACAAGTTTGTTACTAACGTTGAAGAAATTATTGAAAAATCTGGATGGCGTATTCAGAATTGGGTTAATCTCACTGACACAAGCTATTTTATTCATTTGGTACAGCTTAATTTTGAAATAAGTTGTGACCCTTCAAAATTAATATTTCAGATAAGTCATAAAGAGAACACATCAAAAACAACTGTATTAGCTTTAAAAAATGGCAATACATTCATTTATTTTGATGGATTTAAAAATTATACGATAGAAAACAAAAAAAGAAGAAAGAGTAAAAGGCATGTTGGTAGATAGTCTCTCTCAATTGAA
>JADLGD010000232.1 GCA_020849495.1 Fluviicola sp.
AAATAAATTTTAGACAAACCTAAAAAATAGTTTACCTTTGCTCCATGAATCGAGCAGTTCTATTATTATGTTTTCTTTTAATTTCTGTTGTTGCCATTTCTCAGGTACCAGACACCTCTGAAATTCAAGAAGTGGAAATTGCTTCAAAGGCTTTTGGAACTTCAAAACAACAAACGCCTTATCAAGTCAATGTTATTGATGCCAATCTGATCAAACGAACACTTGCGACGAATTTTTGTGAAGTGCTTGCTTTTTCTGGTGGTTTGCGTACAGAAACAGATTGTCAAACCTGCAATTACACCCAATTGCGCATGAATGGATTGGGAGGTGCCTACACTCAAATTTTAATCAATGGAAGACCTTTGTTTTCATCTTTGATGGGCTTGTATGGTTTGGAACAAATTCCCTCGAATTCCATTGAACAAGTTGAAATTGTTAGAGGAGGTGGTTCGGTTGCTTATGGTGCAAACGCCATTGCTGGAACAGTAAACGTAATTACTAAAGCACCTACAAAAACAAATTTTGCTTTTCAACAAACTTTTTCGTTGGTTGGAATGAAAGCCCAAGATTGGAATGCGCAATTGAATGGCGCGTTTGTCAACAAGAAAAAAACGAGTGCGCTTTCCCTTTTTGCAGCTGTGAAAAAACGACAAGCTTTGGATGTCAATGGTGATGGATTCTCTGAAATTCCGCTTGTAAATGGAAATTCTCTAGGGCTTACTTACGACCAAAAGTTGTTCAAGCAATTCAACTTTCAATTGAATACTTTTCTGCTAAACGAAAAACGGAGAGGAGGAAATAAGTTCCATCTATCTCCAGAACAAACCGATCAATGTGAATTTCGAGACCAACTAACCTCCATGAACCAAGGAAGTTTGCAATGGAATGGTAAGAAGTTATCGGTGCAATTGTTTTCTGGTTTTCAATCTACGCAGCGTAAACATTATACCGGTGTCAATCAAGTCAATGGTTGGGGAACAACCAGTAATCATACCGTTCAAACAGGATTGCAGGTGAATTACAAACATCCTTTTTTCAATGGAAACATGTGGTGGTTATTGGGAGGGGAACACCTGTTGGATGACGTTTTGGACAGAGTGGATGCATATCAGTATTTGATTGATCAACGCATCGACCAAAAAGCAGTTTACCTACAAAATCAATGGGAAGTTTCTGAAAAGTGGACTATTTTGGGTGGAATTCGTTTGAACAAACATTCGAGAGTCGAAGCGATGTATGCAACTCCAAGATTAGCGCTTTTGTACAAACCAACCAATCGCCTGCAAATACGGGTCAATTATGGAAAAGGAGTGAAGGCTGCTCAGGTGTTGGAAACGGATATGCACATGGCTTTTGCGAATGGAGGAGTTTCAACGGTTTTAACCGATCCACAATTAAAAAGTGAATCTTCAAATGCTCTTACCGTAACTGTGGATTGGAATAAACGTTTTGGTGCCTTTGCATTTTCACTAACCGGAAATGCGTTTTATACTGAATTGAGAAATCCTTTTGTTTTAGAAGAAATCGGTCAGGATAGTTTAGGGAATACAACGCTTTTCCGAACAAATGGTAATACAGCAAAGGTAAAAGGCGTTTCGTTGGAAGTGAAAATCTTATGGTCAAAATTCCTACAAATGGATGCCGGCTTTACTGTTCAGCAAGCAAACTATACGTCTCCACAGATTTGGTCAAATTCTGTTCAGGCAAGCAATCAATTTCTGAGAACACCAAACGATTATGGTTTTTTATCGGCAGGTTTGTTTCCAAAAAGTAAAACCACAGGTGGTATTAATGTGGTTTATACCGGAAGTATGTTGGTTCCTCATTTTGGTGGTGCTCCAGAAAACAGTATGGATCAATTGCATGTATCAAAAGCATTTGTTGATTGTTCGATTCGCTTGCAGCATCGATTTCATATTCATCGTTATGAGCAAAACATCATCATTGGATTGGCTCTACAAAATGTGTTCAACGCCTATCAACAAGATTTTGATACTACTCAAAACAGAGACAGTAATTACATTTACGGTCCATCCAAGCCTCGAACGTTTCAGGTAAGTTTGCGCTATGAAATCGGAGCTGAATAATGGAATAATCAATACAAGTCGTATTTTTGATTAAAATCTTACCATGAAAAAAAACTCCTTACTGCTTTTCTTTTTTCTAGGTTGGATGAACATTGCTTTTAATCAACAAGCAAATATTCGTTACGATAAAGGTAGCGAACGATACGGTGTTATCAATTGGCAGAAAGATACCATCGTTCCCTTTTCCTTCAATCAAATTTCTTTTGTTGAGCCCAATTACTTCTTGGTAAGTCATTCGAACGGCAAACTTAAAACAACTTATGGGTTATACGATACACTTGGGAACAACCTGCTTCCTGTCCAATATACTGGCATTTTAGTGGATCCAACGGCAGACTTTATTCATTTTTACACGAAAGATTCTTCAGGAATTTATGAACCAATTCAGCACAAGAAATTAACATTCGAAGGACAACAATACATTTATCCAATTTATTCACCTCGTGTTGAGTTGAAGTATTATTGTGCTCAATCCGAGGATGCATTCACTCTTTTTGATACCAAATGGAACAAGCTTTTTTCGTTTACTGGACAGATGATCCAACATCGAGAAAATGTTCACGGGAATAGTCAATTTGTTGTGAAAAACAAACGCACAAAATTGCTTGGTTTGTTGAGTCAAGAAGGTCAATTGCTTATTCCTTGTTCCTATACATCACTCGAGCAACCAATTGATCATTTTGCAACCTTTGGAAATGGAACTGAATGGTTGGGAAGAACTAAAAAGGGTACGATTTCTATACCTTGAACACGGAAAACAATTTGCTTCATGCAGATTTCATTGGTTGTTTTCATCATTCATTGATTGTTCAACAGGGGAAACGTTGGCAAATTCTAGACGAACAATTAAAGGTGTTGTATGAAAGCGAAAACGGACCATTGAGTTTTCAATCTTCTCCTTTTGATCCAAAAACTTTTGATATTCGGGAAATGTATTGTGAAATGTGTGCGTTCCATTCGGTGAATTTCATTCAAACCTTATCTACATCCGCTCCATACGCCTTTGAAATCAAGTATGGAACAGCTAAGAAAAACTGCACTCCCTTTTCCGAAAATTGTATACAAACTGCCCCCTTATTTGGTTTGATCAACTATAAAA
>JADLGD010000233.1 GCA_020849495.1 Fluviicola sp.
AGTGTTTATCTGGGTTTCATTGGGGGTGGATCCACCCCCATCCACCCCCTTTTTTCATTTTTTTCATTTCTCTTTGTTGCAAATCAAAATCAAAAAAAATGGCAGCACAAATTGTAACAATTGAGGACCTTGAACAATTCAAAACAGACCTCATCTCAGAATTGAAAAATTTATTGGATGGACAGTTCAACACAACCACCAACAAGCGAGAAGAATCGAAAAAAGTGTGGCTGAAGTCGCACCAAGTACAACGCATGTTGGGAATCTCTCCAGGAACACTTCAAACCCTTCGATTAAATGGTACCATTCCATTCACCAAAATCGGCGGTGTGCTTTTCTATGATGAAGAAGACATCAATCGCTTGTTTGAATCCAATATGCGCAACAGATCATAATTCAGAACATTCATTGTCATATTCTTCGAACATGAACTACATCAAGCACCTTGAGCGCATTCATGAGTTGTTCTATGAGGACGAACGCATAACGCCTTATCATATCAGTTTGTATTTGGCTTTATTTCATCAATGGAACGCAGCCAAGTTTCCAGAGCGTTTGAGTATTTCTCGATCGGAAGTCATGCATGCAGCTAAACATGGATCTGTGAACACTTATACAAAGTGTTTAAAAGAGCTTCACCAGTTCAACTATTTGGAGTACCTACCTTCCAATAATCCATTCATTGGTAGTTTGGTGAACTTGTACAGATTTGATAATACTAGTGATAATAGTTCGTGTCTCAAAAGTGATAATAGTACGTGTCTCACATCTGATAACACTCGTGATAACGCAAGTGAGATGGAGGTGATACCTTATATAAACAATATAAACATTAATAAACAATATAAACATATAGAAAGGGCAAAAAATGTTTTGCCCTCCAAAAAAACATCAAAAAATAAAAATGAAAAGTCTTTTGAAAGGGCGAATAATCATTCGCCCAAAAAAGATAAATCGGGTTCATTTTCTCCACCAAAACTTGAAGACGTGAATAACTTCTTCATTGAGAAAAGAGCACCAGAAATAGAAGCTCAAAAGTTCTTCAACCATTTCGAATCCAACGGTTGGCTTGTCAGCGGAAAAACTCCTATGAAAAATTGGCAAGCTGCCGCCCGGAACTGGATGATCAATTCTAAGAAATTCAATCCACCATCACCCGGACAAATTCTTAGTTCAGAAGAAAACAAATCTTATAACATTCCATTGTAGTCATGATACAGCCACAACGCCCACAAGAATTACCATACGATTTAGTGAACAATTTCCGTCACTATGATTTCAAACGCTCATTGCTTTGGATCCAATATTTCGGAAAGCTTCAGTATGGCTCCAATTTTGAAATCTTTCCCCAGGACAAAGAAACATTGTACAAGCTTCTGATTTACACAATTCGTGATGAAGAAAATTGCAAAAAACACGATTTAGACTTGAACAAAGGTTTGATGCTGTCAGGTCCAATTGGTTGCGGTAAAACCTCACTCATGAACATCATGCGCAAGTTTGCTTACATGGAAACCATGTACAACATTGTTTCAACAAGAGAAATTGCCGCAGCATACAACCAAGATGGCTATCCAATCATTCACAAGTATGGTAAAACAAATAAAATCTACTGCTTCGATGATCTGGGAGTTGAACGAAGCATGAAACACTTCGGGAACGATTGTAACACCATGGCAGAAATTCTACTTTCGCGTTATGATTTTATGACCCAACTTGGAACCATTACGCATGCAACAACAAATCTAAATGCAAAAGAATTGGAAGATGCTTATGGAAATCGGGTGCGGTCGAGATTAAGGAGTATGTTTAATCTTATTTCATTTTTAGAAACTAGTGCCGATAAGCGAAAATAGTAAACGAGAAAGGGCAAACATAAATGCTTGCCCTTTCTGCCGTTCTCGGTTTGCCTGTGGCGCACCAAAGTCTAAAATTTCTTTTTTGCTAAAATAATAACTTATCATTTGTTAAACAACTTTATTTACAGTTTAAAATAACGAAAGAACTAATAAAATTAAAGAACCATTCAAAAAAAAACACTTAAAACACTATATTTAACGTCAAATTAAAGAAGCATGCCAATCCCTAAGCACGATGAAATTCGAATTCCAGCATTAGAATATCTAAGAGATAGTAAAATAGTACAGGCTAAAGAGTTTAGAGAACCACTTGCTCAACATTTCAATTTATCTGAAGAAGAGTTAAATACAATGTATGATTCTGGAAATGGTCAAGTGTTCTATGATCGTATTTCTTGGTGTTTGAGTCATCTAAACCTTGCTGGGTTGGTAACTAAGCCTAATCGTGGGTATTACAAAATTTCTGAAAAAGGATTAGAATATTTGAGTAAACCCGAAAAAATCAATGAATTAATTACAAGTGTTATTCAAGCTAGAAGCTCAGCGAAAGCTGAAACACTGGTAAACGTAATTCCACAACAAATCATTGCCTCAAAATTAACTCCACCTGAAGAGTTATTCTATTCATTTCAAGCCATTCGAAACAATATTTACGATGAAATTCTGGAAAGAATCTTATCCAAAACCCCACGGGAATTTGAAAAAATGGTAGTGAAACTACTTCAAAAAATGGGCTATGGAGGTGAAATTCAAAATTCTGGAACAGTCACTTCTGCTAGTCGTGATGGAGGAATTGATGGAACCATCAAAGAAGATGTACTTGGTTTAGGACTAATTCACATCCAAGCAAAAAGATATGCCATAAACGCTTCAATAGGTCGTCCAGAAATTCAAAAGTTTGTTGGTGCTTTAGCTGGTCAACAATCAAAAAAAGGAGTGTTTATTACTACTTGTTCATACTCTCGAGATGCAATTGAATTCGCGAATAGTCTAACCGGAACAACACTAATTCTAATTGACGGTCAAAAGCTAGCTGAATTCATTTATGATTTTGGTTTAGGCATGCAAACGGAACAAATAATTGAGATCAAACGCCTGGACAGTGAATTCTGGGATGGAATGCAAGATGACGTAATAACAGATTAAAAAATATGTACCAAGCTTTTGAATTAACAAAAAAAGATGGGTTGACAAAGAAAAATTTTCCTGAACCTTATAGAATTGGTAGAAGTCAATTCGATGATGATCAGAG
>JADLGD010000234.1 GCA_020849495.1 Fluviicola sp.
GTGCAACAGAAATATTGAAACTATTATCCAATTGACCATTTGCTTTCAATTTAGAAACACTCTTTTGTGGAATTTGATTGTAAGAAGAAAATTCTCCAGCAATCAAAATATCACCATTTTGAAATATATCTAGGTCATTAACTACTCCGCTTTGATTAAGACCATTATTGATATTGAAAGTAGTGTCAATTTTCCCATTAGAATTAAATCTTTCTATTCCAAAACTTACTCTAAATTTATTTGTTGAAAAGCCACCACTAAGTAATATCTTCCCATCTGGTTGAATAAACTGACTTAAAATTGTTGTGTATGCTATTCCCGATTCTTCCAATTGAATACTTGTGTCTATTGTGCCATCAGAGTTTATTTTCCATAATCCATTTCCAAGACTACTTGTTCCTGAAGCTAAAATTTGACCGTTACTTAGTAATGTCATATTCCGAACATCTCCTCCATAAAACTGCGTTCCTGACTGAGCATAAGTGTTATCAAAGGTTCCATCTGCATTTAGTCGTCTTAACAATGTTAAACCACCAACTACAACTTTGCCATTCGATAAAGGAACAATGGAAAGTACTTCATATGATAGTGAGGCCGTATTGAATGTTAAATCTAATGAGCCATTCGTATTCAACCTTTTCAATAAACCATATGTTCCTCCGACCAAAATTTTACCATCTGATTGCAACTCTATAACATTTACCCAATTTGAAGAACTAACAGTAAAAGGCAAATAAGTAATCTCAAAATTTGGATCTAAAGCTCCAGAACTTGTCAATTTATAAACCTTTCCTGTTCCAAAACCTAGAGGGCCACTAAAGGTTCCAATGTAAATGTTATTTGATGCATCTAAACGAATACTTTTAACATGACAGTTACTTTCAGGAACTGAAAATTGAAATGAATTATCAATTGAACCATCACTGTGTAACCTTACAATTGCGCTAAGCGATTGACCACCATAAGTTGTGAAATCACCTCCAACCAAAATCTTCCCATCAGATTGAAGTCTTAAAGATTGAATTCTTTGAGAATTCGAAACTGTTACACCTGCATTAAAACTATTATCAATACTTCCATCAGAATTTAAACGAATGATTTTACTACAATTCTTTCCATTGTATTTGCTAAAACTTCCAGCCAAAATTATCTTTCCATCTGGTAATAAAAGCATTAGAGCACCTTGATTATTTGAAATGCCATCACTATTACCAAATCTATCAACTATGTTGGAACTAAAGCTAAAATCAGTATTTCCAGCTTGACTCACAACAAAAAATGATAATAATAAAAATGGAATTATAACTATATTCTTGAGATTAGGCTTCATATTAAATTATTCTAAATTCGATTTTTGGTTGTTCTCTTTTTATTATCAATTTTTGAATAAAAAATCAAAGATCGCATGATCACCTTCAGTCAGATCCAAGCCTCTACGTTTCATCATTGCAGCAGCGGCTTCTTTGGCTTTTGCTAGTTCGAAAATAGTCGATGATTCAACAGCTCCCCATGTGAACGAAGGAATGAACTTCTTTGGAAAACCTCCTCCAAAAATATTGCAAGAAACACCTACAACCGTTGCCGTATTGAACATGGTATTGATGGCACATTTACTGTGATCGCCCATGAAAACACCCATGAATTGCAATCCTGTTTCTACTTCTGCTCCTTTTTCATAAGACCAAGAACGGATCAAGGAATAGTTGTTTTTCAAATTAGAGGTATTGGAATCTGCTCCGAAATTACACCACTCACCTACTACCGAATTGCCTAAAAAACCGTCGTGCCCTTTGTTGGAATAAGCTTGGAACACACAATTGGAAATTTCTCCACCCACTTTGCAATGAGGACCAATCGTTGTAGCACCATAAATTTTCGCTCCCATCTTTACTCCAGCATGTTCGCACAAAGCAAAAGGTCCGCGAATCAAACTGCCTTCCATTACTTCCGCATCTTGACCAATGTAAATAGGACCTCCTGTGGTATTCAAGGTAGCGCCTTCCACTACAGCGCCTTCTTCTAGATAAATCAAATCTGGATCTCCAATGACTAAATTTGTTGCAGAAAGTGGTTCTGATTCCAATCCACCTGTCAACAAGAAATAATCGGCTACCAAGACTTCGTCATTGCGCTCGAACAAATCCCAACGATTTTTCAATTCAATTGGATGTTCACCTAACAATTGCACCACTTCAGAAGCTGTCCCTCTGCGAGCAATCCAAGTGCCTTCTGATTGTAAGATTTGATTTTCTTCCAACATGGTCACAGCTGCCGCCACAATTTCATTGGGTATAATCGCTGCATTGACTTCGATCGAATGATCTCCATCTATACGTGGAAACTTCGTTGATAAGTAAGCTTCTGTTTGAAACGAAATCGTTGCCTCAGGAATCCAGCTTTCCCAACGTTCAGCATTGGTCATGATTCCCCAGCGTAAATCGCCAACAGGACGCGTTAATGTGAGCGGCGCTAAACGCAAATGCAAACCGTTATCGTGAAGTATGATATTCATAAAGCAATTATTTAGTGTTAAAGTTGGTGCTTTTAATCGAATTAGTAACGCTTTTTATGCTAGTACTTTTTTCTTTGAAATCAGGAACAATCCTACAAAGGTCAAAAGACCATTTAAAATCAACAATTCGTTTCCGAAAATGTAACCTCCTAGGTATTTTCCATCCGCTTGAAGGACACCACCCGTAAGTGCTTGTGAATTGACACTTAAGAAATAACAAACAATTGGCACCAGAATACAAATAACTGGAACAAGGTATTCATTCAATTTGCGTTTCAAGAAAATTCCAAAAGCAAACAAGCCTAACAGTGGTCCGTAAGTATAACCAGCGACTTTCAAAATCAACCCAATTAAATCCGTTCCTGGAGTAGCATCCACATAGGCCTTGGTTCCTAAAATGATGATTAAAAACAACAATGAAAAGCCAATGTGAACGAATAATTTATAACGTTGTTTTTCTTTTTCCTCTCTTCGATTGAAGTTCAAGAAATCGATGCAAAAACCGGTTGTCAATGCTGCTAATGCACTATCTGCGGAGGCATAAGATGAAGCGGTAATTCCCAATAAGAAAAAGATTCCAGCTATTGTACCGAAATTGTTGAGTGCCAAGGTTGGGAAGGTATGATCTGTGTTCGCTGGTAATGTGACTCCTTTTGCATTGGCATACACATACAAGGCGCCTCCTAACAATAAGAACAAGAAATTGGTAATGACCAAAACGGTTGTGAATGAATACATGTTTTTCTGCGCATCTCCAATTGATTTACACGTTAAATTCTTCTGCATTAAATCCTGATCCAACCCTGTCATTGCAATGGCTAAAAACATTCCTCCAAAGAATTGCTTCGGAAAATACAAGGGGGAATTGGCATCGTCAAAAAAGAAAATGCGCGACATGGAATATCCGTTCTTTGTTTGTGTTGCAGTGATTTTATCGTACAAACCTGAAAAATCAACATGTAAGGCTTTCGCAATGATAACCGTACAAATAACCACCGCCGAAACCAAGAAAACAGTTTGAAAAGTATCGGTATAAACGATGGTTTTGATTCCGCCTTTGAAAGTGTACACCCAAATCAACGCAACGGTTGTAAGGGCAGTCACCCAATAGGAAACTCCTAAATCTTTGAATAAAAACAACTGCAATACTTCAGTTGCCAAATAAAGTCGTGTAGCCGATCCAAGCGTTCTAGATAAAATGAAAAACGCCGCTCCGGTTTTATAACTTACCAGTCCAAAACGTTGATTCAAGTATTCATAGATAGAAGTGACATTCAAACGGTAATAAAGTGGCATCAATAATTTCGCAATGACCAAATAACCAATCACGTAACCCAACACAATTTGAAAATAGGCCATTCCTTCTGAATAGACTTTTCCAGGAACAGAGATAAATGTTACTCCTGAAAGCGAAGCTCCAATCATTCCAAAAGCAACTAAATACCAAGGACTTTGTCTATTTCCAGTGAAAAACGCATCCGAATCTGCTTTACGAGAAGTCAAAAAAGCAATCCCAATAAGCATGGCAAAATAAACTATCAATACAGTGGCAACTAACCACGGAGCTAAAGCTGAATTCATTTCTAATCGTTATTTTGAACTGTTCGAAATTACCGTTTCTAATCGATAAATGGGTTGTTTTATTCGTTTTCGATTGTAGATATACAATTGCAAGGCGTTTTTATTTTTCAAGCGTTTGATGGTTTTCGGACTAAATTCTAAAGTGTAAACTACCCGATTGTTCTTATTTGGTTTGAATTTTTCGGTGAAATTCGGTCGAATAGCTTTGAACAAGACCCATTCTTTCTTCATCCATTTCAATTCATCGGTACTGACCA
>JADLGD010000235.1 GCA_020849495.1 Fluviicola sp.
CAGCAAAAGGGTTCAAAAAATCATGAATGAAGTTGTGCTTAGACATGGTGTATATACAACTGCTAAAATTGAAAAATAGGATTCACCCTACAAACTCAAAAACTGGTCTACCATCTAATGTCATCACAAAGCAATCAAAGCCCATTTCTATTTTTGTCCAGAAATATTCGAAGTGGATTTCCTTTTTGAACTTATTGTATTCCTTCCAAACCTCAGTGGTAAGCATATTTTTCTCGAAATCACTTTGTGTAATTGGTTTTATCTTCTCGTTGTATTTTTCATTGTGAAATTCAAAGTATCGCAACCACATGACTGTAAAGACATAATGTTGGACAGCATTAAGTTGACTACTCACTATAGTCCCTGGGATAAACTCGACATCTTCAGTCCAATATTTAAGCAATTTCAATAGGTTTCTAGCTGGCAAGCTCCTTCCGCACAAAACATCCTGAGGATAAATGTACTTGAAAAGACTTGGATGCTGAAGGACACACCTTGAGAGGTTCTCAAGTATCTCATTGGTCATTCCATCCAGTCTCTTGCTTTGACTTGCTATTAGCTTACAAATTTGCGGACTTGACTCTTCAACTAGCTCAATTGGAAGGTTTGAAAACAACACTTTTTTCTTATCAAAGCCTACGTTGTGCCTAATAATAAGGTGAAATTCAACAACTCCAATCTCGTTTTTGTAGGTAAAAATGCTCATATGAGTTCAGTTTAGAAAAAGTAAGTCAGGGCAGTCACCATCAAGTTTCAACCGACAAATTCCTTTGGGTAATTCCACCTCTTTTCTTGGGTTAAAAATGTCCTCTATATGCAATCCGACATTGCTCTTTAAGTCAACCTCTGCCTCATATACAACGAGTTGTATTGCGAACAATATTTCTTTATCAGTTTTACCCTTGGCTTTACCCTCATCTATCTCCCAATTGATAATCTTTGTCATCTTAATGAGTCGACTCAAGAAAAGTTGCAAAATTTGATTTGAATTTCTCATACTCCTCTAACAAACTCATCTTCAAAAATCACATATACAATTTATTACATACCAACAAAGGGTTTCTCAAAATCTAACTTCTGCAGTAAGAGCTTACAACTATCATTTTCAATAACTCCAATTATCTGTATTGTTTTTTCGGTGGCTTCAATATTTGTTGAGTAAAACAATGTGAATTTATCCTGGCTCCACTTCAAAGTCTTCAAAGAAAGGGGGTAACTAAACTGCATGTTCTGATAAAGTTCAAGTAGCGCTGAATCTCCAAACTTAGCTCTTGTTTTGGCAGAGGTAAACTTTAGCATCTGCTCATAGTCACCAATTTTATGACTTCTCTGAAGAAAATGACCAAAGCTTGTTCCTATGAATAATGCTGGATTATCCATTTTAAAACTTTCGCTTTGCGTTGTTTTTTCTGCCCTATTTGTATTTCCATTTGATTTTTTGTCAGAGCAAGAAATCACAAGAAATAATATGAGGGATAATCTTAACATAATCATCAATTTTCTCATTTTACTCTAACAACCAGATTTTCAAAAATCGCAAGTCCTCAATCCTCGTTGGTCAATGCCCAGAGCGCTTTCTGAACTCAGTAGATGTCATTCTTGCAGCACTGAAACATGAGATAAAAGCCAAGAACATAGGGAAGCTAAAGCAAAGCATATAGGCTAAATATAAAAAGTCACTTACCCCTCTGAGCTTCCGCTCCATAAGATAGGCTGGCTCACCGCCTTGGGACCACTGAATAATCAAAAAATTACCCGCCAAAGCAAGAATAGAATGCCGACAAGGAAAGACAATAAGCCACCAATAAATGGCTCTCAGGATTACCCTAAAAAGCACCAAGATTTGTCTCATCTCTTTTTTACAGCTCTAACAATGTGATTTTCAAAAATCACAAAAGAGCTTAATTCTAACCATTATATATATCTATCCACTCGACCCTTTTATCAATTGTTCGTACCAATTCATCCACGAATACATTGCTTATTTTGTCAACTATCTTACCCTTCTTAAGTGAGGTAAAATAAAGGGTAAAAGTGTCGTCATATGCCAGGGTAATATATACATGACCTCTGTGGTGGTGTCCGCTCACCTGGAATCGAAGCCAAAGGCCTTTATTTTTTACCCAGGCTCTTGCCCCCCAACTTGCAACAGTGTTGGGTGCACCTTTTATGAGTGCATTGGCTAATTCAAGAGGCTCAAAATCTCTCTCTCCAATTTTATTCAAGTCAATTATTTGTCCAATTTCCATGCTTCTCTAACAAATTGATTTTCAAAAATCACTGAGGGCAGGTATTTTACCCTAAATTCTGTTAAAAGCGAAGGTTGAACTGAATACCTGTGATAGTGGAGCTCGTAAATGACGTATAGGACACTTCCAAAAACAGGTTCTTTTGGACAGTAGATATAGGCTTAAATAGCCATATTTTGAACAAAAAATGAAAAAATAAAATTTTTTAGATGTGAATTTTTGACCCCCCCCTCTTCTTTTTTGGGGTACCCCCATTTTTTACCCAAGAGTGGTTGCTCATTTAGGGTAAAAAATTGAAAAAAATATGAGGCACCCTGGACATTAATTAGGGGGTAAATTAAATAGGGGGCTTACTTTCCGCACGAGCCTAAATAAGGGTTCAAAATAAGAGGGTAAAATTGTCGGGCTCCCTTATCGCAATTTTCTTGTAATTGTTTACAAAAAATCAGTATCTTCAAACCCTAAAACAAATTGCATTATGCCAAATAACATCCAAAAAATATTGGTTTCGACTGGAAGAAGTCAAGCATTTTTGTGCCGTGAACTTGGGCGGTCAGCGAATACGGTAAGTAGCTGGTGCAGGTCGAAATCAGAGCCCAATCTCTCCGAAGCCAAGCTTATCGCAGACCTTCTGGGAGTAAGCCTTGATGATTTAATTAATGATACTAAACAGGACGATAAAGAAAAAAATAAATGAAAAACATTAAAGAAGCAGCAAACTTTATTTGGTCCATAGCAGACCTTCTTAGAGGAGATTACAAGCAAAGCGATTACGGCAAAGTAATCCTTCCATTAACGGTTCTGAGAAGATTAGATTGTGTACTCGAAAGTTCCAAGTCAGATGTTCTGAAGAAATTCGAGCAGATGAAGTCTACGAACATTCAAAACTTGGACCCAATTCTCAACAAGGTTGCTGGATACAACTTTCACAATAGAAGTCAGTTTGACTTCAATAAACTAATTGCTGACCCAAACAATATTGCTGCAAACCTTCGGAATTACATCAATGGATTCTCAGAAGATGCAAGAGAAATCATTGACCAATTTGAGTTCGATAACCAGATAGGCAAACTGGATGACAACAACTTGCTCTTCATGATTTTGAAGCGATTCCAGGAAGTGGACCTACATCCAGATACCATTTCATCAATGGATATGGGGTACATGTTTGAAGAGCTCATTCGAAAGTTTGCTGAAATCTCAAATGAGACCGCTGGGGAGCACTTTACCCCAAGAGAAGTCATCAAATTGATGGTGAATCTGTTATTCATGGATGATAGAGATGCATTGACTAAAAAGGGAATCGTTAAGACCATCTATGATTGCTGCGCTGGAACTGGTGGTATGCTCTCAGTCGCTGAAGAATATTTGCACGAGCTGAATCCCGATGCTCGATTAGAAGTTTATGGTCAGGAGCTTAACCCAGAATCTTAAGCTATTTGCAAGTCGGATTTACTGATTAAAGGACAGAACCCTGCCAATATCAAAAAAGGAAATAGCATATCTGAAGACAAGCTCCCTGCTGAGAAATTCGATTACCTAATAACAAACCCTCCATTTGGAGTGAAGTGGGAAAAGTTTTCAAAAGTGGTTAGAGATGAACATGAAACAATGGGACATGGTGGTCGCTTTGGGGCAGGTCTTCCATCTGTATCGGATGGTTCCTTCTTGTTTTTGATGCATTTGATGAGCAAGATGAAACCTGAAGGCTCTCGCCTGGCTATTGTATTTAATGGTTCACCTCTTTTCTCAGGCTCACCAAGCACTAAGAAGAATGAAAGTAGTATTCGTCAATGGATTATTGAAAATGACTTATTGGAATCTGTGATTGCCTTGCCAAATCAGTTGTTCTACAACACTGGAATTAGCACTTACATCTGGATTATTTCGAATCATAAGCCAAAGAGCAGAAAAGGAAAAGTACAGCTAATTAATGGAGTTGATTTCTACAAGAAAATGAGTAAATCTCTTGGTGATAAGCGTAATGAACTTTCCGATGAACACATTGCACAGATAACGAAGCTGTATGGTGACTTTAAAGAAAATGAATACTCCAAAATCTTTGACAACGCTGATTTTGGATACTCAAAAGTAACAGTGGAGCGGCCAACTCGAAATGCAAAAGGTCAAATCCTAACCGATAAAAACGGAAAACCAAAAGCAGACAGTAGTCTAAGGGATACTGAGAATATTCCATTGAAGGAAGATATTCAAGCATACATGAAACGAGAGGTGCTACCGCATGTTCCAGATGCTTGGGTAGATGAAAGCAAAACCAATGTGGGCTATGAAATCAACTTTACCAAGTATTTCTATCAATACAAACCTTTGCGCTCCTTAAATGAAATTAGAGCAGACATCATGGCTCTGGAACAAGAAACGGATGGTTTAATTAAAGAAGTTATCGGATAATGAAAAAGTACGATAGCTATAAAAATTCTGAGGTTAAATGGCTTGGAGAGATTCCAATTCATTGGAATGTCACCAAATTGAAATTTATTGGCAATGCAATAGGTGGTCTTACATATACACCAAATGATATTGTTGAAGATGAGACCAACGGAAAATTAGTTTTGCGCTCTTCAAATATTCAAGATGGAAAATTATCATTAGTTGATAATGTCTATGTAAAGAGTGAAATTTCAGAAAAATTAACACTGAAAAAAGGTGATATTTTAATTTGTTCAAGAAATGGTAGTCAACATTTAATTGGTAAAAACATTTGCATTGATGAAAGAACCGAAGGACATACTTTTGGTGCATTTATGATGATTTTTAGGTCAAAATATTATTCATTTCTCAATCACTTTTTCAATTCTCCAATTTTCACATCTCAGTCAGGACTTTTTTTGACTGCCACAATAAACCAATTGACATCTGGTACACTCAATAATTTTTATATTGCTTTACCTGAATCTTTAGAAGAGCAAACCAGCATCGCCAACTATCTCGACCACAAAACCGCCCAAATAGATGATTTGATAGCTAACAAAGAGCGATTAATTCAACTTCTGGAGGAAGAACGCATAGCAATCATCAACCAAGCGGTAACAAAAGGTCTTGACCCATCAGTTCCGATGAAAGATTCTGGGATTGAGTGGCTGGCAGAGATTCCTGAGGGTTGGGTTGCTAAGAAAATTAAGTATATCGCAACTTTACAAAGTGGTGATAATATTACATCTGAGGAAATAGAAGAAAAAGGTAGTTATCCTGTTTATGGTGGTAACGGTTTGAGAGGTTATTATTCTAAATATACTAATGAAGGAAACTATATTTTAATAGGTCGTCAGGGTGCTCTTTGTGGAAATGTAAAGTATGCACAAGGGAAATTTTGGGCATCAGAACATGCTATTGTATGTTACTTGAAAGAAGAATATAATTGGAAGTGGTTCGGAAAACTAATGGAGTCCATGAATCTAAATCAATATAATCAATCTGCTGCACAGCCAGGGTTGGCAGTTGGAGCTATTATTAATTTGTCAATCCCTACAACTTCTCTAAGTGAACAAGAAAAGATTATCGAATTCATATCTGATTACGAAAGTAAAACTGACAACCTTATTTTAAAATACCGTCAAGAAATTGAACTCCTAAAAGAATACAAAACGGCCTTAATAAGTGAAGTGGTTACTGGTAAGATGGATGTTAGAGATTACTCCGAAAATTAGCCATGAAAAGTAGAAGCGAAGAAATAGAGGTTTTGGAAAACAAGTTAAAGGTTCTCAATGATATTTGGGTGACCTATTTCTTTTCTTACCCATTTTTTCACAGCAAAGTGAAGTTTACCGAAGAAGAAAAAACAAATTATATAGGCGTTATCTTCGGTTATTTTCGTGACTCACTTGATGTCGTATTTGCCAATTCTATTGGCGTGGAAGGCAATTACGCAAGTAAATTTGCATATCACATTGCATTGCTTCAAAGCATCTATGTTCAACAAGATTTAACAGAAGAGCTCCTTATTATTTTTAAAACTGGAGTTGATAGAGGCACATTAAATAAGGACCTCAATTTTAGTGAAAATCGAAGAATCAGAAATGAATTGGTAGGACATCCAATAAGCAGAAATAGTGATTTTAGCCTGCGCTCTAGCACTGTTTTTGGATATGAGTCGAATGGAAATAGAATTTGCTATCTCAAATATGAATTTCCTGAAGAAAAAAATATTGTACAAAAGGTTGAAATCGAAGACATCTTAGTAAGACATATTAATTTCTTAAACACCTATTTGGATATACTTCTTGAAAAGTCATACTCGATGCTCTGTAAGTTTAAATCGAATGTGCTTGATGTGCTTGGTCTACATTTGAGCAAAAATGATACTGGAAATATTATCAAATTTAGCTTAATCCATTTCGAGAAAGAGTTTGACTCTCAAAATGAAATAAGACTCTCTCAAGTTGAAGGATTAGCAAACAACAAATCTCATCTACGATATGATTATGCTTTCAAGCAATATTTGCAAGATGTAACGGATTTTCATAGGGACAAAGTCAGAGACATTGATGAGATAGTCAGTAAAAAAAGGCTACTACCCAGAACTAACGTTAAGGTTGATAGACAATCAATCATTCCTAAAATTGTTTTTGTGAAAGGTGGTGAAAATGATGGTTCGCACATTTTTGAGAGAACAGATTACAATTATGAAATGGGCAAATTGTACTCAAAACGAAATCCTATGGACTTCGAACATTTTTCCCAGTCTATTCTGCTTGAACATGCAGACGACCAATCTATTATTGATGAAATCGAACATCTTAGGAACAATCTTGATAGCACAATTGAGTACAATTGTTCTTGGAATTATTTATCAGGTTTACTCGAAACTAAACTTTGTAAAACAGCATGAGCATATTAGTCAGCATAGAAGATTTATTGTCAGGAGCCGTTGTTGAGGGCACTCGCATGGAGTTCAAGAAAGGATGGAACCCTGTTCCTATCATGCGTTCGGTTTGTGCTTTTGCCAATGATTTTGAGAATGAAGGAAGTGGTTATGTCATTGTAGGAGTTGATGAAGTAGATGGTAAACCGATACGTCCAGTCGAAGGGTTTAATCCTGCTCACCTAGAGCGTGTAGAAAAGGAACTGGTTCAATTGTGTAATTCTATCCAACCATCTTATTTTCCTCGCTTATCCCTTGAGGAAATTGATGGAAAACACGTATTGGTCATTTGGTGTCCTGCTGGTGCGAATAGACCGTATAAAGTTCCAGATGATGTAAATGCCAAGCACAAGACCTACAATTATCGCATCCGTTTTCGCTCCAATAGCATTGTTCCCAATGATGAGCAAGAAACAGAACTCATACAGTTAACTGCTAAAATTCCGTTTGATGACCGAGTAAATTCATTCGCTTCGGTAACAGATTTAAGTAAAACATTAATGCGAGAGCATCTTCAGGAAACGAATAGCAAGCTCTATGAAGAAAGCGAAGAGATGTCTGTTGAAGAATTGGCTGATTCAATGAATTTGTCGCAAGGAGCGAAAGAACATTTATTCCCGAAAAATGTAGGCTTGTTGATGTTTTCGAAAAAAACACAAGAATACTTTAAGGGAGCGGTCATTGAGTTGGTTGAATTCCCGAATGGTTTGGCAAATCATTATACTGATAAGCAGTTTGTTGGAACCATTCAAAAGCAATTGACAGATGTGTTGGCATACATCAAAGCAAATGTGATTAAGACGAAGGTTATCAAACATGCAGACCGAGAAAAAGCTGACCGATTTGACAATTATCCGTATGATGCAATTGAAGAAGCCTTGGCAAATGCAGTTTTTCACAGGAACTATGAATTACAAGACCCAATAGAAGTAAGAATACTTCCTGAAGCAATTGAAATCATTAGCTATAATGGGGCCGACCCATCCTTAAAACAAAGCGACTTTGATGCAGGAAGGGTACGTGCAAGAAGGTATAGAAATCGAAGAATTGGTGAGTTCTTGAAAGAGCTTAGATTAACAGAAGGTCGAGGAACTGGTATTCCAACCATCGTAAAGTCGCTTGCAGACAATGGTTCGCCTGCTCCAATTTTCGACACGAATGAATCTGAACGAACTCATTTTATTGTCGAAATTCCAATACACGACCACTTCAAGGAAGAAACATATTCGAATTTTGATGGTGGTACTAACGACCAAGAAAGCGACCAAGACACGAATGCCCTGAATGCTACTGCCATCAAGGAAATTGAAGAATTGAATAGCATCATGAAAACTGAAGAGTTCGCACTTTCCGACCAAGATGCCGACCAAGATGCCGACCAAGATAAATCCCCTTTCACCATTTATTCAAAAGTACTTCTCGAGCACCTGCAGACGATTCTTGGCGAAGATGAAATTCCAGATGAAAAGTTAATTACAAAATATAAAGCTTCGGCTCTTGATATTACTGAAGAACAATTAAAAGTGCTAAGTTTTGCAAAAGTACCGAAATCAAATAAGGAGATACAAGAAGAAGCACTTGGACTTAAAACGCATAACGATAACTTTAAAAATCATATTGAACCGTTGTTAAATAAAGGTTTTATAAGAAGAACCATTCCAAATAAACCAACCAGTAAACTTCAAAAATACTTTACAACGGAAAGAGGTCGGGTGGTAATTTACATACGGGAAAAACTGATAAAAGATTAACATTAAAAAAAGTATTAAAATTAAGACCACAACCTTATTCACATGATAGCGGAAAAAAATATTAGAAAGAAAAAACAATCATTATGAATTACGGAATTGTAAAAGATATAACTAAACGAATTTTCGTAATAGAATCTCCAACTATAGAAGATGTAGAAAACAATAAAATATTGAGTGATAAATCTGGTATGTTGATGTCTAAAAACATTTACAATAAGGATATTCCTTTTGGATATTTGGTGGAGAGCAATCCAATTGCCGCAACTGATGGAATTGTTTCAATTTGTAATTTTCCTTTAGATTTTAACCAAGTATTCAGGCATAAACCGATTGAAATATTTGGTTACTCGACTATTTTCCAGTTTTTTCTAAAAACGGCAGATATGTCTTCTACAATAAATTACACAAGAAGAGTAGATACACTTGGTTTGATAGACAACTTAAACAGAGATATTACCCAGTTTACTATTGATACTGATTTAGAAGAAATCGTAATATGTGGAGTTGAAGCAATGTGTTTCATGTCTAATGCTTTTCCTAATCTAAGAGGATTATCAACAAATGTTTGGTTCGATACTTTAATAGGAGAAAAAACGATACGAGTAATTTATGTTACAAGCCCAAGGAACAGAATATGGACCAAACAATTTTCAACTAATGGCTAAAGGAATACATACAGAACTAACATTCGAAGAAGCAATAGAATTAAGCTTGCTCGAACAAGGTGGCTATACAAAAGGCCTCTCTTCAGATTTTAATGCAGACCTGGGATTGTTCCCTGCGTACATCATGAAGTTCCTCCAGGAGTCACAACCAAGTGCCTGGTCCAAAATTGAGAACATTCATAAATCAGATGTGCAGACAAAAGTCCTACAACGATTGGTTAAGGAAATTGATTCTCGTGGCTCCTTAGATGTTTTACGTAATGGTTTTACGGATTACGGAGTAAAGTTCAAAATGGCATTTTTTCGTCCTGAGAGCTCACTTAATCCAGAATCCGAGGAGTTATACAAGAAGAACCACTTAAGCGTCACCAGACAGGTTTATTATGAACGTAATGGAAAGAACTCACTCGATATGGTTTTAGCATTGAATGGAATTCCAGTTGCAACTATCGAACTCAAGAACCAGTTCTCAGGTCAGAATATAACAAATGCACAAAAACAGTATGTATATGACCGTGATTCAAACGAACCGATATTTCAATTCAAGAAGAGAGCACTCGTTCATTTTGCTGTGGATACGGATGAATGTTACATGACCACAAAGCTGGCAGGAAAGAGCACTCGTTACCTTCCTTTTAATTTAGGTCATCAGAACGGTGCTGGGAATCCACCAAATAAAGATGGGTACCGTACATCGTATTTGTGGGAATATGTCTGGACCAAGGATAGCATAATGGACATCATTGGAAAATTCTTGCACTTAAGTGTTGAAGAATATGAAATCGGTGGCATTAAAAAGAAGAAGGAATCCATTATTTTCCCTCGTTTCCATCAGTTAGAGGTGGTCCGTAAATTGACCAGGGATGCAAAAGAATCTGGAGCAGGAAAAAACTACTTGATACAGCACTCTGCAGGTTCTGGGAAATCAAACAGCATTGCCTGGCTCTCTTACAGGTTATCAAGTCTTCACAATGAGAATAACGAACGGGTGTTCGATTCTGTAATTGTAATTACGGATAGAAAGGTGCTGGATAACCAATTACAGAATACCATCTACCAATTTGAACACAAGGATGGTGTAGTTGAGAAGATTGATAAAGACTCTCAGCAGTTAGCTGATGCCATAACAGCAGGTTCACACATAATCATAACAACATTACAAAAGTTCCCATTTATCCTGGACAAAATCGGAGAACTTACATCACGGAAATATGCCGTAATTATTGACGAGGCACACAGCTCTCAAGGCGGTGAAGCTACGAAGAAAATGAAGGAAGTACTTTCGGCTAAGTCATTGGAAGAAGCTGAAGAATTGGAGTTAGAATCAGGTTTGGAAGAAGATGCAGAAGACCAAATTCGTAAGTCAATGCAATCTCGTGGAATGCAATCCAACTTAAGTTTCTTCGCATTTACAGCAACTCCGAAAAACAAAACGGTTGAAGTATTTGGGACATTGGACAATCAGGGGAAACCGAAACCATTTCACCTATACTCCATGAAACAAGCGATTGAAGAAGGCTTCATTCATGATGTTCTAAAAAACTACACCACATACAAAACATATTACAAGTTATCGAAGGAAATAGAAGATGACCCAGATGTAAATAAAAAAGCCGCAAGTAGAGCAATTGGCCGCTTCATGTCATTACATCCACATAACTTGGCCCAGAAGACTGAAGTTATGGTCGAGCATTTTAGGCAAGTTGTTTCGAAGAAAATTGGAGGTCAGGCAAAAGCAATGGTAGTGACCTCTTCCAGGCTCCATGCTGTTCGATACAAAGAAGAATTTGACAAGTACATTGCTGACAAAGGATATGATGACATCAGAACACTTGTAGCTTTTTCAGGCAAAGTAATTTACGATACCTATCCAGAAGGAGTAACAGAAGTCGAATTAAACGGATTCAAAGAGAAAGAACTTCCGAAAAAATTTGCTTCAGATGAATATCAATTACTACTGGTTGCAGATAAATATCAAACAGGATTTGACCAGCCATTGTTGCATACAATGTACGTAGACAAGAAGCTGTCAGGTGTGAAATGTGTTCAAACGTTATCCAGGTTAAATCGAACATGTGCAGGAAAGGAAGAAACATTTATTCTTGATTTCACAAACGATACGGAAGATATACTTAAGTCCTTCCAGCCATATTATGAGCTCACTACAGTTCAAGAAGTTTCCGACCCAAATCACTTGTACGATTTAAAAACAGAAATTGAAAAGGCCCAGATAATATGGCAAACAGAAGTTGATAATTTCTGCAATATATTCTACAAGTCGGCCAAACTATTATCTGTTAAAGACCAAGCGAAGTTAAATGCATACATAGACCCTGCAGTTGAACGTTACAAGGAACTTCCTGAAGAAAGGCAACAAGGTGATGTGGTCCATGACATCTCACAAGAGAATTTTAAGCATGCACTCCAGACATTTGTTCGAGCATATTCGTTCTTAACTCAAATAATGCCATTCTCAGATGTGGACTTGGAGAAATTGTATACATACGGCAGATTCCTATTGAAAAAACTTCCAAGAAAAAGCCAAAGTGATAGATTCCAACTTGGAGATGAAGTATCCCTTGAGTATTACCGACTGCAAAAAATAGCGGAACAAAACATCATGATGGAAGCGCAAGGAGAATACGGATTAGAAGGTGGAAATGAAGCGGGAATTCGCATGACAAAGGAAGAGAAAGCAGCTCTTTCGGAAATCATTA
>JADLGD010000236.1 GCA_020849495.1 Fluviicola sp.
ATGAGAAATAAATTATCAACTGAAAAAGTAAAAATTAAAATTGCTAGTATTCAAAACATTAAATCACGTGAAGAAATCGCAAAATTAGTTGCTGAACAACACAAATTAGGAATACGTAGTTTATTTGGTTTCGGTGTTGGGCAAGATCTAAAACAAGTGGACCGAAACACAGTATATATAGGACAAGGAGGTTTAGGTTTACCTAATAAAGACTTTTATTTTAACGAAAATAAAGCTACTATTCGTAAAGATTATGTTGCTTATATTTCTAAAATCCTGATGCTTTTAGAAGTTCCTGAAAAAGATGCTGCTATTCAAGCAAATGAAATCATGGATTTCGAAACGCGTTTAGCAAAAGAAATGATGTTGCCTGAAGAAGCACGTTTACCTGAAAAAACATACAATAAGCTAACCTATCAGGAAACGAAAAAATTATTCCCAAGTTTTGATTTTGAAAGCTATTTGATCACGCTGGGTAGTCAAACGTTTGATACCATTATTGTTAGTCAACCAAATCATTTGAAAAGTGTTGATAATTTAATTGCTGAATTGCCTATTTCCAATTGGATCAATTATTTGAAATGGAAAACGATGAATCATTATGCTGGCGCAATGTCTGAAAAATTCGTCACTACACATTTTGGATTTTACGGTGGTGTTTTAAGTGGTAAAAAAGAAATGAAACCAATTGAAGATCGCGCTATCGATGAGATTACTGGTCAGCCAATCGGAGAATTATTAGGAAAAGCATTTGTAGAAAAAACCTATTCTCAAAATGCACAGAAACGTGTCAACGCAATGGTTGATAACTTGCTTTTAGCATTCAGAGATCGCATCAATGGCTTGGATTGGATGTCGGAAGACACTAAAAAAGAAGCTTTGACAAAATTAAACGCAATTGGTCGTAAATTAGGTTATCCAGAAGAATGGAGAGATTTCTCTAAATTGGAAATCAAAGCAGATGACTACATTACAAACTTGGATAATCTTGCGAAATTTGAAACGGTTGAAGAATTAGGGAAATTATACAAACCTGTCAATAAAAAAGAATGGGGAATGCCAGCTCACATGGTGAATGCTTATTACCATCCTTTATTGAATGAGATTGCTTTCCCAGCTGGAATCATGCAACCGCCATTCTTTGATGAATATGCTGAAGATGCTGTCAACTATGGTCGAATTGGAATGGTAATCGGTCATGAATTCACACATGGCTTTGATGACAATGGTTCTAAATTCGCTGCGGATGGAAGTTATACCAACTGGTGGAAAGAATCTGACCGTAAATTATTTGAAGAGCGTACAAAAACTTTAGGTGAAACATTTAGCAACTTCTGCCCTATTGAAAATCATTGTGTCAACCCGGATTTAACGATGGGTGAAAACATTGCTGATTTGGGTGGATTGACAATGGCATATTACGCATACAAAATGACTGAGGAATACAAAAGTGGAAAAATCGTGGATGGTTTCACGCCTGATCAACGCTTCTTCATTGCTTATGCACAATTATGGAAAATCAACTATACTGAACAAGAATTGAAAAACAGAATTGCAACAGATTCTCATTCTCCTGGAATGTTCCGTGTGAATGGACCTTTGAAAAACTGTCCGGAATTCTTCCAAGCATTCAATGTGAAAGAAGGTGATCCGATGCGGAATTCGCAGACGAAAGTCGCAAAAATATGGTAAGTTTTTTAAGAGGTTGTTAGTTGAACAACCTCTTTTTATTTGCAACATAAACATGATACGATTTCTTTATTTATTGAGTTTAACATTTTGTTTCAACACGTGTTTTGCTCAGAGTACACCGACTTTAAATCAGGCAGTTACATCAATCAAGAAATTTGATTGTATCTTACTGTTCTTTCAAAAACAAATTGAAACAACTGCTGTTATCGAGCATAAAAAAAATCTAGATGTACTTTTAAATACTGATTTTGAACAACTCGATCAACTATTTGATGCAGAGAACAATATTAAAGTTCGTGTGTCAATTTTCTTTACTATGTGTTCGAAATTCCGCGATCAACTTACTGAAAAGCATTTTAAAGCATTTGAATCCAATGAAACAGTAGAAATATGCAGCGGAAGAAATACGGAAAAAGTTCCTTTAAATCAATTAGCAACCTATCTCTATGAAAATTCTAAACCTAGATTGGAAAACATAAAAAGTCCAGATGCTTTTGCACTTTTTCAAAAAGCGAATGATTTAAATTTTTCTGGTCCTGTTGATTTTGAACTCATGTTGAATTTGTTGAATCAAGCTGATTCGATTGAACCGAATAACCCAATAATTATAGAAGAAATTGCCGAAACAAAATGGAATTTTGAGTTAGATATGGATGGCGCATTGATTGATTTTCAACGAGCAATTGACTTATCTAAAGATACAGTGCAACTTGAACGACGTTATCATAACAGAGGTTTGACTTATTTGTGCATGGAAGACATTGAATCAGCTTGCAAGGATTGGGAAAAAGCTGGCATATCGGGTCAGAAATACATTGAACAGTATTGTCATTTAAATTTTGAACCTGTTGTAAATGCAAACGTAGATTCTCTAATTCAGCTCTATTTCAAATTATTTTCGGACACGGTGTACATAACTCATGCTTGTAATGGCACAGAGATGACTTCTTGTCAATTTAATTTAATCATTGAAAATCGCAGTCATCCAGAACTTAAAATAAAAAATGGTGTATTTGATTTTGGATTGGAAAATGGTGAATCAGAATTATTTCTTGAAGCTATAGATAGTAGTGGCAAGAAATTTCAGTTTGTATCCAACAATGAGTTTTTTAAACTTGGGAAAGACCAAGAATTTACGCTTGCACAAGGCATGTCTACTTCAATCGAACTTGATATAACGAAGCAATATCATTTTCCTATGGAAGGTAAATACCGTGTTCGAATCGTTCTTAGACCTACAAAGTATCTACAAGCTTTAACGAAGAATTACTACTCTGATTGGCAAGAATTGAACGTGATTAAAAGATTGGAAAAACGAGCTTACCATGAATATCAAGAGGATATTTTTATAGAGGAAGAACATTAATCATTCTGCATAATCAAAACAATTGACTTATAAAACTAAAAATCCCGATTCATAATTTGATCGGGATTTTCTTTTAGTTTAAATTAACCAGCACCTTTGCGTGCTTCATCTTTTTCATTTCCAACGATTTGCTGTAATTTAAGATTTGATTAATAACAGCTGCTGAAGGATTTACGACTGCTGAAGATTCATTCAACGGAGTCTTTTTTAAGTATTTGTTCACCATAGGCTTGTGTAAAATGAGCTTTTTCTACCTAAACGTTTCTTTTTCCGTTTTAGTATAAACGAGGTGAATAAATTTTGTAGATTTACTACAACTAATTTTAAACTACATGGAGAATTTAAATTTATACATCGCAATTGGAGTTGGTGTATTATTATTGGTGGCATGTTTTGTAACAGTTCAACAGGGAACTATTGCAGTTGTAACAATGTTTGGGAAATACCGCAGAATCTTAAATCCGGGATTGAATTTTAGAATTCCATTGTTAGAACGAATCAATACACGTGTTTCGATTCAAAACAGAGCAATTGAAATGGAATTTCAAGCGATTACACAAGACCAAGCGAATGTTTACTTCAAAGCAATGTTGGTCTATTCTGTATTGGATGCAAATGAAGAAACGATTAAAAATGTGGCGTTCAAATTCGTAGATCAACGCAGTTTTATTCAAGCTTTGGTGCGAACGATTGAAGGATCTGTTCGTGGATTTGTTGCAACAAAGAAACAAGCTGAAATCCTTTTGCTTAGAGGAGAAATCGTTGATGATGTGAAAGAAAGTTTGGATCACACTTTAGAAACATGGGGTTTTCACTTGATTGATTTGCAATTGAATGATATTACATTCGATACAGAAATCACAACTTCTATGGCGAAAGTGGTAGCGTCGAACAACTTGAAAGCGGCAGCTGAAAATGAAGGTCAAGCATTGTTAATTACAAAAACAAAAGCGGCAGAAGCTGAAGGTAACGCTATTAAAATTGCTGCTCAAGCAGAAAAAGAAGCATCTCAATTGAAAGGTCAAGGTATTGCTTTGTTCCGTGAAGAAGTTGCTAAAGGGATGACGGAAGCTGCTGAACAAATGAAAGCTGCTAACTTGGATACTTCCTTGATTTTGTTCTCAATGTGGACTGAAGCAGTGAAAGAATTTGCTGAAAAAGGTCAAGGAAATGTGATTTTCTTAGACGGTTCAGTTGAAGGAATGGAGAAAAACGTACGTCAAATGATGGCGGCTAATATGACGAAGAAATAATGCTTAGCTTCACGCTCTATTTATTTAAATTCAATTTATGAAACAACTTTTTTTTGGTGCAATCTTGTTGCTTGTACTACAATCATGTGCTACAAAGCAAGAATACAGTTTTTCGGATGATTTTTCGGGAACTTCTACCTTTGAAGCTAATCTTGCAGGTTACAAGGATATGCTCCAATCTGACACTGTAAATTCATTTCAATCAATTGTTCACACCTTAGACAGTTCATTTCAAGTCTTTAAATCAAATGTTTCTAAAATTAATGGGATTAGTAATGTGCGGCAGCTTTGGGAAGAAGATAGCACTTTGATCTCTTTTAAATTTGATTATACAACTATTGAAGCTTTAAACAAAGCAATCATTGCTGGAAACAACTATGGTTTTTTAAACCTTGCTTCGTATGAGAAATTTTCTGCTAAAAAAAACAAAGTAACTTTTATTGCAGGTAAGATTGATCGCGAAAATGAAGCTTATGAAGGCTTTGAATTATCCAAATCAATGTTTGAACATAAGTTAATTTTGAATTTCAAAAAAAGAGTAGTATCTATCGATAATACAGTTGAATATGAGATTGGAGAGGATGGACATTCTGTCGTTTCAAGATCAAATTATTTGGAAATAATTGATAAAGAATCAGATTCAAAACCATCTGTATTGAATATAAAATTGAAATAAGCATCTTATTTTTCAGATAACAAACAGCTTTCTAATTTTAGAAAGCTGTTTGTTTTAATACCCTCCCCACCATCTTCTCAAGAACCATTCTGTTCCAAAGAGCAAGATGATGATCACAAAAATCCAGATCCAATCAATCAAGGATGTATAACCAGAATCGGCAAATTGCATTGTAGAAATATCTTTGCGAGCTGCAATCACATCCAATAAACGTTTGTAGTTTTCTAGCGTTTCAAATTTCCCATCTGACTGCTGTGCTAATTGATTCAATACACCAAAATCAGCACGCGTATCCATCGATTCAATAGCGATATCTTCAATAATGAATTCCCCACTTTTCTTGTGAACTTTCCCTTTATTATTCGCAATGGCTGTCCAAGAATAAGTTCCAGGCTCTAATTGTCCAATGGTCGTTTTGTAGAAATTTGTAAAGGGTGCAAATTCGGATTGTTGTTTGCCTCCACCCTTTTTGGTGTATGAAAAAGTGATATTGGGTGTGGTGATCAACTCCATTGCTTCATTGTAGAATTCTGCTTTGATTTCAATATTATCAGTCACATTGAAACGCTTTGGTAAACTGATGCGGAGTGGGTCTTTTTGTTGACGAACAGTTAGGTATTGCGACACTTTTTGAACAAACTCTCTGAAACCATCAATGTTCTTTTTAGAAGCGTATTCTTTCATTTTCCAACGCCATAGTCCTTCTCCTAAAACAACACCCATGCGCACATCCTGTTGCGTGGAAAGGTACATTAAAGGATCTTTTTTAACAATGTCGCCAACTCGCTGTTGCAAAACAATTTCTGCGTTTGCAGGTAAATTAGGAGTGCTGAATTTCGTTCTTAAAGGTGGGTAAATTGAACTAGCATCTGTAAACGTACTCGTGAATTCAAAAGCTGAAAAGCCTTTCGAAACAGATGGATAAGCATCTTCTTGCTGAGAATTGGATGATAAACGCAATCCAATATTATACGATTGAATAACTTGTGGTGATGTCGTTGGTCCAACAATCAACAAAACAGGTATCTTTTTCTGTTTCAATTCATTGAATAATGTCGCATTTGGTTTGTTGCCGTTTTCATACCACACAACTAAATTCGGACGTTCTTTCGATAAACTATACGTTTGAATCAAATCTGCTTTCACACTGGATTGTTCATCTTCTTCCAAAATACTGCGTATTGCAGCAATATCCGGATGTGGTGCGCTAGACAAACAAACGATCAAATTCTTATTGTCAACGACTTCAACGTAACAACTTTGCTGATTGTTTTCTTTTGAAAACTCTCCGTTTTTGTACTCCACTTGCACGGTATAACGCTGAAAACCTTTTTGTTTAGCAGTGACATTAAAGGTGACAGCTTGTTGGTCGAAAAAAGTATTGGTACAAGAGACCGTTTGTGTTTGAATGACTTTTCCAAGATGCATCAAACTTACTTTCACAGGTCCACGATTCATTTTATTGAAATCAATCGTAGCTTCGATCGGAAATTGATTGTTCAAAAAAGCAACTTCATTCGAATTCACACTTCTTACCAAAGCGTCTCTTCTTGTGATGGTATCACCGATTCCTAAAGCAAAAACGGGAGTCAACTCAATACGCTCAGCTTCATACATTGGATGAACACCATCATTGAAGTTTCCATCCGAAATCAATGTAATTCCACCGATGTTTCGATTGAAATAAAGCTCTCTAATTTGTTCAAAACCAAGCGCTAAATTCGTTTTTTTATCCTCAAATTCTAAGGTTTTAAATGGTCTTGCAGTTTCTCCTACAGCCCATTCTACCAATTCAAAACGATCACCAAATCGTTCTGAAAAAGCTGTTCTGAAATCCGTAATTTGTTGTTTGACCTTCGCGCTATCTTTGTAATTGTTGATGGAACTGGATTGATCAATCAACGTAATGAACAAGGGTTTTTCTTTGCGATAATCAATGGTTTCCCAAACCAAACCAAGTAAAAGGAACAACAACAAGAATAAACTGGTTGCTCTCAAGCCCATCAATACTTTTCGTTGTTTCGATTCCCATTGATCTTTTTGTTTGGATTTATAGTAATAAGCATATGCTAATCCAAGGGAAAGCAAAGTTATCGGCAATATCCACCAAAGAGAAATATCAGAAAAGTAATTCATAACTGCTAAAATACAGTTTCTCTAGATTCTATTTACTTCTTGTTGCTAAGAGTATAAGAAATTCCTAATCCCAAAACAGATTTGAATTGTGTTCTTGGGCCAGTATTTCCTTTTGCATCACGAATATTAATATCATCATCATAAATCAAATTCCATTGTAAGGATGCAGAGAACCATTTGTTGATTTTGAATGCAAAGATGTTTTCTAAGTTGACATCGATGTTTTGAGGATTGTTCAAATAATTAGAGAACAATTCCAAACGCGTTTTCATTTCAACGTTTTTCATGATTTCTTTCTGAAAGTTCATGCGAAAAGAAGCTCCTATTTCATAGCGTGCACGTTTGCCATCCGTCAATTTCAATAAAGTTAGCGGATCATAGGTTGCTTTTTCAACACCAAATGCACCTGCGTCTGCCAATACTTGATTATTGACAAAAGTCATTTTAGAAGCTATCGGTGAAAGGTACATATTGAAATAATCTTTTGGCGCATATTCAATCCCCAAAGAGATGTTTACATATGCTGGAGCCATGAAAGTGGAGATTATCACAGAATCATTTGGAAAACTGAAACCATCTAAACTTTGTGTTTTAAATGTACCAATAGTTGTTAAGAACCATTTTTTCTTGAATTCATAACCAAAAGCCGACGCAATATCAATACGGTCATCCGTTTTTTGCAATCCAGCCTTCTTCCCTGTTGAGTCTAAGAACAATTGACCACCTAAAGCAAACTTCACATCATTGTTCCATTTAATGCTTCTTTTTTGATAGATCGCAGAAAAATCAACTAAGCCAATTGCGGTAATATTGTTTCTACCCCCAGCTGCCCAGTTCACAAAAGATGTTTGAGAACCGTTCAAAGCAAAGATACTTTTTACTGTCCATGGAGAAGCCAAAGCAGCAGAATCTGCTTCGTTTTGAGCTTTTAATTCATCTCGTAATTTGATGTGGCTAGGATCTTGTGCAAAAACAAGAGTTGATAGTGACGAAACTATCACTAAGAAAAGGTGTTTCATTTTTAAGCGTTTGTGCAAAATTATTAAAAAAAATAACTTTCCTTTTTAGCAATTAATAAATGAGTAAAATCAACAGCAATCGGAATAAAAACTGTAAATTCGTGCGGTAAAAAACAAACAAGCTATGTCGAAAGAAGTATACATTATTGCAGCTGTTCGCACCCCAATGGGCGCTTTTATGGGTGGTTTATCATCTATTCCAGCAACTCAGTTAGGAGCAACTGCAATCAAAGGAGCATTGGATAAATCAGGAATGGATAAATCATTAGTAGATGAAGTATTCATGGGGAATGTGTTGCAAGCGGGAGTTGGTCAAGCACCTGCTCGTCAAGCTGCACTTGGTGCTGGATTAGGTCAAAATGTTCCATGTACAACAGTAAATAAAGTATGTGCTTCAGGAATGAAAGCAATCATGTTGGGAGCTCAAACAATCTTAGCTGGCGATAATCACATTGTTGTTGCTGGTGGAATGGAAAACATGAGCCAAGTACCTCATTATTTAGATGGACGTAACGGAACAAAATTCGGAAATATTGCGATGCTTGATGGTATCACAAAAGACGGTCTATTGGATGTATACAGTAAAGTTCCGATGGGTAACTGTGCTGAATTATGTGCTAAAGAACACAATTTTACACGTGAAGATCAAGATAATTTCGCTATCACCTCTTATAAAAGAGCTGCTGCTGCTTGGCAAGCTGGAAAATTCAATGATGAGATTGTTGGTGTAAGTGTTCCTCAGCGTAAAGGTGATCCAATCATGCTTACTGAAGACGAAGAATACAAAAACGTATTCTTGGATAAAATCCCTGCATTGCGTCCGGCTTTTGATAAAGAAGGAACAATTACAGCGGCAAATGCTTCTACATTAAACGATGGTGCTTCTGCATTGATCTTAGCTTCAAAAGAAGCAGTAGAGAAATACGGATTGAAACCAATCGCTAAAATTGTAAGTTATGCTGATGCTGCTCATGCACCAGAATGGTTTACTACTGCTCCTTCATTGGCAGTTCCAAAAGCATTAGCGAAAGCTGGTTTGTCGACCGATCAAGTTGATTTCTGGGAATTGAACCAAGCGTTTGCAGTTGTAGGATTAGCGAACACAAAAATCTTAGGATTAGACCCTGAAAAAGTGGATGTAAACGGTGGAGCCGTGGCTCTTGGTCACCCACTTGGAAACTCAGGATCACGCGTAATCGTAACATTGATCAACGTTTTAAAACAAAACGGAGGTAAAATTGGTGGAGCTGCTATTTGTAATGGAGGTGGTGGTGCATCTGCAATGATCATCGAAAACATCTAATAAAGTCTTCAATATCTTTTCAAAAAGCACCTTTCGAGGTGCTTTTTTTATGCTTTTTATTTTCCAGTCTATTCAAAATCATCTTTGATACGTTAGATAATTCACTTTGGTCGATTTTATTTTGAATATTCAAACAAGTAGCGTAATTTCTTAGGACACTATCCAATTAAAAACTGCGCTATGAAAACGAACTACTACTCTTGCGCCTGGATGATTACCTTTTTTACAACTGTAGCAATCAGTCAGGAAACGAATGCTCAATCTGCTTGCCCAAACACGAACTTTTCAAATTTGAATTTTAGTTCTTGGGTAGGAAACACTGGAAACTATAACAATCCCGCTTTAAACGGTGGAATTGTTCCCGGTCGACACACTATCTTCTCTGCCCCTGCCATCGATCCGAACACTTGCGGTGGATTGAATGTCATCCCTCCTGGTGAAACAACTTCTGCCCGATTGGGAAATGCTGGAACCGGAGCTCAAGCAGAACAATTGCTTTATTCTATGGTTGTAAACACGCAGAATGCACTGTTTATATATAAGTATGCAGTTGTTCTTGAAAATCCTGCTGGTCATGCACCCAATGAACAACCTGAATTTTCTGTTCGTATTTTGGACAACTTGGGAAATCCAATTGGTGGAAACTGTGGAACCTACACTGTTTATGGTGGACAACCTGGTCAGAACTTTCAAAATTGTGGCGGCGTAACTTGGTTGCCATGGACCACTGTTGGTATAGATTTAACAGCTTTCACAGGTCAGCAAGTCTTTATTGAATTTACTACTAAAGACTGTTCACTTTCTGGTCATTTTGGTTATGCTTACATCAGTGCAGGTTGTTCTCCTTTAAGTTTAAACATGAATTACTGTGCTGGAGACCAACAAATCACATTGCAAGCACCAAACGGTTTCCAACAATACACTTGGATGCCGGGGAATTTAAACGGTCAGAATATCACCATCCCTACTCCTGCAATAGGAACCGTTTTCACTTGTACGATGACTACTTTTTCCAATCAAGGGAATTGTTCTGTGGATGTAAATGTGACCATAGCTCCAACAATTGTAACAGCTAGTTTTCCTTTAGATTCGATTTGTGCGATGGCAGCCATGCAATTTTTCGACTCTTCAACCGTCTCTACAGGTGTCATTTCTGCCTGGAATTGGGATTTTGGTGATGGGAATCAGTCCAACTTAGAAAACCCACTGCACACTTATACTGTTGGAGGAAACTATCAAGTTTCATTGATCACAACTTCTGATGTTGGCTGTATGGACACCATTCAACAAAACATCACGATTCATGCACTGCCAACAGTTGCGTTTTTAATCGATGGTGTTTGTAGTAATGATTCCGTTGGCTTTTTCAATCAATCCAATGGTGCAGCTCCTTTGAGTTATATTTGGAATTTTGGTGATGGTGCTTCTAGCACGCTTACATCTCCTTCTCACTTGTATGCTCAAGGAGGAAATTACCCTGTTGTTTTGAGTGTTCAAAACGGATTTGGATGTATTGATTCATTACAACAACTAACACCAGTCAATGCTCCACCTCTTGTTAACGCAGGACCAGACCAACAAGTTTGCCCGTTATCCAACGTGACTTTAACTGCAAGTGGAGCCGTAAATTATTCATGGAACAATGGGGTTGTCAATAATAATCCTTTTGTTGTTTCGTCAGCTTCAACTTATATAGTAATTGGAACTGCGGCAAATGGTTGCATGAATCAAGATACGGTGAATGTTACTTTGTTTCAACCACCTGTAGTTTCTGCTGGAATAGATCAAACAACTTGTTTTGGACAGACAACTATTTTAAATGGTACTGGAGCAGTGAACTATACATGGGACAATGGTGTTACAAATAATCTAGGTTTCGTTGCTCCACTTGGTTTGACTTCATACACACTAATTGGAACAGATGTCAATGGTTGTTCGGATACAGATGTGGTTACTGTAAATGTAAATCCTTTACCGAGTGTGAACTATAGTTTCAACGGTCATTGTAGCAATGAGCCCATCATTTTCACAGATTTATCTTCGGGAGCACTTCCACTAACCTACACTTGGGATTTTGGCGATGGGTTGTTTAGCAATCTAGCTTCAACAACACATCAATTCGCTAATGCGGGAATACAAACGGTTGTTCTATCTGTAGTAAATGGCTTTGGTTGTATTGATTCTGTCACACAAACAATTCCTTTGCAAGCTCCCCCAATGGTGAATGCAGGTGCGAATCAAACGGTGTGTCAATTTGCAACGATTACGCTAACTGCTAGTGGTGCAGTGAATTACGTCTGGAATAACAACGTTCAAAACAATGTTCCTTTTGAGATCAATAGTCCTTCGGATTATATTGTAACTGGAACAGATGCAAATGGTTGTGTAAGTTCAGATACTGTTTTTGTTGGACTATTCCCTAGCTTTACTGTTTCAGCTGGAGTGGATCAAGAAGCTTGTTTTGGACAAACTACAACGTTGGTAGGTGCTGGAGCAGTTACGTACAATTGGGATAATGGAGTAATAGACAATCAAGCATTCGTTTCGCCACTAGGACAAACACTTTACACACTGATTGGAACGGATGTCAATGGTTGTTCAGATACAGATGAAGTGATGGTAAATATCCATCCTTTACCAATCGTTAACGCTGGAATTGATCAAATCATTTGTCAAGGAGCATCTACTAGTTTAAATGCTACGGGAGCTTCTACTTATCAATGGAACAATGGTGTAGTAAATGGCGTTGCTTTTACACCAATCAACAATGCAATGTACACTGTGATTGGCACTAGCAATTTTGGATGTAGTCATTCAGATAGTGTTCAAATTAACTTTGAAACGAATCCAGGATTCAATGTCAGTTTTTCAACCACAAACGGTTGCATGCCTCTACCAGTCACATTGAACTCTAACACACAAGGTATTGGAAGTTTCAATTGGAATTTTGGTGACGGTTCATCCGGTTTTGGAAATTCAATTTTGCACGAATACAATGTGGATGGTTGCTTTGATGTCTCTTTAGAAATGGTCAGCAATTTAGGTTGTTCGTATGATACCTCATTCCTTCAAGCAATTTGTGTGTATCCATTGCCAACTGCTTCTTTCCAGCCTAATCCGTATTACATGAGTGAAGTCAATCCAACGACTACTATGCAAAACTCTTCATTGGGAGCAGTTTCCTATTCATGGGACTTTGGCGATGCTACTTTTTCACAAGATGAAGCACCCACACACACGTATGCAGAAGAGCCGGGAGAATACACGATCATTTTATCTATTGTTTCTGACCATGGATGTGTTGATACTGCTCAAGCGACTGTAGTTGTAGAGGAAGATTTGATTTATTATGTTCCCAATTCATTCACACCTGATGGTGATCAACACAATGGAATCTTTAAACCAGTGATTGAATCAGGTTTTGATCCCAATTCGTATCGTTTTTACATATTCAATCGTTGGGGACAACTTATTTTTGAATCCAAAGACATCGAAGAAGGTTGGAATGGCACATTTGATGGGGTTGTTGCTCAAGATGGAACCTATACTTGGAAAATAGAATTCAAATCAACACTTAGAAGACCAGTTGAAAATGTGGTAACAGGTCATGTGAATTTATTGAGATAGCGCATCCATAACCTGTAAATCAAAAAGAGGCGAACTAATTGTTTGCCTCTTTACGTTAATTTTTATTATGAAAAATACTATCCTAATTCTTTCTTTAATTTTTCTTCATCCAATTGGTTTTCCCATTTGGCCACAACAATCGTTGCAACAGTATTCCCAATAAAATTGGTTAATGCACGACATTCTGACATGAATTTATCAACTCCTAAAATCAAAGCGATTCCTTGTACTGGAAAACCTTTAACTACAGCTAAAGTTGCAGCAAGTGTAATGAATCCAGCACCAGTAACACCAGCAGCTCCTTTTGAACTAAGCATCGCGATCAATAAAATCATTAATTGTTGTTCCCATGAAAGCGGAAAATTACAAGCTTGAGCAATAAACAAAGCCGCCAAAGTCATGTAGATATTTGTTCCATCCAAATTGAAGGAATATCCCGTTGGAATAACCAAACCAACGACTTGTTTTGAACAACCAAGCTTTTCTAATTTCTTCATCACATTGGGTAATGCAGATTCTGAAGAACTCGTTGCTAGTACTAAGAACAATTCGTCTTTGATGTAGCGCAACAATTTGAAAATATTGAATTTATTGTACCATGCAACAGCGCCTAAAATAACGACGACAAAGAAAAAGGCAGTAAAATAGAACGTACCCACTAAGCCTGCTAAATTCCATAAAACTCCCAAACCATATTTACCAACGGTGAACGCCATTGCACCAAAAGCACCAATTGGCGCCAACTTCATGAGGATTTCAACAATCTTGAAAATCGGATGTGCCAAAGCATGTAAGAAATCGATTACAGGTTTGCTTTTTTCTTGTGTCATTGAAAGCCCAACCCCAAACATAATCGCGACAAATAAGACTTGTAGAATACTATCACCTGTCAATGAACTCATCAATGATTTCGGAACAATATCTAAAATGAAATGTGTCAACGTATGATCTTTTGAAGCATCCACATAATCTTGAATGGCTTTCGGATCGAGTGTTTTAGGATCGATGTTCATTCCATTTCCAGGTTGCACCACATTCGCTACAATCATTCCAATGATCAAAGCCAAAGTTGAAAAAGTGAGGAAATAAATGAACGCTTTCCCAGTGACTCTTCCAACTGCTTTCAAATTGCTCATAGAGGCTAATCCTGTTGCTACTGTTATGAAAATCACTGGAGCTATGATCATTTTGACCAAAGAAATGAATAAGTCCCCTAAGACTTTTAATTCAATTGAGAAAACAGGATGAAAGTGTCCTAAAGTAATTCCAATAGCGATGGCCACTAACACTTGAATGTACAAGGCTTTATACCATGGTTTTGGTTTTGCAGGTGCTTGATTGAGATCTATTTCCATCAGTCTAAATTCAAATTGAGTTTACAAAAAAAAACACTTTAAGATGACGTTTCAATTAGTTGATTCAGCTTTTAACAGCATGACTTTTCAATACTTCATCGTACAAATCCTCATACATTGGTAAAATCGCTGTAATGGAGAATTGATGTGCTTGAACCAAGGCTTGTGTCCTGAATTTCTTCAAATTCTCATCTGAACTTAACACTTTCAACGCATTTTTCGACATGTCATCTACATCACCTACATTGGATAAATAACCAGAGAATTCGTTTTTGTTGACTTCAGGAATTCCACCAGTATTCGATGAAATTACAGGAACTCCTTCAGCCATCGCTTCCAAAGCCGCTAAACCAAAACTTTCTGTTTCAGACGGCAATAAAAACAAATCGGAGATCTGTAAAATTGGCGCCGTATCTCTTACTTTACCAGTGAAAATGATTTTACTACAAACACCCAATTCTCTTGCTAATCGTTCCACAAAAGGACGCTCTGGGCCATCACCACCCATGATCAATTTTGCAGGAATCGTTTTTTGTACTTCATTGAAAATGCGAACCACATCTTCTACTCTTTTTACCGCTCTGAAGTTGGAAATGTGACATAGAATGCGCTCATGATCCATTGCATAATGACGACGTTTCTCAAAATTCATCACAGGAACTTCGTCTTTCGCTTGAATGAAATTCGGTACCACATGAATGTCTCTGGTAGTAGCGAAATGCGCATAAGTGTCTTTCTTCAAACTTTCAGAAACCGCAGTAACAGCGTCTGATGCATTCAAACAAAACGTAATTACTGGTTCAAATGAAGGATCTTTACCAACTAAAGTAATATCTGTTCCATGTAAAGTGGTGATAAATGGAATCGAAATCCCTTGCGTTTGTAAAATCTGCTGTGCCATGAAAGCTGCTGATGCGTGTGGTATCGCGTAATGTACATGCAAAATATCCAAGCCTTCGTATTTCACCACATCTACAATTTTACTTGCTAATTGCGTTTCATAAGGTTGGTATTCAAACAAGGGGTAATCACTTACTTGAACCTCATGATAATAAATATTTTCTCTAAAACTTCCTAGTCTGACTGGTTGCGAATAAGTGATAAAATGAACTTGATGACCTTTAACTGCAAGGGCTTTTCCAAGTTCTGTTGCTACCACTCCACTCCCACCAAATGTTGGGTATAATACGATTCCGATTTTCATTTTTGCGTTTTGACGTTTGTATGTGTTTTGTTTGTTTCTATTTTTTAGATGCTGCTAAAGCTTCGTAAATGACATCTTGAATTTTTGTTCGAATGCTCATGCTTGTGATCTTTTTATTTGCCGCATCGGGATAAACACGATTGGATAAGAACACATAATTCACCTTGTTTGTTGGATCTGCCCATGTAATTGTTCCAGTAAATCCTGAATGACCAAATGTTTCAGACGATACCATTTCACTTGTTGGACCTTCTTTTTTACTCACAGTTGGTTTGTCAAAGCCAATACCACGACGGTTACCTGGACAAAATTGACAGCGTGTAAATTGATTCACCACATCTTTTTTGAACAAGGCAAATTCTCCTACTTGACCTTCATTCAATAAAACTTGCATCAAAGCAGCTAAATCTGTTGCATTAGAGAACAATCCTGCGTGACCTGCCACACCACCTAACATGGCAGCTCCGGGGTCATGCACGTAACCTTGAATGACTTGTTTTCTAAATTCTTGATCGTCTTCTGTAGGAACAATTTGTTTTAATTTGAAGCGCTTCAATGGCAAATATGACATGTGCTGTAATCCAAGCGGAGCATAAATGTTTTGATACACGTATTCGTCTTGAGACATTCCGGAAACACGTTCAATAAATGCTTTGAAGAAATAATAACTCAAATCCGAGTACTCGTATTTTTTCTGACCTGAAAGCGGAGTTTCCACGATCGTTTTCAACATCGTTTTCCAGTAATCATTTTTGATCCAAATATCTTTTGCTACAGGCGTTTCAAAACCCGTTTTCTTTTTATCACTATACACCAAAGGATCTAGTTTACTATCATTCAACGTTTTCTTATAAAAAGCAATCCATGGAGTCAATCCTGCTTGATGCGTCAATAAATCAATGGATTTTAATTTCGCATATTCGGTTCCTTCCGTGTATTCAGGCACTAACTGTCCTAAAGTACTGTTTACATCAAATTTCCCTTCCGACTTTAATTTCATCAACGAAACGGTTGAAGAAGCAATTTTTGTAATAGAAGCCAAATCGTAAATATGATCATTGGTAATCGAATCCCCTTTATCATACATGGTTGTACCAAATGATTTCTGATAAATGACTTTTCCTTCAATTGCTACAACAACCTGACATCCTGGCAACGCTTTCACTTTGATTGCATTGTCAACGATTGCATCAATTTCAGCCAACTTAGCCGAAGAAATATTCAATTCTTCAGGGGTTGTATATTTTAAGCGGCCATTGCCTTTCACGGTTAAACCAGCTCCTCTTTTCCAAGTGTCATTGATATCCGCTTCTAATTTTCCGTTCACATCAAAAGCTCCCATGATGAATTGCGCTACTCGGTCTTGCATTTGAATGTGATTCTCATAAGCAATAATACAAGCATCCACACTAGAAGGCAATTTGCTCATGTTTTCAAGTGTCAGTGGATTTCCAAACAATGACAAAATCACTTCATTTTCTTCAGGAAGTTGGTTCATCAATTCTTCCCAATTTCCAAAACCGTAATTGTTTTTTATGCGTTGATTGATACCATGTAAATCGACAATAATCACAGCATCTTTGGGGAATTTCTTATTTTTCAAACGTTCAATTGCTTCACTGACAGTGAAATAACGCAAGTGCTCCACTTCAGCATAATCATCCAATCGTTCCTGAAAATCATAAGCATAAGGTCCAACACCAATTCGAATGATTTTGCGATCCAAACGATCCAAAGGCAACAACTGCTTGTCGTTTTTAATCACCGTGATGGCTTTTTCAAATACTTGATTGATTGCTAAATTGCGCTCTGCACTTGGGTCAGGACGTTTCACCATTGGTTTAGCAATGATGGCTTTGTATTTGGCTTTCAAGACATTTTTACAGCGCGCATTGACTTCAGAAAGTTCAAATTCACCTGCATCAATTTTCTTTTTAATCAAATCAATAGCTTCACCAATACTTTCTGGATACAATAAAATATCGCAACCAGCAAGGTATGCACGAGCAACCACATCTGCTTTTCCATATTTTTCAGCCACCGCACTCATATTCAAAGCATCTGAGACTACCAAGCCTTTGAAACCTAAATCTTTTCGTAGATAACCTTGAATGACTTTTTTAGAAAGTGAACTTGGTACTCCAGAAGGATCTAATTGCGGAACGTTCAAATGCGCAACCATTACAGCACTTGTACCCGCTTCAATTCCACTTTTGAAAGGAATAAAATCAACCGATTTAAATCGTGATTCTGAATGAGAAACCGTTGGTAATTCTAAATGAGAATCTTTGTCTGTATCACCATGTCCTGGGAAATGCTTGATACAAGAAAGAACGGAAGTGCTTTCCATACCTTTTACAAATGCAGCAGTGTGTTTTGAAACATGGTTCGCGTCAGATCCAAAAGCTCTGAAGCCAATCACCGGGTTTTTAGGATTGCTATTCACATCAGCATCTGGAGCAAAATTGAGGTGAATCCCCAACATGCTACATTCGATTCCCATTTGTTCTCCCATCTTTTCGGTCAAAGCAAGATCATTTGCTGCACCAATTGTTTGAGCATAAGGAAAACGTTCTTCACCTGAGATTCGCATCGCAATCCCCCATTCGGCATCCATTCCAATCAATAGTGGGATCTCTGTTTTTGCTTGAAAACGATCGATGCTTTCTACTAGATTTTTTCGTTCTCCCTGGAAAAAGATAATTCCTCCTAATTTGTATTGTGTCAATTGTTGCTCCACTTCATCCAAATGTTTCGGGCCTTTGTTGGACCAAACTGGAATCATGAAGGATTGAGCGATTTTCTCATCCAAAGTCAATTTAGATAATTGCTCCGCCACCCATTTTTCTTCACTTAAATTCGATTTGAATTGTCTTTTTGTGACCGCCTTTGGAGATGAGGGCATTTTGCTTACAAGCGACAATACAAGTGTTGAAAGTCCAATAGCAATCAACAAGACCTTAACTATACGAGGGAATTTCTTTAGATTCATAGGGTGTAAAAGTACGATTTTCATTCGTTTTTATGACGCTTTGTCAGGTAGAAAGATTTGGAATGAGAATTGTTCAACGATGCGCACAAAACCAAGAATTAAGTCTTATTTTTGTAACAAGCGTTTATTATGATTTCAGCAAATACTCAACGATTCAAAACTTCAAACTCAATTGTGAAAATAGTTGTGATTGAGGATGAATATATTCAATTATCTCATCTAAAAAACTGGTTGAATGGCTGATATCATTCGCTTACTTCCCGATCACATTGCCAATCAGATTGCTGCTGGTGAGGTTGTTCAGCGTCCTGCTTCAGTCATTAAAGAGTTGATTGAAAATAGCATCGATGCGGGCTCAACAAAGATTGAAGTGTATGTAAAAGATGCTGGTCGTACTTCCATTCATTTGGTTGACAACGGAAAAGGCATGTCGTTTATGGACACTCGAATGGCTTTTGAACGTCATGCAACCAGTAAGATTGCTCATGCGGACGATTTGTTTGCACTTCAAACAAAAGGCTTTCGTGGTGAAGCACTTGCATCCATTGCAGCGATTGCACATGTAACCTTAAAAACCAAACAAGCGAATGATGAATTAGGAACCTTGCTTCAAATTGAAGGGTCTCAAATCATCAAACACGAACCTGAACAATGTGCCAAAGGATCTTCGTTCGAAGTGAAAAACTTGTTTTACAATGTTCCAGCGCGAAGAAACTTCTTAAAATCGGACAATGTAGAATTCAAGCACATCATTGATGAATTTGAACGCGTTGTTTTAGCGCATCCTGAAATTGCTTTTCGCTTAGTTCACAATGATCAAGAAGTGTATCATTTATTGACAGCGCCTTTGCGTAAGCGAATCGTAGATGTTTTTGGAAAGTCTTACAACGACAAATTGGTACCTGTTTCTGAAAACACTGACATAGTTCGAATTGAAGGATTTGTAGGAAAGCCAGAAGCTGCTAAGAAAAGTCGCGGCGAGCAGTTTTTCTTTGTCAACAATCGCTTTTTTAAGGATACTTATTTCAATCATGCTGTGACGGCTGCTTTTGAACAGTTGTTGCCAGCTAAAATGTTTCCATCTTACTTTCTCTTTTTAGAGGTTGATCCCAAACAAATAGATGTAAATGTGCATCCAACTAAAACGGAGATCAAGTTTGAAGAAGATAAAGCGATCTATTCGATACTTCGAAGTGCGATTCGTTTAGGATTGGGTAAATTCAATATTAGTCCTACTTTGGATTTCGATCGCGAAAGCGAATTTGACCTACCAATGTCGATGCAGCATGCTTTGCCTGTTGAACCGGAAATTAAAGTCGACAAATCATATAACCCATTCAATGTCAGTAATCAAAGTTCCGTTTACTCAAGCAATACTTCATTTAACACAAGTAATTCAAGTAGTAAAGGGAATGGTTTTTCCAAAGCATTGAATCAAGCTGGTTTTGGAAGCGAAGAAACAAATGGTTCATGGGATCAATTTTGGAATCCAGAGGATGTGATTACAGAGACGCATGAATTGGAGCAATTGTCCATTGATTTGCCAAGTGCAGCTCCACAAGGGCCGTTTTTAATTAAAGGTTCATTCGTAGTTGCATCCATCAATGAAGGTTTGTTGTTGATTCATTACAGAAGAGCATACGAACGCTTTATTTACGATGAATTGATGCGTGGATTCTTTGTCAATCCGCTTGGTTCTCAGCAATTAATCTTTCCATTGGAAAAACAATTCTCCAAACAAGAACGTTTAGCATGGGAAGAACACACGAAAACCTTGGAGCGTATTGGTTTTGCTTGGACTTGGGAAGATGATACGATTCAGTTGAATGGTATTCCTGAGATTTTGAACGAATCAACCGTTTTGGCTTGTATCGACAAGATTATTGAAGAAATTCAAATGGGAGCTTTGGATAAAGGTGAAATTGCACATACGGTTTTAGCACAATTAGCTTTTGCTGGAAGTATGACTTACAAATTGGGCCAAGACCAAACGGTTATCGCTGATTTTGTTACGCAACTATTCACTTTTGAAGACCATAACTATTCACCTTCGGGTAAACGCATACTCGCAACGATTACAAACGAACAATTGATCCAACTTTTTTAAAGATGTTAGCAGGAATTCCACAAGTAACCAAGAACTTATTGTTGCTGAATGTTTTGATGTTCATTCTGACTTTTGTGTTTGAATCAAAAGGAATTGCATTAGGAAGCATTTTAGGCGCTCATTACTTCGGTACACCTTTATTTGAGCCTTACCAAATCGTTTCACACTTTTTCATGCACGATGGAATTTTCCATCTGTTCTTTAATATGTATGCATTAGTGATTTTCGGTAGTTTCCTTGAAAAACTATGGGGTCCAAAACGATTTTTCATTTTATATATAGCTTCAGCATTGGGAGCATTTCTATTGTATAATGGAATGGGATATTTCCACATTTTAGAATTAAAAGCTCAAATCAACAATGATAGTTTAATCGCAGGATTAAATGGTATCATTAAGGACAACAATCCAAATGATGCTACAACAAATCTAATTCTTGATTTTATAAGTTCACACAATCAAAATGCTGTTAGCTTGCCGTTGGTTTTCGAATACGCAGCCAAATCATACATTCCTATGGTAGGTGCCTCTGGAGCTATTTTTGGAATTCTTGCTTCTTTTGCCATTTTATTTCCGAATACAGAATTGCAATTATTGTTTCCTCCCATTCCAATTAAAGCCAAATGGTTGATTGGCGGATATTTTATTTTGGAGGTTTACATGAGTTTCCAAGATAAAGCTGGTGATAATGTTGCCCATTTAGCACATGTTGGTGGTGCAATAGTTGGCGCAATCATCGTACTCATTTGGCGTAAACGTAGTAATCATTTCTATTGATATGAATCAGAATAGAACATTTGTAGAAGAGATTAAATTTCAATACCATCATGGTGGTATGCACATTCGATTGATCATCATCAACACGATTATTTTCATATTAATCGGTTTAGGTTTGGTGATTGCAAATCTGAGTCAAAATAGTGCAATTGCTGAATTTTTAGGGGCTGCTTTTACTTTAGAAACCAATCTTAAAGCTTTTGCTACTCATCCATGGGGATTGATCACGAGTATTTTTGCTCATTTTGAGTTTTTCCATTTCTTCGTCAACATGCTCTTCTTGTATTTTGCAGGAAGCATGTTCATTCAATTTTTCACGAGTAGACGTTTGTTGCATGTCTATGTGCTAGGTGGAATCACAGGAGGATTATTGGAAATCACAGCTCACAACTTGTTTCCAGCATTGATTGGCACATCATCAGTCATTGTAGGTGCATCAGGTTCCATCATGGCCATATTTATTGCAATGGCATTTTACAGACCTAACATACAAGTGAGTTTATTTGGAGTGATCCCTGTTCGATTGATCATCATTGCGGGCTTGTATCTTTTATATGACATCGTGAGTTTGGGTTCGAAAGATACTACTGCCCATTTTGCACATTTAGGAGGCGCTTTAATTGGATTTTTATCTGTTCAACAATTGCATTCATCAAAAAATATCATCAACATGTCAGAAAGTTTCGGTCAAAAAATCTCGCGATTCTTTTCCAATTTATTCAAGCCTAAAACCAAGATGAAAGTGGAGAAAGGCGGTGTGCGTATGGGGAAATCAGACGAACAATATGCTTTGGAAAAGAAACAACGTCAGGAAAAAACAGACAAGATTTTAGATAAAATTTCAAAATCGGGATACGAATCATTAACGAAAGCTGAAAAAGATTTCTTATTCTCGCAGAGTAATAATGGCTAAATGGCTTCGAAATATCGTTCGTTTTTCGAGTTTAATGAAAGGTTTGACTATCATTGGATTGATTTCGCTTACCTTATCTTATTTA
>JADLGD010000237.1 GCA_020849495.1 Fluviicola sp.
AGCGGTCTGTTCACCACTTTGCGTGCAGCTGCTACGCGCTCTGGGTAAGCAGCGTACACTTTGCGAATCATATCTAAATCAAATACAGCCATTTTTTCTTGTTTTGAATGAGCTTAAAGTTAAGCAATTCAAAAGTTTACAACTGTTAAATAAAGTTGATAAAGGCATTGATTTTTTCGATGGGGAGTTTTTAAAATAACTCTTGTTGAAGAATTGCAAACGAAGGTTCATTTAGATTGCAAACCACATAGGAACATAGAAAACATAGAAAGACTTAGTTGTTTTAAAAATAAACGATACTCAAAATAAGGCTTCCCCATTTTAAAACTATGTGTCCTCTATTTCTATGTGGTTAAATAAAGTAATCTGTTTTAAGGATAACGAACTCCAAACATTTCCAAGCTTGTATTGTTAGATGATCATGACTAAATGCTGATAGTTCAAAATTTTACTCATAAATTTAAGGTGTGGATCTAAAGCAAAACATACGGGTATTGGTGTTTATAGCTGCTGGAATTGTAGCTAGTAGTTGGTGTTATGGACAGAACAACAGCAAACAAACCTTGTTGGATAGCTTGAACAAGTCGCGAGAAAAAGATTTAGGAGCTTTCAATTTGTATGTGGTCAACACCAAATTGGAATTCATTGCTGGTGCTTTTAGAAACCGTTCGTCTTCCAGTCAAGGATTTCAACCTTTCACTTGTACGTATCACGTGTATTTTCCTTTTCAATTGGAACTGAACCGTGTGAATGAAAGAGCTGGCGACAAATTGATGAAAATCAACATGCCTTTGATTGTGCACCATTCAAAATATGGAAATTATGCCTTGGGCTTGGGTGGACGATTCAATTTTCTTGTTTACAAACGCTTGTATTTGAGTTACCAAATTGGCGTGGTGTGGTGTGAAGTTGTGAGAAAAGACACCGACGATGGCTTCCAAAACATGGGATTCAACTTTCACCATGAATTCAACCTCAGTTACGGTATTACCAAACGCATTGCTTTGAGTGCGAACCTCATCCATATTTCCAATGGTGGCCTTTTCAAAAACGTCAAAAACAACCAAGATGTGTTGGGCATTGGTGTGAGTTATAATTTCAATTCGTATTAGAACAGCTCCTAATTACTTCCTTACCCCCAATATAAAAAGTGGATAATTGTAGATGGTTGGTTTTGTGTAGGATTTAAATTCTAAGAGGTTTGCTTTTTCTTCCAATTTCGATTGCAGACCCTTTTTTAATTCGAATAAGTCGACAACACTTTCATCTATTCGCGATGACACGTATTCATAAGCAACATATGATCTAGTAGATTTGAACCATTGCATTTCGTTGCTTGTAGGAGTATTTGACAATAGAAAATTATAGAATTCAACTAAAAATCCATCACTAAAATCAAGGGAATCTTTACGTATTGTTTTCGTGATAATAGGTAAATGTGCTGCTGCTTCTAAATCCTGAAGTGTTTTGACCGTTGCATACTTAGCTTGAATCAAATCGGATTTAGTCGACCCAATAAATTCATTTTTCAACAATCCGAATACTTGATTGTAATTGTAATTTTCACTTGAATAGGCATTTTCAAAAAAGGGCACAATCCAAGTTGTATCATCGTTAATTGGCATTAATAATTCACCGGGTTTTTGAGCAGGATTGAAGCAACTTTTCAGGAGTTGATTTGCAGCATTTTCACTCATTTTATCTCTAATCGTTGGGTAAGTATCATGAATGATATTTAATGAAACACCATTATAAGACATCCCAATTGAATCAAAATAGTTTAATTTTTCGGTAGCACTTAGTCGCTCCAAATTTAGCTTTATGGATTCGTAGAGTTCATTCACTTGCTTACTTATTTCCAGCTTCACCTTATCGCTAGGGACAAGCTTTTGCTGTATCGTGATCAACTTTGGAAACTTGACTTTTTTTCTATCCAGCACCTCCATGATGTGAAATCCAAAATCAGTTTCAACAATTCCAATTTTTCCAATGCGAGCTGTAGCAGCATAATGGGCAAAAGGTTCTACCATTTCGAAATCCATGAAATCAGCATACACACCTCCATTATCAATTGATCCGGGATCTTCAGAGTAGTTCACCACATATTCTTCAAAATTATCGTGATTGATTTTGCTTAACAATTGATTGGCAAGCTTTCGTTTGGCTTCATGATAGGCTGTATCCATTGGATATCTACTACTAATCAAAATATGCCTTACAGTCAATGCTTGTTCATTAAATCCCACCACTTTGGCCATTTTATAACTTCCCTGATGCATGTATGGACCAATAATATCTCCTTTTTTAGCAGCTGCAAACTCATCGGTTAGCGCATCAGGAAAAGTTAAACCAAACGTTTCTCCCTTATATGATTCAGGAAAATAAGTCAATTTATACTTTGAAAAGAACACTTTAAAATCAGAATGAGTTTCAACAAACAATGAGTCGTTATCGGTTTTTTCAAACGGCTTTTTCAACTCACTGAACGTTTTCAAAAAGACCATACTGTCAGCCTTACTGGGAGAAATCGGCACTTTTAAAAGATGTACTTTTCGAACCGAAGGATATTCATAAAACCCCTCTGATTTGTGTGCATTAAAATAGTGAACTATGTCTTTTTCTGAATATGAAAGGGACATCGAATCATAAACACTCCGAGGAAAAACAATACAGCGAAATTGATGTAAGTTACTTTTCCTTAATTGCTCAAGGATTACTTCCGTATTTGACTCATTGATCCCAATATTCAAAAGTTGAATCAATTTTTCTTCTGAGACACTTCTTTTCAACTCGTTTTTGGTAACTATCCAATCTGGATATTGTTCGCTTTCTCGTTCTTGATAAAATTCCATTAAAGCAGTTTCATCCAAAGCTCCATTTTCATCTTTAAAATTCATTTCGATATCAGGCAGTAAGGGATATCCTTTCTTAGCAAACAGATAAGCCAAAAATTCCTCTTCCGAAACAGAAAGGGCGAAAGGAATGCTTTTAGCTTCAATCAACATAGAATGCTTCGCTGTATTGAATGATTTGTCGTAGATGCGATTGATGG